>DDRC01000250.1:6124-12145 GCA_002342985.1 Flavobacteriales bacterium UBA2426
TTCGATGTATTGGCGGTACTCATCCAGCGTGGTGGCCCCGATGCACTGGATCTCGCCACGCGCCAGGGCGGGCTTGAACATGTTGCTGGCGTCGAGGCTGCCGCTGGCACCACCGGCCCCAACGATGGTATGGATCTCGTCGATGAAGAGGATCACATCCGGGCTGTTCTCCAGCTCGTTCATCACCGCCTTCATGCGCTCCTCGAATTGGCCGCGGTATTTGGTGCCGGCCACCAGGCTGGCGATGTCCAGGGCCACGATGCGCTTGTTGAAGAGCACGCGGCTCACCTTGCGCTGAATGATGCGCAGGGCGAGGCCTTCGGCGATGGCGCTCTTGCCCACGCCGGGTTCGCCGATCAGCACGGGGTTGTTCTTCTTACGGCGGGAGAGGATCTGGCTCACGCGCTCGATCTCCTTCTCGCGGCCCACGATCGGGTCCAGCTTGCCGTCCTCGGCCAGCTTGGTGAGGTCGCGGCCGAAGTTGTCCAGGACCGGTGTCTTGCTCTTGCTGTCGCCCTGCTTCCGCTGACCTGCCCCGCCGCCGGAGAAGGAGCCGCTGTCGTCGTCGTCGTCATCGGCACTCTGCGGACCTTGTGCCCTAGGCTTGCTGGTGTATGCGGAGCCGGGCGCAGACCCATCTGCGAGGATCATGTCCAGCTCGTTCTTCACGGACTCGTAGTCCACATGGAACTTCCTCAGGGTGCGCGTAGCCAGGTTGTCCTCGTCCTTGAGGATGCTCAGCAGCAGATGCTCCGTATCGATGTGCGGACTCTTGAAGAGCTTGGCTTCGAGGTAGGTGATCTTCAGCATCTTCTCCACCTGCTTCAGCAGCTGGATGCTCTCCTTGTCGGTGGGGCGGGTCGCACTGGGGGGCTCCATGCCGCGCTCCACGGACCGCCGCAGCTCATCGAGGTCGACCTCGAGGCGCTGCAGGATGCGCAAGGCGTTGCCTTCCACATGCCGCAACAGCCCGAGCAGGATGTGCTCGATACCGATGAAGTTGTGCCCGAGGCGCAAGGCCTCTTCACGGCTGTAGCCGATGATATCCCGGACACGGGGGGTGAATTTGGCGTCCATGCTGTATGGTCGCAAAGTTGGGGGTTAAGCAAGCCGTGCCCGACACGATGCGACGGAGCACAAGTTAAGCGGTAAGGCCGCGGGCCAAGCTATCGATCCGGGGTCCGGCCGCTCCCGAACGGGGAAATCCAATTATCCACAGGGCGCTGTGGCGATGTGGAAAACAAGGCATCGGCGGTTCTTTCGGATAAGGATACTTTCGGGCTCCCTTTTCCGGAGGGTTGAACGCCGCCGGAAAAGGGTCCATCAGACCGTATCAAGACCCATGGCAGAAGGAGAGAAGATCATCCCGATCAACATCGAGAACGAGATGCGCACCGCCTACATCGATTACTCGATGTCGGTGATCGTGAGCCGGGCGTTGCCCGATGTGCGCGATGGCCTGAAGCCGGTGCACCGCCGGGTGCTCTTCGGCATGCAGGACCTCGGCGTCTTGAGCAACCGTCCCTATAAGAAGAGCGCCCGTATCGTGGGGGAGGTGCTGGGGAAGTACCACCCGCACGGCGATGGCAGCGTGTACGATGCCATGGTGCGCATGGCGCAGGATTGGAGCCTTCGCTACCCGCTGGTGGACGGCCAGGGCAACTTCGGCAGCATCGACGGGGACAGCCCGGCGGCCATGCGTTACACCGAAGCCCGGTTGAAGAAGATCGCCGAAGAGGTGCTCGCCGATCTGGACAAGGAAACGGTGGACATGCGCCCCAACTTCGACGATACGCTCGAGGAGCCCAGTGTGATGCCCACCAAGATCCCGCAACTGCTGGTGAATGGTGCGGCCGGCATCGCGGTGGGCATGGCCACCAACATGGCCCCGCACAACCTGAGCGAGGTGTGCGACGGCATCGTGGCCTATATCGACAACAAGGACATCGATGTGGAGGGCCTCATGCACCATATCAAAGGTCCGGACTTCCCCACCGGCGGGGTGATTTACGGCGTGGATGGAATCCGCGAGGCTTATGAGACCGGGCGTGGCCGCATCGTGCTCAGGGCGAAGTGCAGCATCGAGGAGGACCAGAAGACCGGACGTGAGACCATCGTCTGTACGGAGATTCCCTACCAGACCAACAAGGCCGTCCAACTCTACAAGGGCGTGGCGGACCTTGTGAATGAGAAGAAGATCGAGGGGCTCAGCGATGTGAATGACTATAGCGATCGCAATGGCATCCGCCTCGAGTATGAGGTGAAGCGAGATGCCATGGGAACCGTGGTGCTCAATCAGTTATACAAGTTCAGCGCACTCCAGACCAGCTTCAGTGTCAACAACATTGCGCTCGTGAATGGTCGCCCCATGCTGTTGGGGCTGAAGGAGCTGATTGCGCGTTTCGTGGACCACCGCCATGATGTGGTGGTGCGCAGGACCAAGTTCGATCTGCGCAAGGCCGAGGAGCGGGCGCACATCCTGGAAGGCCTGCTCATTGCGCTGGACCACCTCGATGCCGTGATCGCGCTGATCCGCGCCAGCCAGACGCCGGAGGAGGCCAAGGACGGGCTCATGCAGCAGTTCGGGCTCTCGGAGGTCCAAGCCAAGGCCATTCTCGACATGCGCCTGCAGCGCCTCACAGGGCTCGAGCGGGACAAGATCCGGGAGGAGCATGCCGAGCTGATGAAGACCATCGCCTACCTGAAAGAGGTGCTGGCCGATGAGGGCCTGCGGATGCGGATCATCAAGGATGAAACGCTGGAGGTCAAGGAGAAATACGGCGACAAGCGCCGTACCCAGATCGTGCATGCCAGTGGCGACATGCGCATCGAGGACCTGATCGCCGATGAGGCCGTCGTGGTCACCATCAGCCACATGGGCTACATCAAGCGCACATCGCTCACCGAGTTCCGGACCCAGGGGCGGGGCGGTGTGGGCACCCGTGGCAGCAGCACCCGCGATGAGGATTTCCTGGAGCACCTCTTCGTGGCCACCAATCACAACTACCTGCTCGTGTTCACCCAGAAGGGCCGCTGCTACTGGATGCGTGTATTCGACATTCCCGAGGGCAATCGGCAGAGCAAGGGACGCGCGATCCAGAACCTCGTGCAGCTCGAGGGGGACGACAAGGTGGTGGCCTACCTCAATGTCACGGACCTCAAGAGCGAGGACTACCTCAACAACCATTACGTGGTCCTCTGCACGAAGCAGGGCATCATCAAGAAGACCACCCTCGAGGCCTACAGCCGGCCGCGCGTGAGCGGCATCATCGCCGTCAACATCAGGGAGGGCGACGAACTGCTGGAGGCTCGCCTTACCACGGGGAAGAGCCACATCATCCTGGCCAGCCGCGAAGGCCGGGCCGTGCACTTCCAAGAAGAGGATGTGCGTCCCATGGGCCGCAACGCCAGCGGGGTGCGCGGCATGAACCTGGAGGGCGGCGGCGAGGCGAATGAGGTAATCGGGATGATTGCCATCGACAGCAGCGAACTCTCCACGCGCCAGGTGCTGGTTGTGAGCGAGAAGGGCTACGGCAAACGGTCGGCCATCCTCGATGAGAACGGCGACTATGCCTACCGTATGGTAAGCCGGGGAGGCAAGGGCGTGAAGACCCTTCAGGTGACCGAGAAGACCGGCGAACTGGTCGCCATCAAGGATGTCACCGATGCGGACCAACTCATGATCATCACCCGCAATGGCATCACCATCCGCATGAGCCTGGAGGAACTCCGGGTGCTGGGGAGGGCCACCCAGGGCGTGCGACTCATCGAGCTCCGCGGCAACGACCAGATTGCTGCCGTGGCCAAGGTGGACAGCGATCTTCAGACCGATGAGCAGTCGCAAGGGGCCGATGCGCCGGACCACGGTGGCGAGGCACCACCCGTCGATGGCACTGAACTTGCCGGAGGGGAGGACCAGGAATGAGCAATACCCGCAGACGAACAACCATGAAGACCCTTTTCACCCTTACCGCAGCAGCCTTGGCATTCGGCCTTCAGGCCCAGAACGCCAACGTGGTGAACGCCTTCAATTACATGAAGGACGGCCAGCTTGCGAAAGCCGTTGAGTACATCGAGCCCGCCACGCAGGATGCCAAGACCGGACTGAGCGAGAAGACCTGGCGCTACCGCGGCGACATCTATCGCATGATCGCCCTCGGAGAGGACGCTGCACTGAAGCAGCAATTCCCCGATGCCATCGACAAGGCGGCCGAGAGCTATATGAAGGCCAATGAACTGGACGCCAAGGGCGCATACAAGCGGGAGAACGGGCAGGCCCTCATGGCCCTGCAGGGCGCATCCCTCAATGCCGGCAATGATGCGTTCCAGGCCAAGAACTACACAGAGGCCGTTGCCCGATACCGGCGTTCGGAGTCTATTGCGAAATCCTTCGGGCAGGTCGATACCAATGCCATCTTCAATCGTGCCCTGGCCTATGAGCTCGGAGGGGATGCCACGAACGCCATCAGCAGCTATCGCGAGGCGATTGCGGCCGGCTATTCGAAGCCCGAGGTGTACCGCTACATCGCCAGCTTGCAGCGGAAGTCGGAGGATCTGAATGGCGCCATCGCCACCACTCAGGAGGGCCTCAATGCCTTCCCCGGCAATAAGGACCTCATGCTCGATCGCATCACCTTCCTCCTTGCCGCTGATCGGAGCGAGGAGGCCGAAGGGGGGGTTATGGCAGCCCTCGAGAAGGACCCGCGGAATGCCGCCCTCTGGTCGGTGCTCGGGAGCCTGCACGATAAGAAGGCCAACGATGCCAAGGACGATGCCACCCGCACCGCAGCGTACGCCAAGGCGGAAGAGGCCTATCGCAAGGCAATCGAGGTGGACCCATCCTCGTTCGATGCCCACTTCAACATCGGCGTGCTGTTCAATAATCGGGCAGCCACGGAGTATGAGAAGTGCAACGCCATCAAGAGCGATACCGAGTACATGAAGTGCAAGAAGGTGGCGGACGACATCTACCTGCAGGCCGTGCCCTTCTTCGAGAAGGCCCACGAGCTGAACGCCAACGATTCGCAGACGATCCAACAGCTCATCAAGCTCTATGGCAAGACCAACGACCAGGCCAAGTACCAGGTCATGAAGGACAAGCTTGCCAAGCTGCAATAAGCCTGAGAAGCCATGCATGCGCGAAGGCCGGGACAACCCGGCCTTCGCCTTTCAGCGCTGGAGTTCCCAGATAATGTCCTCCTTGTGCGGGGGCATGCGCTCGGGCTCCACCTGCACCAAAGTACCATCGCGGCGTGCGTGGTGCGGGCGGAACCCGGAATCACGCAACAGCTTGAATATCCGATCATTGAGCTTAACCCGATCGGGCCTTACCTCGGTCTCCACCAGGATGGTATCGATGGCCCTTTCCGCCAGCATGCGGGCGGCCCCTTGCAGGGCGGGAAGCTCTGAATCCTCGATATCGAGCTTCAGGAAGTCGATGTGGCTGATGCCCTGCGCGGCGCAGAAATCATCGACGCTGGTGACAGCGACCTCGACCGGAACCCTGTCGTTCGGCTTGCAGGCTTCCTCGAGCACGGCATACCCATGGGTTACCACCCGCGGCGTATCGAAGAAGGTGAGCTTCCCGGACCGGTTGGTGAGTGCCGCGGCCTGTAGGCTCCAACCCGGCACCGATCCGGACGGATTGTGCCGGCGGATGCGGGTAAGGCAGGTGGGCGAGGGCTCGAATGACCAGACCTGGCCGCCGGGCTGGACCATCCCAAGCACCTGGGCTGCGAAATAGCCGATGTTGCAGCCAGGGTCGAATACCACCATCCCTGGCTTAAGGCGGCGACGGAGGTAATTCAGGACATTCTCTTCATACAGGTCGAAGAGCATCATCCGGTGGTACTGGATGTCACGGTCCAGTTCCACCTTGATCCCGTTGATGGAGCGCACCGTGACAGGGTCGGAGACCCACCGGCCGACGGTATCGGCCAAGCGGTGCCGACCGCGAATGGGCACGTGCCTCGTGAACCACCGTAATCCCGCCTGGCCGGCATGCTTCAGGAAATCCATGGG
>DDRC01000112.1:0-445 GCA_002342985.1 Flavobacteriales bacterium UBA2426
TCGTGGTTCAGCGTACGCGCGATGATCTGGCCCGACGGGTCGCTGAGCGTGAGCGTGGCGTCGCGCGCGATCGGAAAGCGGCGCAGGAACTCCAGCCAATGGGCCGCCGACACGCCGACCAGCAGCACCCGTTCGACCTGGTCTTCGTGCAGCACCGGCACCGCGATGAAGGTGCTGTGCAGGCTGCCGTCGGCGCTGCCGAGCAGGCCCGAGATCTGCGCCGCACCGCTGGCCACCACGCGCTGCACCAGGTCGCCGGCCGCCGGCTCCCCCCNNCAGCGCGACCGACGACCAGCGCGGATTGCGATCGAGCAAGCGCTGCAGCTCGCGGTCCAGTGCGGCCGCGCCGGCAGCGCGGTCGGCATGCAGCGAGCGCCGGTCGGCAAAGGCCTTCAGCGTGCGCAGGCTGCCCTGCAGGTCGGCGTCCAGCGCCAGCCGCAGCGCG
>DDRC01000112.1:597-22773 GCA_002342985.1 Flavobacteriales bacterium UBA2426
TCCAGCGCCAGCCGCAGCGCGCGCACCCGCTCCAGATGGCGCTGCGTGCTCAGCTGCTGCTGGGTGTCGTACCAGCCGTGCAGGGCCAGCGCGGCCAGCAGCGCCACCGGCGCGATCGCCGCCGTCACCAGCCAAGCCAACTGCCAACGGATCTTCAAGCCATCCTCCCTGTGAAGCGATGGCCATTCTGCGTTGCGCGCCAGCCAGCGGCAACGCCCCGGCGGTGTGCGGGCTCAGGGGTCTCGGCCGGGCCCGAGCATGCGCCGCGGGTCGACCCAGGCGTCGAACTGTTCGGCCGTGACCACGCCGCTTTGCAGCGCCGCCTCGCGCAGGCTCGTGCCCTGCGCATGCGCGTTCTTGGCAATGCCCGCGGCGCGGTCGTAGCCGATGTGCGGTGCCAGCGCGGTCACCAGCATCAGCGAGCCTTGCATCAACTGCTGCATGCGCGCGGCGTCGACTTCCAGCCCTTCGACGCAGTGCGCGGCGAAGCTGGTCATCGCGTCGCCCAGCAGCTGCAGGCTGTCGAGCACGTTGTAGGCGATCAGCGGCTTGTAGACGTTCAACTCGAACTGGCCCTGCGCCGCCGCCACGCCGATCGCCACGTCGTGGCCCAGCACCTGCGCGCACACCATGGTCAGCGCCTCGACCTGCGTCGGGTTGACCTTGCCCGGCATGATCGAGCTGCCGGGCTCGTTGGCCGGCAGCCGCAGTTCACCCAACCCGGCGCGCGGGCCGCTGCCCATCAGCCGGATGTCGTTGCCGATCTTGGTCAGCGCCACCGCCAGCATGCGCAGCGCGGCATGCAGGCCGACCAGCGCCTCGTGGCCGGCCATCGCCGCGAACAGGTTGTCGGCGACGGCGAACGGCGCTTGCAGCCGCTGCGCCAGGCGCGCGGCGACGCGGGCGCCGAACTCGCGGTGCGTGTTCAGCCCGGTGCCCACCGCGGTGCCGCCGATGGCCAGCGCGTGAACTGCCGGCAGCGCGGCGCGCAGCGCGGCCTCGGCCAGCGCCAGCTGGGCGTCGTAGCCGCCGAACTCCTGCCCCAGCGTCACCGGCGTGGCGTCCTGCATGTGGGTGCGGCCGATCTTCAGCGTTGCCGCGAACGCGGCCGCCTTGGCCTGCAGCGCGGCGCGCAACCGCGCCAGCGCCTGCAGCAGCAAGCGTGCCTGCAGCACCGTGGCCAGGTGCATGGCGGTGGGGAAGACGTCGTTCGACGACTGGCCGAGGTTGACGTGGTCGTTCGGGTGCACCCGCGGCGCCTCGCCGCCCGCGGGCAGCGCCGCTTGCGCCAGCGCCTGCGTGGCCAGGTGCGCGACCACCTCGTTGACGTTCATGTTGCTTTGCGTGCCCGAGCCGGTCTGCCACACCGACAGCGGGAACTGCGCGTCGAACTCGCCCGCGGCGACGCGCCCCGCGGCTGCGGCGATGGCCTGCGCGCGCGCCGCATCGAGCAAGCCGAGCTCGGCGTTGACCTCGGCCGCGGCGCGCTTGACCTCGGCCAGCGCATGCACCACGGCCAGCGGCATGCGCTGCGCACCGATGGCAAAGAAGCGCCGGCTGCGCTCGGTCTGCGCGCCCCAGTACTTGTCGGCGGGCACCCTCACCTCGCCCATGGTGTCCTTCTCGATGCGGTAGTCGCTCATGGCTTCGCTTCAATTTCTGACATCGAACACCGCATTATCAACATCGAAGCGGGGTCTACCTCCCTTCGACATTCGGTATTCAATGTTCTGTGTTCATCATTCTCAGACCTTCTGGCTCTGCCCGTGCATCATCAGATAGGCCTTCAGGAACTCATCGATCCCGCCGTTCAGCACATCATCCACGCTGCTCGTCTCGTGCTCGGTGCGCACGTCCTTCACCAGCTTGTAGGGCTGCAGCACGTAGTTGCGGATCTGGCTTCCCCACTCGATCTTCTTCTTGCCGGCCTCGATCTCGCTGCGCTTGCTTCGGCGCCGCTCCAGCTCGGCCTCGTACAGCTGCGACTTCAGCAGCTGCAGCGCCTTGTTCTTGTTCTCCAGCTGGCTGCGCGTCTCGGTATTCTCGATGATGATGCCCGTGGGCGCGTGTCGCAGGCGCACGCCGGTCTCCACCTTGTTCACGTTCTGGCCTCCGGCACCGCCGCTGCGGAAGGTATCCCAGGTGATGTCGCTGGGGTTGATGTCGATCTCGATGCTCTCGTCCACCAGCGGGTACACATACACGCTCACAAAGCTCGTGTGGCGCCGCGCATTGCTGTCGAAGGGGCTGATGCGCACCAGCCGGTGGACGCCGTTCTCGCCCTTCAGCATGCCGAAGGCGAACTCGCCATCCACCTCCAACGTGGCCTGCTTGATGCCCGCCGCTTCCCCGTCCTGGTAGTCCAGCACCTTCACCGCGTAGCCGCTCTTCTCCGCCCACATGCGGTACATCCGCAGCAGCATCAAGGCCCAGTCGTTGCTCTCGGTGCCGCCCGCACCGCTGGTGATCTGCACCACCGCGCTCAGGGGGTCCTCCTCGGCGCTGAGCATATTCTTGAACTCCAGCTCCTCCAAGGCCTTCTCCGCCTTGCCGAATTGCGCTTCCACTTCCTCTTCGCTCACCTCCTTCGCCTTCCAGAAGTCGAACATCACGCCCACATCGTCTATCTCGCGCTTCACATCCTCCCAGAGCGCCACCCAGCGCTTCAGCTCGCGGATCTTCTTCATGGTGGCCTGCGCCTTCTTCTGGTCGTTCCAGAAGTCGGGGTCGTGGGTGTATTTCTCCTCCTCGAGGATACGCCCGCGCTTGTCCTCGATCTCGAGGTAGCCCTTGAGCGCTTCCAGGCGTTCACCGAGGCCGCCGATCTCGTCGATGGTGATCATTCCGGGCGCGAAAGTAGCTGGGGCGGGGCTGTCCGTTGCATGTTGCTGGCTGTCAGCCCTTGGCAGCGGGCGGGCGGCACCTAGGCCAGCCCCTCGAGCGCCCGCTTCACCTCTTCCGACGCAAAGCCGCGTCGCAGGAAGTACGCCATCACCTTCTGCCGCTTCCTGAAGGCATCGGGCTCCTTCTCCCTGGCCCAGCGCTTGACCACCAGCTCACGCAGCTTTCCGCTCTGCTCCTCTCGGTCGATGGCCTTGAGCGCCACCCGGATGCAGGGCTCGCTCACCTGCCGCTGCCTCAGGGCCGCCTCGATCTTGCGGAGCCCCCAGCCCTTCTGCCGCAGCTTGCTCACCGCGAAGTGCTCGGCGAAGCGCGCCTCGTTGAGGAAGCCTTCACCGATGAGTTGGCTGATGATGGACTCGATGTCCTTGGCGGGCACCTCCCATGCGTAGAGCTTGTCGCGCACCTCCTGCTGGGCGCGCTCCTGCCGGGCGCAGTAGGCGCGGGCTTTAGCAAGGGCGTCGGAGATGGTTGGCTTCTTCGGCATGGGGAGCCTGCCGAACCTGCAAACGCCTCACACCGGCACCTCGTTCCCCGCGTCATCCTGCACGGTGTACGCCAGGTACTGCAGGGCGCCCTCGGGCTTCACCTTCACCCATTTCCTCCAACGCAGGTACCACTTGTGCTGGATGCTGGGCAGGCCTTTGGTGAGGAAGGCGTGGATGAAGGGGTGCACGCAGAGCGTGAGGCCGGTCATGCCCTTCTCGCCGTGCAGGTAGTTGAGCGCGTTCTCGATCTCGTCGATGATGAGCACGGGCGCCTGCACCTCGCCGGTGCCCTTGCAGGTGGGGCAGCTCTCGGCGGTCTCGATCTCGGTCTCGGGGCGCACGCGCTGGCGGGTCATCTCGATGACGCCGAAGCGCGAGGGCGGCAGCACGTTGTGCTTCGCCTTGTCGTCCTCCATGGCATCCTTCAGCGCCTTGTGCAGCAGGCGGCGGTTCTCGGGCTCATAGAGGTCGATGAAATCCACGCAGATGATGCCACCCATGTCGCGCAGCCGCAGCAGGCGGGCGATCTCCTTGGCCGCCTCCACGTTGATGTCGAGGGCGTTCTTCTCCTGGGCCTGGCTGCCGCCTTTGCGGCTCCCGCTGTTCACGTCGATGACGTGCATGGCCTCGGTCTTCTCGATGATCAGGTAGGCGCCGCTGGGCAGCATCACCTGCTTACCGAAGGCCTGCTTGATCTGCTTGTTGATCCCGAAGCTGTCGAAGATGTCGATCTTCCCTTTGTAGTGCTTGACGATGCCCGCCTTCTCCGGTGCGATGCTCTGCAGCGTCGTGCGGATGTCCTCGGCGAGGAGCTCATCATCCACGTGGATCCCGGTGAAGCTCTTGTTGAGCACGTCGCGCAGCACGGCGTTGGTGCGGTCCACCTCGCCGAGCACCTTCTTGGGCGGCTGGGCGCTGCGCAGGTTGCTGAACATCACGTCCCAGCGCTGGAGCAGGTTCTTGAGGTCATTCTCCAGGTCGGCGCTGTCCTTCTCGGCGGCGTTGGTGCGGATGATCACGCCGAAGTTCTTCGGGCGGATGGCCTGCATCAATTCCTTCAGCCGCTTGCGCTCCGCCTCGTCGGTGATGCGGCTGCTGATGCTCACCTTGTTGATGAAGGGCACCAGCACCATGTAGCGGCCTGCCAGGGTGACCTCGGCCGTGAGGCGCGGGCCCTTGGTGCTGATGGGCTCTTTGGCGATCTGCACCAGGATGCTCTGGCTGGCGCTGACGATGTCGGAGAGCTTTCCGTCCTTGGGGATGTCGGGGTCGAGCTTCCAGTCCTCCAGCAGGCTGCTGGCGACGGTGCCCGCCACCGCGCCCTTGGCGAACTTGTAGCTGTTGCGGTACTGGGGGCCCAGGTCGAAGTAGTGGAGGAAGGCGTCCTTCTCGTGCCCAACATCCACGAACGCCGCGTTGAGGCCGGGCGCCACCTTGCGCACCTTGGCCAGGTACACATCGCCCACGGCGAAGCCGCGCTCGGTCCTCTCGCGGTGGAGCTCGCTCAGCACCCTGTCCTTCAACAGGGCAATGGCCACCTCCCCCCCGGCCGAACGGATGACGAGGTCTACGCTCACGCGATGGCGATGTGATGATGCATGGAAGCAGGCACGCGGGTGCGCACGACAGCGGCCCCTGAGGACCCAAGGCCCTCAGGCAGCAGCAACGTCACCGGCTACTACCGGATCTTCTTCTTGTGGCGGTTCTTCCGCAGGCGCTTCTTGCGCTTGTGGGTGGCCATCTTGTGGCGCTTCCGCTTCTTTCCGCAGGGCATGTGTGCTCAGTGTTCGTGTACGTGTCCTTCCAATTCCAACAAGAAGCCATCCACCACGCGGGTGATGGCCGTATCGTCAACCAATTCGCGGTACCGGTGCAGGCAGGCGATGGCCTGGTCGGTACTGTCCAAGGTGGCATAGGTGCGCCCCAGGTAGAACCAGACATCGGGGAAGCCCTCGGCGTCCAGGTCGCGCACCTTCTTGAAGCGCTCCAGCGCCTTCTCCATCTGTCCGCTCTGCACCGAGAACAGCCCCAGGTGCCAATGCGCCTCGGCATTGTCGGGCTCCTGCTCGGCGATCTCGCGCAGCATCATGATGCCGCGCATGGGGTCCTGACCCTGCACCAGGGCCACCGCCTCCATGGTGCGGGCCTTGGCGGGGGTGATGGCCGCCGCTTCCTCGCGCTTCCCCGAAGGTGTCCGGGGTACCAGTACCAAAAGAACGACTACCGCCGCGGCGCCGGCCAGAGCCAGCCACTGCGGCTTGCCCAAACCCATCATTGGCCTTCAGGCTTCTGCGACCGGTTCTTCACCTGGTCCACGAATACATCGGCGGGCTTGAAGGCCGGGATGTCGTGCGCCGGGATGATGATGGTGGTGTTCTTGGCCAGCAGGCGGCCGGTCTTCTGCGCCCGGTGCTTCACCACGAAGCTGCCGAAGCCGCGCAGGTGGACCGCCTCGCCGTGGGCCAGCTGGTTCTTCACCTCATCCATGAACGCTTCCACCGTGGCGAGCACCACCATGCGCTCGATTCCGGTCTTCTTGGAGATGATGCCCACCAGCTCTGCCTTCGTCATAGCCCGATTGATTTGGGGGCGCAAATATAGCCGGATCAACGGCACTCGCAACCCATCTTTGTGCCTGTATGTCAAGCCGTTCATGGTTCAGCCAGGCCCTGCTGCCCTGGTACCGCGAGAATCAGCGCCCTTTGCCGTGGCGCAAAACGCTTGATCCGTACCGCATCTGGCTCAGCGAGGTCATCCTCCAGCAGACCCGGGTGGACCAAGGGACCGCCTATTGGCACCGCTTCGTGGAGCGCTATCCCAGCGTGGCGCATCTGGCCAAGGCCTCTGAGGACCAGGTGCTTCGGCTCTGGCAAGGGCTGGGCTATTACAGCCGCGCCCGTAACCTGCGCACGGCCGCCCAGCAAGTGGTGAAAGAGCACGGCGGACAGTTCCCGGCCGACCATGCCGCCCTGCTGAAGCTCAAGGGCATAGGGGATTACACCGCCTCGGCCATCGCCAGCATCTGCTTCGGCATCCCGGAGCCCGTGGTGGATGGCAATGTCTTTCGGGTACTGGCCAGGGTCTTCGGCATCGCCACGCCCATCGACAGCACCGCCGGGAAGAAGGAGTTCCGGGCGCTGGCCGGCGAACTGATCTCCCGCGAGCACCCCGGCGACCACAATCAGGCGGTGATGGAGCTCGGCGCCACAATCTGTACGCCCAGGAACCCGCGCTGCGGCGAGTGCCCCTTGGCGCGCAAATGCATCGCGAAGGCAGAAGGGCGCATCGGGGAGCTGCCTGTGAAGGCGGGCAAGACAAAGACGCGCACCCGTCATTTCAATTACCTGCTGATCGAGGCGCAGGGAGGCATCTACCTCCGACAGCGCAGGGACAAGGACATCTGGCAGGGCCTGTGGGAGCTGCCCATGGTGGAGACGACGGCACCCATGACACGGCGGAGCTTCCATGCCCGGCTGCGTACGGTCCTTGGCCATGGATGGGCGATCGGCTCCATGCAGGGTCCGGTGAAGCACGTGCTCAGCCATCAGGTGATCCACGCCCTGCTCTGGAAGGCCTCCCCTCCGAAGGGCTTCACGCCGCCCACGGACTGGAAGCAGGTCTCTTGGGCGGCCCTCGATACGCATGCCCTGCCGCGGCTCGTGGAGCGCTACCTGCGGACCGACGACGGGGAAAACCACCCCTGAGGAACCGCTATCTTCGACCCTCCAATCCTGAAGCAAGCCATGTCCGGCGTGAACAAAGTGATCCTCATCGGCAACCTCGGCGCCGACCCCGAAGTGCGGCACCTGCAGAACGGCGCAGCCGTGGCCAACTTCCGCATTGCCACCAGCGAGACCTACAAGGACCGCCAGACCGGCGAGAAGCGCGAGCAGACCGAGTGGCACAATATCGTGGCCTGGCGCGGGCTGGCCGAGATCACCGAGCGTTACCTGCGCAAGGGCAGCAAGGTGTACGTGGAAGGCAAGCTCCGCACCCGCCAGTGGCAGGACAAGGATGGCAACACCCGCTACACCACCGAGATCCACGCCGATGAGATGACCATGCTGGACCGGCCCTCCACCGGCGCCCCGGTGCAGCAGGCGGCATCCGTTGCCGCGGCGCAGCCCGCCCCTGCGGCTGGTGGCGCCCAGGAGATGGAAGTGGACGACCTGCCCTTCTAGCCCGGCACCCGCAGCGCAGAACCCATCGCGTCCCCGTTGGAGCCCCCCTCCTTCCTCCCGCTCACCGTCGCCCTCTACTGGCGCCCCCTGGATGGCCCCACGGCCCTCATCCTGGTGGTGATCGGGCTGCTGCTTGTGTGCAGCGCCGCCTTCAGCGCCAGTGAGGTGGCCCTGTTCTCCCTCTCGCCCACCCAGCTGCGCGACTTGAAGGAGCGCGGCGGCGCTTGGGGCCAACGCGTGCTAGACCTGCTCGCGAAGCCGCGCAGGCTGCTGGCCACCATCCTCATCGCCAACAACTTCGTCAACGTAGGCATCGTCATCCTGAGCACGGTGGCCGTCACCTCGCTGCTGGAAATCGACCGGATGCCCGGCTACATGGTCTTCATCATCCAGGTGCTGGCGGTCACCTTCGTGCTGCTGCTGCTGGGCGAGGTGCTCCCCAAGGTCTATGCAACAGCGAACGCCATGCGCGTGGCCCAGCACATGGCCGGCCCCCTCACCGCCCTGCGCTGGGCATTGAAGCCCGTGAGCGAGACACTCGTGCGCAGCACCACCTGGATCGAGAAGCGCTACCGCAAGCGCGCTTCGCAGGGCATCTCAGTCGACGCCCTCGGCCATGCACTGGAGCTCACCAAGGATGCCAGCACCACCGCCGAGGAACAGCGCATCCTACGGGGCATCGTGAAGTTCGGCAACTTCGAGGCGCGCCAGATCATGCGGCCGCGCACCGAAGTGGTGGGATTCGAGCGCGACCTCACCTTCAAGCAGCTCCTGGCCGCCATCGTGGACAGCGGCTTCTCGCGCGTGCCCGTGTACGAGGAGACCCTGGACCGCGTGAGCGGCATCCTCTACATCAAGGACGTGCTGCCCCACATCGCCAAGGAGGACTTCGACTGGCACGCGCTGCTGCGCGAGCCCTACTTCGTGCCGGAGAACAAGAAGCTGGACGACCTGCTGAAGGATTTCCAGACCGAGCAGGTGCACCTTGCCGTGGTGGTGGACGAGCACGGGGGCACCAGCGGCATCATCACCTTGGAGGACGTGATCGAGGAGATCGTGGGCGAGATCACCGACGAGTTCGATGAGGAGGACCTCATCTACAGCAAGCTCGACGACCGCACCTGGGTGTTCGAGGGCAGGGCGCCCCTCACCGATGTGTACCGCGTGCTGGGCATCGACGGGCAGGTCTTCGAGGACCACAAGGGCGACAGCGGCACCCTCGGGGGCTTCGTGCTGGAGCTCACGGGCCGCATCCCCAAGAAGGGCGAGGTGGTATCGCTGCGCAACTTCACCTTTGCCATCGAGGCCTCGGACAACAAGCGCATCCGCCGCGTGAAGCTGACCATGAATGATGAGGCCCGCTCCTAGCCTGCCGGTGCTGTTCGCCGCGCTGCTGATCGGCTGCGGCGAGGATCCGGTGCCCAAGCCCAAGGGCTGGCCGCGCATCGACCTGCCTCCGGTGGCCTATGCGGAACAGGCGGAAGCGGCCTTCACGGCGGAACGACCGGCCTATGCCAGCCTCGTGGAGCGCCCCCGGCAGGACAGCGCCCGCTGGTACGACCTGCGCTTCAAGGGCCAGCGCGCCACCGTGCACCTCACCTACAGCCCTGTGCGCGGCGACCTGCCCGCACTGATCGAGGATGCCCACGACTTCAAGCGCAAGCACGAGGCGAAGGCCGTCCGCATCCGGAGCGAACGCGTGCTACGGCACGATGAACGCGTCTTCGGCACCCTCTTCGATGTGGAGGGCGATGTGGCCAGCCCCTTCGTGTTCTACCTCACCGACAGCGCGCAGCACTTCCTCTACGGGGCGCTCTACTTCGATGCGCGGCCGAACGCCGATTCCCTGGCACCGGTGACCGAGCGCCTGCGCGCTGACATGCGCCACTTCGCAGCTACGCTGCGCTGGGCGCAGGCCGGCCGGTAGCGTGCAGCACGCTGACCAGGACCGCCAGCAGGAAGAGCGCACCGAACTGGTGCAGTACGCCCAGGGCGAGGCTGACATGGGTGAGCACGGTGAGTACGCCCAGCACGAACTGCATGGCGACGGCGGCGATCAGCCAGCGCCAGTGCAGGCCGGGCACGGCGCGGAAGCGCCAGGCAAAGGCCACGAAGGCGGCGGCCACCAGCCAGGCCAGGTTGCGATGCACGAATTGCACCCCGTCCCGATGGTCGGCAAGGTTCTGCCAGAGTGAGCTGAAGGCCGTGATATTCTCGGGCATGAACGCGCCGTTCATCAGTGGCCAGGTGTTATAGATGCGGCCCGCATCGAGCCCGGCGGTGAAGGCGCCCCACACGATCTGAAGCGCCAGCAATGCGAGCAGCACACGTGCCCAGCCGCCCGCAGGGCTCCGCTCCGGAGCGAAGCCCTTCCGCCCCAGCCGGATGTCGAAGACCGTCCAGAGCACCATGCCGAACACCGTGAAGGCCCCGCAGAGGTGGATGGCGAGCCGGAAATGGCTCACGTTCACCAGCAGCTGTCCGTTGGCATCGCGAAGGTCCACCAGGCCGCTCAGCACCATGAACCAGCCCAGGCTGGCCACGATGGCTCCGCCGAGCATGATCCACATGGCACGCCGCAGCAGCCAGCCCTTGAGCAGCCCACGGCGCCAGAACAGTGCGAAGGGGACGATGAAGATGATGCCCATGAGGCGGCCCCAGTTGCGGTGCATCCACTCCCAGAAGAAGATCCGCTTGAAGCCCTCCAGGTCCATATGGCTGTTCACCAACCTGTACTCGGGGATGCGCTTGTACTTCTCGAAGGCTTCTTGCCAGGCGGCCTCGTCAAGGGGCGGCAGCGCGCCCATGATGGGGTCCCATTCGGTGATGCTAAGGCCACTGCCGGTAAGGCGAGTGATGCCGCCGATCACAACCATGAGCGCGATAAGCACGCACCCGGTTGCCAGCCAGGCCGTCACGGGCCGCAATCGCCTACGCTCCTCATCCATCATGAGCCTGCGAAGCTATCAACACCACTGGCCGTGAAAGGTGCGGGCGGGTACCAGCACTCCAACACGCGCTGAACAGATATGCAGGCTGCAAGGGCGCTCAGAAGCGCAGGAGCCGGGAAAGAATGGCCAGCACGCTGGGAAGCACCACCTCCCGGGCCGAGATGCGGCCAAGGTCGGAACGCGCTTGGGCCGACGAGGCACCCTCGCTTCCGGTCACAGAACCCTCGCCCTTCACCCGCTTGGTGACCGCAATGGAGATCACCTTGTACTGGCCGTCATAGAGCGCCTGAATGGCCTCTACCATCTGGGCATCATTGAGCTTCGCGGCATCGTAGGTGACGATGGCGTGATCCGGGCCCTCCTCATCCATCTTGATCTCCGTGCTCACGGCGCCGAGGCCGGCCAGAGCCTTCTTGATGGAGCCGCCGCACATCATCTCGCAGCTCATGCCCTCTATGGCGAAGTCCGCAGTGGCCAAAGGCTCGCCGCTGGTGACGACCTCCTCCATCTCCACGCGCTCGATGCCGGCAACCGCCTTGTCCTGAACCGCCGGGCCGCTGCACGCGACGAAGGTGAGGAGGAAGGCGACCAAGGCGGGAAGGAGGAGCGCTTTCATGGCACGATGGGGGTTGACTCGATGATGGGACGCACAGCCCTGCCGGGAGGTTACAAATGTATGATGCTCAACCGGGAAGATAGCTTCGCGCCGCCATTCCGATGAGGACCGACCGCAGCCAGCGCACCTGGCTCCTGCTGGGTGCCCTTGCGCTCATCTGGGGCAGCAGCTTCATTCTCATGAAGCGGGGCCTCTACCACGAAGGGGTGCCGGTGCTCACCCCATGGCAGATGGCCACCGCCCGCATCGCCATGGCCTGGCTGGCGCTGAGCCCGATCCTGCTGCGCCACGCCGGCCTGCTCCGCCGCCACTGGTTGCCGCTCCTGGGGTCGGGGCTGCTGGGCAACGGGCTGCCGGCCCTGCTCTTCGCCACGGCACAGACGCGCATCGACAGCGCCCTCAGCGGGATGCTGAACAGCCTGACGCCCCTGATGACCATGGTCACCGGTGCGCTCTTCTTCGCCCTTCGCGTGCGCGGCGTGCACCTGGCGGCCATCCTCCTGGGCTTGTTCGGTGCCGCAGGCCTGGTCTATACCGGCTCGGGTACAGGGCACGGCTGGTCGTGGTTCGCGCTGCTGCCGGTGCTGGGCACACTGGGCTACGGATTCAGCGGCAACATCGTGAAACGGCACCTCTACGGCCTGCCGCCTGCGGCCACCTCGGCGCTGGCACTCACTTGGGTGGGGCCGCCGGCCATTGGCCTAGCCCTGGCCAGCGGGCTGCCCGAGAAATTGGCGACGGATCCGCGCGCTGCGACAGCATTGGGGTATGTGGCTGTCCTGGCGGTGATGAGCTCCGCTGTGGCGCTGATCCTGTGGAACATGCTCCTGCAGCGCACCACCGCCTTGCGCGCGAGCACGGTGACCTACCTGATGCCCGTGGTGGCCATCGGCTGGGGGCTGCTGGATGGAGAAGCCATCGGCTGGAGCCGCTTGGCCCTCATCGGGCTGGTGCTCGCAGCGGTTTACCTGGTGAGCAGCGCCGAACAATCAGGATAGCGCCCCCGCGGGGCCCGGAAGGACCCTTATCAACCGCGCCGTATGGAAGGAACGAAACAGGGCGCCCCCTGATGGCGTAAGAACCCGACCAATTTTGGACCCATGTACCTCGGACAGAAAGTCGTAGTGGTGCTCCCCGCCTACCGGGCGGCCCTCACCCTGGAGCAGACCTATCGGGAAATCCCGTTCGACATCGTGGACGAGGTGGTGCTCGTGGACGATAAAAGCCCGGACAACACCGTGGAAGTGGCCCGGAAGCTGGGCATCAGGCATGTGGTTCAGCACGAGGTGAACCGCGGCTACGGCGGCAACCAGAAGACCTGCTACGACACCGCGAAGAAGCTGGGCGCCGACATCGTGGTGATGCTGCATCCCGACTACCAGTACACCCCGAAGCTGCTGACCAGCATGATCGCGCTGATCGGCAACGGCGTGTACCCGGTGGTCTTCGGGTCGCGCATCCTGGGCAAAGGCGCGCTGAAGGGCGGCATGCCCATGTACAAGTACATCGCCAACCGCTGGCTCACCTTCACGCAGAACCTGCTCTGCGGCCAGAAGCTGAGCGAGTATCACACGGGCTACCGCGCCTTCCACCGCAAGGTGCTCGATGCCTGCCCCTACCACCTGTGCTCGGACGACTTCGTCTTCGACAACCAAATGATCGGCCAGATCTTCTGGCAGGGCTTCGACATCGCCGAGATCACCTGCCCCACGAAATACTTCGATGAGGCCAGCAGCATCAACTTCAGCCGCAGCATGACCTACGGCTTCGGCGTGCTCAACGTGAGCTGGCGCTACTTCCTGGCGCGCACGGGAATCATGGGCTGGAAGCTGCTGGGTGCCCGGCGGCCGCAGGCCTGACCGCCCGACCGCGACCGCTGGCCGCACGGCTTCTACCTTGGCGCCATGCCGACCCATGGCCGCCTGCAGCTACTGATCATCGCGGTCGCCGCGCTGCTCCTCATCCCCGGCCTGGGCGCTGTCCACCTCTTCGACTGGGACGAGATCAACTTCGCGGAGATCGCGCGCGAGATGGTCGCGAGCGGCGATTGGCTGCGCCCGCAGATGCACTTCGAGGCCTTCCACGAGAAGCCGCCCCTGTTCATGTGGCTGCAGGCCCTCAGCATGAAGGCCTTCGGCGTGGGCGAATTCGCCGCGCGATTCCCCAACGCCATCTGCGGCGTCCTCACGCTGTGGCTGCTCTACCGAATCGGCGAGCAAACACAAGGACGCGCCTTCGGGATGCTGTGGGCACTGGCCTATATCGGCTCCATCCTGCCGCACCTCTACTTCCGCAGCGGCATCATCGACCCGTGGTTCAACCTCTTCATCTTCCTCGGGCTGCACGCCATCATCACGCTGGTGCAACGCGACCCCAAGCGCGACCCCAACGCCATGAACGCGCGCAGCGACCGCCACGCCTGGATCGGGGGTTTCTTCCTGGGCCTGGCCGTGCTCACCAAGGGGCCCGTGGGTGTGCTGGTGCCCGGGCTGGTGGTGGGCGCGTTCTGGGCCTGGAAGCGCTTCCGCTTCGTGCTCAGCCTGCGCCGCATCGGCATCATCGCGCTCGCCACTGCCCTAACTGTTTCCACTTGGGCGCTAATCGACCTGCTGCGCAACGGCCCCGAGTTCATGATCGCCTTCTTCTGGCGCCAGGTGGCCATGCTCACCACCGAGGATGCCGGCCACGGCGGGTTCGTGGGCTACCACTTCGTAGTGCTGCTGCTCGGTTGCTTCCCGGCCTCGGTGTTCGCCTTGCAGGAACTGCTGAGGCCCACACGAAGCAACGACGCCCATGTAAGTGACCACCGCCACTGGATGGTGATCCTCTTCTGGGTGGTGCTCATCCTCTTCAGCATCGTGAAGACCAAGATCGTGCACTACAGCAGCCTGTGCTACTTCCCGCTCACCTACCTCGCCGCGCTGCAGCTGGAGCGCATCTGGAGGAAGCAGGAGGGCTTCGGCTGGAGCCGCTTCCTGCTCGGCGGCCTGGGCACGGCGATCGCCCTGCTCGTGATCGCGGTCCCGTTCGCCGGCATGAGCATCGATGCGATCAAGCCGCTCTTCGCGCAGGACCCCTTCGCGCTGGCGAACCTCGACGCCGAGGTGAAGTGGACGGGACTCGAAGCGATCGCTGGACTCGTGCTGTTGGCCGGCCTGCTCGCCGGGCATGCGCTGCACGGGCGCAAGAAGGTCCGCGCGGCCGTGCTCAGCGTCTTCGCAGGCGGGGCGCTCTTCGTCACCACCACGCTCTTCTTCTTCATCAAGAACATCGAGGGCTACTCGCAGCGCGCCGCGGTGGAGTTCTTCGAGAGCAAGGCCAACGAGCGGTGCTGGCTGCTCACCAAGGGCTACAAGAGCTATGTGCCGGAGTTCTACGGCAGGGTGATGGAGGCGCAGCCGGACGAGGCAATACTCTGGCACGGGCCAATCGACCGCCCGGTGTACCTGGCCTGCAAGGTGACGCACACAGAGGAGGTGGAAAAGCTGGGCACCTTCACCGAACTCTCCCGGAAGAACGGATTCGTATTCTGGGTGCGGATTCCCTAGGAATTCCGGGCGGGGCGGGTACCTTCGATGTCCAAACCGCACGCCTCATGATCCACTTGACCCCGTTCAAGCTCCTCGCGATCACCATCCTGCTGGCCATCCCATTCCGTGGCCTGGCGCAGGGCGACACATGCACCACGGCGCTGATCGTGGGGAATGGACTTCATCTCGCTGATGGGCCAACCACCGGGGACGGCCAAGGCGGCGTTAACTGCGGTGGTGGCCAGGACGGCGATTGGTACCGGTACACGCCGAATTTCACTGGAACCATCGTCATCACAAGCTGTCATCCACTGAACAACCAACAGGATGATGACACCTACTTGAAGGTGTTCACGGGCACATGCGGCAACCTGACGTGCATCGGGTTCAATGATGACATGGGCTCCCAGGCCTGCCCGGGCTACAGTTTCGCCTCGCAGATGGTTGTGAGTGTGACTTCCGGTCAGGACTATTTCATCGTGTGGACCGACACGTTCGACGGCGATTCGTTCTGGTGGGAGCTGCGCGAATGCGCTGGCACGGTGACCGGCGTGACCTACCGCGACCTGAACAGCAACGGCATGCGCGACAGCGGTGAGCCGCAGGTGGACGCCATGCTCACCATCAACCCCGGCGGCATGAACAGCTTTTCAGGCAGCGACCCTTACTCCTTCTGCAGCGCCTTGGGCAACTACACCATCACCGCCATCCCACCGCAATACCACACGGTCACCCCGGCCTCGCAGAGCTACTCGGTGCCCGTGCAAGGCACACAGGTCGTTGGGATGGACTTCGGCTTCCAGCCCATACCCGGCATCTATGATGCTGCCGTGAACCTCTGGGGCCAGAACGCCTGGATCGGCAACAACACCCAGTTGCATGTAGGCTACCAGAACCTCGGGAGCGAGCCTGTGAATGCCACCGTCAGCCTGACCCTGGACCTGGCGCTGAGCTTCGTCTCGGCGAGCGTGGCGCCCACGAGCGTGAATGGACAGACCATCATCTGGGCCTTGCCCACCCTGGCCCCCTTCAGCCAAGGCGTCATCAACGTCACCGTGTTCACGTCCATCACCACCGCCCCGCAGGCCCCCGTGCTCAATTACGTGGTGCTCACAGCCGTGGAGGACGACATCGACCCGACGAACAACGTGGACGACCAGCACGCGACCGCCGTCACGGCCATCGACCCGAATGACAAGCACGTGAGCGCCGTGAGCATCACCCCGGATGAGGTGATCGCGCAGGAGAAGCTCGCTTACACGATCAACTTCCAGAATACCGGCACCGCCCCGGCCGTGAACATCGTGATCAAGGACAGCCTCGACGCCGATTGGGACCTCAGCACCTTCGAGATGATCGGCGCCACGCACCCGTACACGCTCACGATCAATGAAGAGGTCGCCATTTGGACCTTCGCCAACATCATGCTGCCCGACAGCAGCACCAACGAGCCCGAAAGCCACGGCAGCATCCACTACCGCATGGCGCCCAAGAGCACCTTGATGCTCGGCGACCAGCTCACGAACCGCGCGGACATCTACTTCGACTACAATGCGCCCGTGCTCACCAACACCACCGTGACCACCGTTGAGCTGAGCACGGCGATCGCGGAAGGCCCGGCGCGTCATGGCCTGGCGGTATCGCCCTCGCCCAGCAGCGGCCTGGTGAACCTCTGCTGGAACGATGCCCGGCTGAACAACGCGCGCCTGACCGTGACCGACGCCTTGGGCCGCGTGGTGCACACCACATCCATGACCACGAGCACGAATTCGCTCAGCCTTGACCTCAGCATCCTGCCCGCAGGAAGCTACGTGGCAAGGCTCAGCGGCGCCACCGAGGCCTGGGCGCGCTTCATGATCCAGCGCTGACCACGCACCATCATTTCCCAGGAGGGCGCCCGTTCGGCGCCCTCCTTCTTTCCGCACATTCGCTGCATGGACCTGAGCGACATCCTCACCCACCTCGGCGAAGACCGCGAGCGCGGCCTCGATGCCGTGGTGCCGCCCATCGTGCAGAGCGGCAATTTCACCTACGCGACCGTGGCCGCGATGCGCGCCGTGGTGCAGCATGAATTCGACCGGCCGCTGTACACGCGCGGCTTCAATCCCACGGTGGCCATGCTGCGGCGGAAGGTCGCGGCGCTCGAAGGGGCCGAGGACGCGCTCGTCTTCAGCAGCGGCAGCGCGGCCATCGCGGCGGCGGTGATCGCCTTCACCAAGGCCGGCGACCACATCGTCTGCGTGCACAAGCCCTACAGCTGGACCCGCAAGCTGCTCGTTGACCTGCTCGCGCGCTTCGGCGTGGAGCACACCTTCGTGGACGGCACCGATGCGGAGAACTACCGGAAAGCCATCCGTCCGAATACGACCTTCTTCATCCTGGAGAGCCCCAACTCGCTCACCTTCGAGCTGCAGGACATCGCCGCCGTGTGCGCCATCGCGAAGGAGCGCGGCATCATCACGCTCTGCGACAACAGCTTCAGCAGCCCGCTCTTCCAGAACCCGATCGAACTGGGCTGCGACATGGTCGCGCACAGCGCCACCAAGTACCTGAACGGGCACAGCGATGTGGTGGCGGGCGTGCTCGCCGGGTCGAAGACGCACATGCGTCAGGTCATGAGCCGGGAGCTCATGACGCTGGGCGCGGCGCCCTCACCGCACGATGCCTGGCTGCTGATGCGCGGCCTGCGCACCCTGGAGCTGCGCGTGAACCGCAGCGCCGACAGCGCCGAGAAGGTGGCGCGCTTCCTCGAGGCGCACCCGAAGGTGAAGCGTGTGCATTGGCCGGGCTTGCCCTCGCATCCGCAGCATGCGCTGGCCCTGAAGCAGATGAAGCGCGTGGCGGGCTTGATGACCATCGAGCTGGATGCGCCCGACGTGCCCGCCGTGGAGCGCTTCTGCGACAGCCTCGAGCGCTTCCTGATCGCCGTGAGCTGGGGCGGCTACGAGAGCCTGCAATGGCCGGTGTGCGCATTGCAGGGGCCCAGCGGCTATTACACCGACCTGCCGTTCACCATGGTGCGTCTCTACATCGGGCTGGAGGATGCGGATGCCTTGATCGCCGACCTGGCCCAGGCGCTGGAGCGCATCTGAGCCGGTCAGGGCATCGGCCCGGGACGCACGCGCAGCAGCCGGCCCGGGTCATTCATTGCGCGCAGGAGCGCCTCGATGGCCATGGCAGCATCGGCCTCCTCCTGCTCGCGCAGCACCTCGAAACGGCTTTCGACCCGAACGTTGCGCGCATCGATACGGGTGGCCTCCAACGTGTAACGGGCTCCCGGCGTGCTGAAGCTTTCCTGCAGGCGCGTGAGGTCCATCACCTCCACCGGCTCGGCGAACTCGATGTCGAGGATGAAGCGGTCCGTCTGCGCGAAGTCCCACCAGAACGGGAGGTGGCGACCCTCGCCGCTGAAGCGGCCAGGAACGGCATGCGCCAGGAAGGGCCTCAGGTCGAAAGCGAACCATCCATCGCCCTCATCGCGGCGGAACCCGGAGAGGCGCAGCGCCTGCTGCTCACGGTAGCGGAAGGGCGGATCGCTGCTCAGCTCATGCTCGCCAAGGCGATGCGCATCCGCTCCGGGCATGCGCGCGGGCAGGTGGCCATAGTTCGGATGCACGGTGCTGTCGCTGCGGTCGCCGAGGAAGGCCGCGCGTCCCAAGGTGCTGAACTGCCCGCTCAGGAAGATCCGCGCTTCGCTTTCCGCGTCGGGCTCCCCCAGACCGATGCGGATCCGATGCTCGATGGCACGCACGTTGGCCGATCCGTCGCTCACCGGAAGCTCGACGTAGAGCGGTGGCCGCGGGTCGTCCTCGATCAGGCGCTGACGGTCGATGAGCAGGGCCATGGTGCCCTCCCAATAGAAGGGCAGCTCGTTGGCGAACCAGCCGTGCCGCTGCCGCTTCGGGTGCATCCAGAGCATCCCCTCGCCGTCCCTCACGCCGAAGAGCCACTCGGCATCCCACATGGGCGTGGTGAAGCGGTCGTTGAGCGCGCCGGAGCGCCTGTCGAGCACATAGGCCGTGACATAGGGCAGCCGCTCCATCTGGATCAGCTTGCTGTAGAGGTTGTAGCGGCTGATGTCGCGCAGGCGCATCGCCTCCACCTGGTCGCCCATGCGTTCCAGGTCACGATCGGCATCCAGGTACCACCCTCGGTCGCTGGCATAGTCGAAATCACGTGCGATGCGCTCGTGCAGGGCCTCCACGCGCCGCGCCCTCAGGCTGTCTGAAATGCCTGAGCAGGTGCGCTCGATGAAGCGCTTCATCAAGGTGCTCTGCCGGTCGGGGATGCGCTTCAGCGCCACGCGCCGCCACCATTCGGCCTTGGCCTCGCGCAGGCGCACCACCTGCAGCCAGGGCTGCTGCGGGATGGGCAGGCCGCTGAGGCGCTCGCGGCGCCAGTAGCGCAGGTCATCGGGCATCCAGGTGACCACGATATGCGGCAGCCCGCGCCCCTGGTCGCCATTCACCTCGTCCATGCATCCGGACAGATCGGTGCGATGCCAGCGAGCGGTCCGCTCATCGCCGCTGCGCTCCACGCCATCCGGTGGGGCACCGCCCAGCTCAATGCCGTGCTTCGCGTGGTAGCGCAGCTCCATGCGCTGCTCGCGCACCGGCAGCGGACCGTTGAAGAACACACGCCAATTGGTGAGCCGTGCCCAGTTGTCCATCCAGAGCAGGCCACGCATGCCGTAGGTGTGCGGCGCATTGCTGTCATAGGGCAGCATGTACTTCCACCGGTACTCCACCACATCGCCGGGCATGATGCCAACGGGATAATGCGTGATGGCCATGGTGGCCTGCAGCGACAGGGGATTGCCCAGGAAGCCCTTCGCGGCGCGGGTGTCCACCGGCAGCTCAGTACAAGAGCCATCAGGCCGGATCACGCGCGCCGCGAAATGATCGACGCGCAGGTTGAAGAGCAGCGGATAGGGGCGCGTCTCCAGGCGCTCGTAGGGCTTTCCATGCTCATCGTAGGGCGGGTCGAGGCTCTCGGGGAGAACAACGGGGGCGTAGCGCTTGATGTCCTCCTGGCTGGCGAAGCGGACCACCCGGCGCCGCTCGAAGAAGAGCGCCAGGAACTCCGGCTTCACATTCCGGATACGGATGGAGAACTCATCGTCGAGGACCTCCGAGGCGAGGGTGCGGCCTTGCTCCCAAGTGGTGTCCCAAACGGCCGTGTCACCCCAGGTGAATGGGAGCTGCGCGCGGACCGATACGGCCGCGCAGCACGTGGTGAGCACGATGACGAACCGTAGCGATCGAGCGCTCATGGGTGGAACAGCCACCCGAAGCTAAGCGGTGACGGCCGGCTTCCCTACTTCTTCCGGAAGAAGAGCCGTATCGGCACCCCCGTGAAGCGCCAATGCTCGCGCAGGCGGTTCTCGAGGAATCGCTCGTAGCTGGGCTTGATGTACTGCGGCAGATTGCAGTAGAAGACGAAGGTGGGCACATGCACCGGCAGCTGCTGCACGAACTTGATGCTCACCTCCTTGGCCTTGTACATCGGCGGCGGCTGGCGCTCGATCTCGGGCAGCAGGGCATCGTTCAGCTTGCGCGTGGGGATTCGGCGCTTGCGGTCCTCATAGACCTGCATGGCCACCTCCATCACCTTCAGCAGGCGCTGCTTCTCCAGCACGCTGGTGAATACCACGGGCACGTCGGTGAAGGGCTCCATACGCCGCTTCACCTCCGCCTCGAAGTCGCGCATGGTGTTGGTCTCCTTTTCTACAAGGTCCCACTTGTTCACCACCACCACCAGCCCCTTGCCGTTCTTCTGGATGATGGAGAGGATGTGGAGGTCCTGCTGCTGCATGGCTTCGCGCGCATCGAGCATGAGCAGGCATACATCGCTCTCCTCGATGGCGCGGATGGAGCGCATCACGCTGTAGAACTCGATGTCCTCATCCACCTTGGCCTTCCTGCGGATACCGGCGGTGTCGAGCAGGATGAGGTCATGGCCGAAGACGCTCCAGCGCGTGTTGATGGGGTCGCGCGTGGTGCCCGCCACCGGGGTGACGATGCTCTGCTCCCGGCCCAGCAGGGCGTTCACCAGGGATGACTTGCCCACATTGGGGCGGCCCACGATCGCCAGCTTGGGGATGTCCGGATCGGCCTCCTCGCTGGGCTTCTTGAAGGTCTTCAGCAGCTCATCGAGGAGATCGCCTGTGCCTGCGCCGCTGGCAGCTGCGATCGCATGCACCTCGCCCAGGCCCAAGGCGTAGAAATCGGCTGCCAGGTATTGGCGGTCATGGGTGTCCACCTTGTTGGCTGCGAGGATCACCGGTTTCTTCGCCTTCCGGAGCATCTCCGCGATGGCCTCATCCGCGCCGGTGATGCCGCCATTGACATCGACCATGAAGAGGATGGTATCGGACTCCTCGATGGCGAGCCTGACCTGCTTGCGGATCTCGGACTCGAATAGGTCATCGGTTCCGCTGATGTACCCCCCCGTATCGATGACGCTGAAGACGATGCCGTTCCATTCGCTTTTGCCGTAGTGGCGGTCGCGCGTGGTGCCGGCCGTGGGGTCGGTGATGGCTTCGCGCCGCTCGATCAAGCGGTTGAAGAGCGTGCTCTTGCCCACGTTGGGGCGGCCTACGATGGCGACGATGTTTCCCATGGTTCAGCTCAGGGTGAATGGCGGATGGTCATTGGTGAATGGACAGAGGCATCACTTGGGCAAGAGCCTCCATTCGCATATCGCCATTGACCATTCACCCTGCATTATCAATATCCGTATCGCTTCAGTTTCGCTTCATCTTCCCGCCAGTCGGGGTCCACCTTCACCTTCAGGTCCAGGAAGACCTTGGTGCCGATGAAGCGCTCGATGGCCAGGCGCGCCTCGGTGCCCAATCTGCGCAAAGCCCTGCCGCCCTCGCCGATCACGATCCCCTTCTGGCTCTCGCGCATCACGATCACATCGGCCTGGATGCGCACCAGCGCCCCCCCTTCCTCATAGCTGTTCACCACCACTTGGGAGCTGTATGGGATCTCCTGCTTGTAGAAGGTGAGCATCTTCTCCCGGATGATCTCGCTCACGAAGAAGCGCATGTTGCGGTCGCTCAGCTCATCCTTCGGAAAGTAGGCGGGATGCTCCGGCAGGTGCGCGATGAGCCAGGCCTTCAGCTCCGCCACATTGAGGCCATGCAGCGCGCTCAAGGGCACCACTTTCGACTCGGGCAGAGCCGCCTGCCATGCCTCCAGCGCAGGCAGCACCAGCTCCTCCTTAGCGGCGTCCACCTTGTTCACCAGCAGCACCTTGCGGCCCTTGAAGCGGCGCGCGCGCTTGAGCACGTTCTCGGCCTTCTCGGGCTTCTGCCCCACCTCCACCAGCACGACAAGGATATCAGCATCGATGAGGGCCTCGTCCACGACGCTCATCATGCGCTCGTGCATCTTGTACTGGGGGTCGAGGATGCCCGGGGTATCGCTCAGCACCAGTTGGTAGTCATCGCCATTGAGGATGCCCAGGATGCGGTGCCGCGTGGTCTGCGCCTTGGGGTTGGCG
>DDRC01000045.1:0-9117 GCA_002342985.1 Flavobacteriales bacterium UBA2426
GGCAGCATCCGCGAGAACATCGCCTACGGCAGGCCCGGCGCGAGCGATGCCGAGATCGAGGCGGCGGCGCGCAAGGCCAATGCGCACGATTTCATCGCCTCCTTCCCCGAGGGCTACAAGACCATCGTGGGCGAGCGCGGCATCCAGCTCAGCGGCGGCCAGCGGCAGCGCATCGCCATTGCCCGCGCCGTGCTGAAGGACCCCGCGATCCTGATCCTGGACGAGGCCACCAGCGCGCTGGATAGCGAGAGCGAACGGCTGGTGCAGGAGGCGTTGGAGCAGTTGATGAAGGGCCGCACGAGCCTGGTCATCGCGCACCGCCTCAGCACCGTGCGCGATGCTGATCGGATCCTGGTGCTCGACAAGGGCGTGGTGGCCGAGAGCGGCACGCACGAGGAGCTGATCGCGAATGCGAACGGCTTGTACAGCAGCTTGAGCCGCCTGCAGTTCGACCAGAGCTTGGCCTAGTCAGGCACTCATTCATTCCAATGCGACGAAACGCCTGACCCGCGTAGCGGAAGCGTTGCGAAGCAGAGCCAGCCGCACGCCGCCAGAGAAGCCAGGAGGTGCTGGGATCGTTTCCTGGCCCCCGCTCACCTGCTGCTGAAACAGGACTCGACCGGATGCATCCGTGATCATGAGGTCACCACCGGAATGTCCACCCAGCCGGATCAGTCCATTGGCATAGTGCACAGAGAAATCGTCAGCAGCTTCCGTGTCCTCGATGCCCACGGCGCTTTCGTAGCTGATCAAGCAGACCGTCCCTGAATACTGAAAGATGTCAACGATGTCGAGGTATGCCGTGCCCAGGTGCCTGAACACATGCCGATTGGCAACCGACCATGGGAAGTGATGCAGCAACTCACCCGGTGTGTCCGACGCACCGCAGGCATCGAACACCTTCATCCTCGGATAAATGCCACCGCAATACATGTTCTGATCGAGGTCAACGACGATTGAATCGCCGGGAGTGAGGTACACGGTGAGCCCCACCATGAAGCTGGAAGGAGAGACATTGGCCAACAACTCAATGGAGCCATCCGCCCGTTTGATCGACACCGTGAAAGGAACAAGGCAATCCTTCGCGAAGGCTGCTGGCAAACCCGATCCAACGCCCAAGCAGAGCCCGAGCAACGCGCGACAAGCCGGTGATCGTATCAGCATGACCACGATACAACGATAACTGCGCTGGATCATTGCCGCAGCCGGCAGCACATGGCTCACAATACCACCTCCACCACCTTCTTCGTCGCGAAGAACTCCTCCTCGAAGTGCTCGGATAGTTCGTGCACCCGGTAGCGCTGCTTGATCGGCAGCAGCTCATCAGCGAGCTCGCCGCCCTTGAGGTAGTAGAGCTTCCCCTCCCCTTTCGGCACCAGGTGCCTGGTCATGCGCAGGAACTCGGGCAGGGTGGTCACCGCGCGGCTCACGATCACGTCGTAGCGCTGCTTGTGGTCCTCGCTGCGCACCTGCTCGGCGGTGCAATTGGTGAGGCCCAGCCCCCCGATCACACCCTGCACGGCGGCGATCTTCTTGCCGATGCCATCGATGCCGTGGAAAGTAGCCTGCGGGAACATGATCGCGAGCGGCACCAAGGGGAAGCCACCGCCGGTGCCCACATCCACGATGCGCGTCCCTTTCTTGAACTGGACCACCTTGGCGATGCCGAGCGAATGCAGGATGTGCCGTTCGTAGAGGTGCTCGAAGTCCTTGCGCGAGATGAGGTTGACGCGGGCGTTCCATTCGGCGTAGAGCGGGCCGAGGCGGGTGAAGCGGTCCCGCTGTTCCCGGGTGAGCTCCGGGAAGTACTTCAGCAGGAGGTCAATGCCTTGCATGATGGCTCTAGTATCGGTGAGACGCCGGATAGCCTTCTCACGCACAAGCCGCCCACACGGCTTGCGGCGTAACGGGCTAGATCGTGTCCTTGCGCGCGTCGAGGAGGCCCATGAGGAATTCGCGGGCGCGGAAGAGCTGGGCCTTGACGGTACCCAGGGGCAGGTCGAGCTCCTCGGCGATCTCCTCGTAGCTGTATTCCTTGTAGTAGCGCAGCTCCACGAGGGTGCGGTAGCGGGGCTTCAGCTTCTCCACCACCTCGCGCATGATGGCGTTCTTCTGCTCGCGGATGGTGACCTCGGCGGGATCGAGGCCGTGGCCCTTGAGCTCGATGGTCATCTCATCGCCGTCGTCGGTGCCGATGGGCGCATCGATGGAGAAGGTCTTCTTCTTCTGCTTGCGGATCCAGTCGATGCAGTTGTTGGAGGCGATCTTGAAGAGCCAGGTGCTGAAGGCGTAGTTGGGGGTGTACTGCTTCAGGCGGTTGAAGGCCTTCCCGAAGGCCTCGATGGTGAGGTCCTCCGCGTCGTCCTTGTTGTTGATCATCTTCAACAGCATGAAGTAGATGGAGTCGCGGTAGCGGCTCATCAACTCGGCATAGGCCTTCTGGTCGCCCTTGTCCACGGCGCGCCGCACGAGGAGGTAGTCGTATCGGGCCTTCTCGCTGAGGTTCTCGTTCACTTCCATCGCTTGGGCTTTACGAGGATCGTGCTGGCATAGAGCAACGGATCCAAAAGTAGGAACAGCCATTCCAGGGGCAGCGCGAACCACGCCACGGCCCCGGCCTGGAGCCGGCGCAGCGCGCTGATGGTGACCGGCAGGAGCAGGAGCAGCTGGGCGCCCAGGCCGATGGCGGCCTCGGCCCAGCGCTGCTGGTGCGCGAGAAGGGCCAGCGCCGCCCAGAACACGAGCCGGGCGAGCGGCAGCAGCATGAGCAGCACCTGGTGACCGAAGCGGTAGTGCACCGCAGTGGTGTAGTGCCGCCGCTTCCTGCGGATCCAGGCGGCGAGGCCGGGGGTGGGGCGCGTGGTCATGAAGCTGCGCGGATCGGCCACCACAGCGGTGTTGCCGCGCCGGGCCACCTCGTTGATGAAGAGGTCGTCATCGCCGCTCATGAGGTGGTTGTGGCGGCGCGGGCCGCTGGCGCCGAAGAAGACCTCGCTGGCGTAGCCCAGGTTGCGCCCCACGCCCATGTACGGCACGCCGGCCTGCGCGAAGCCCATGAACTGCATGGCCTTGACGGCCCCATCGTAGCGCTCCAGGATGGAGCCCAGGCCCGGCGACTTGGCGTAGGGGCTGTGCCCGATGACGATGCGGCGGCCGCTGCGGAAGCCCGCCGCCATCACCGAGATCCAGTCGCGGCCGGGGGGTACGCAGTCGGCATCGGTGAGCAGCACGAAGGGGTGCCTGGCGGCCCGTACGCCCACGCCCAGGGCGATCTTCTTGCCGTAATTGAATTTCTCGTCGGCCTGGATGTTCACCGGCCGGAGCCTCGGGTGATGGGGCTTCATCCATTGCAGGATCTCCCAGGTGTCATCGTCGCTGCGGTCGTTCACCACCACCACCTCGAACTCGCGGTGGTCCTGGTCCATGAGCACCGGGATGAGCTCCTCCAGCGTGCGGGCCTCGTTGCGTGCGCAGATCACCACGCTCACGGGGAGGTCGCGGTCGGGCTCCACCTCGCGCTTGCCGAAAGCCAGCCGGGTGAACATGAGGGCGTGGTAGGCCAGCAGCACGATGAGCGCGCCCAGCAGCACCTGGAATTCGATGGACCACATGGAGAACGGCCGGTGCGCAAGCGGCCCCGGAGCGCTGGCGAAGCTATCCGGGGGCCTCGCGGGCGTCCCCCTGCGGGCGGGCCAGTTATGAACACCGGCAGCGGGGAAGACCCAGCGCCGGGCCCTCTACCTTCGCGGCCCTTCGCCCATGCGCTTCGACCTCCTGGCCACGGACCCGGCCTCCAACGCCCGCGCCGGGCTGCTGCACACCGACCACGGCGCCATCCCCACCCCCGTGTTCATGCCCGTGGGCACCCTGGGCGCCGTGAAGGCCGTGCATCCGCGCGAGCTGCGCAACGACCTGGACGCGCCGATCATGCTGAGCAACACCTACCACCTGTACCTGCGGCCCGGTACGGAGGTGCTGGAGCATGCGGGCGGGCTGCACCGGTTCAACGGGTGGGACCGCCCCATCCTCACCGACAGCGGGGGCTTCCAGGTGCACTCGCTCAGCGACATCCGCAAGATCACCGAGGAGGGCGTGAAGTTCCAGAGCCACATCGACGGCAGTCGCCACCTCTTCACCCCCGAGCGCGTGATGGACATCCAGCGCAGCATCGGGGCCGACATCTGCATGGCCTTCGACGAGTGCACGCCCTGGCCCTGCGAGCAGGCCTATGCCGAGAAGAGCATGCACCTGACCCACCGCTGGCTGGACCGCTGCATCGCGCGCTTCAACAGCACCGCCCCCAGGTACGGGCACGAGCAGGCGCTCTTCCCCATCGTGCAGGGCAGCACCTTCCCCGAGCTGCGCAAGCGGAGCAGCGAGTACATCGCCGCCAAGGGTGCCGTGGGCAACGCCATCGGAGGCCTCAGCGTGGGCGAGCCCGAGGAGGAGATGTATGCCATGGCGGAACTGTGCTGCGGCATCCTGCCGAAGGACAGGCCCCGCTACCTGATGGGCGTGGGCACCCCCTGGAACCTGCTGGAGAACATGGCCCGCGGCGTGGACATGTTCGATTGCGTGATGCCCACCCGCAACGGCCGCAACGGCATGCTCTTCACGCGGGAAGGCGTGGTGAACATCAAGAACAAGCAGTGGGCCGACGACCATTCGCCCTTGGACCCCGGCGGACACAGCTGGGTGGACACCGCCTACTCCCGCGCCTTCGTGCGCCACCTCTTCCAGAGCGGGGAGATGCTGGGGCAGCAGATCGCCAGCCTGCACAACCTGGGCTTCTACCTGGCGTTGATGAAGGAGGCCCGCGAACGCATCCTGGACGGTAGCTTCACCAGCTGGAAGAACACGTTGCTGCCGAAACTGAAGGTGAGACAATGATGATGCGCCACATCGACGTTCAGCTTCGGGCTTCGGGCCGCGGGCTTGTCCCGGATCCAGCCCGCAGCCCGAGGCCCGTGGCCCGTGCGCAGGCCCTTGCGCGATAGCCCTGCACATGCTCCGCATCCTCGACCGCTACATCCTGAGCCGGTTCCTCGGCACCTTCTTCTTCATGCTGGTGCTGATCATGCTCATCGCGGTGGTCTTCGACCTCAGTGAGAAGACCGAGGATTTCGCCGGAACGAAGGCCACCACGGGCGAGATCATCCTCGACTACTACGTCAACTTCGTGGTGTTCTACGCCAACCGGTTCAGCGGCCTGTTCACCTTCCTCGCGGTGCTGCTCTTCACCAGCCGGCTGGCGCACCGCAGCGAGGTGATCGCCATGCTCAGCAGCGGGGTGAGCTTCCCGCGCATCATGTGGCCCTACTTCCTGGGCGCAACGCTCCTCACCATCCTCTCCCTGGTCATCAACCACCTGGTGCTGCCCAAGGCCAACGAGGTGCGCCTCGCCTTCGAGGAAGCCTACATCCGCGTCACCTTCTCGGTGAAGGACCGGCACCTGCACCGCGAGATCGAGCCGGGCACCATCGCCTATTGCGAGCGCTACGGCGCCAAGGAGCGCACCCTCTACACCTTCGGCCTGGAGCGGTGGGAGAACGGCGCGCTGCGCAGCAAGCTCGATGCCGACCGTGCCGAGTACGACAGCCTGGGCGGCCGCTGGCGCATCATCAACTACAGCGCCCGCACCATGGGGCCCGAGGGCGACCGCCTCACGCGCGGCGCCCTCCTCGACACCGTGCTGCCCCTGCGCCCCGAGGACCTGGGCCAGCGCGTGGAGATGGCCATGGCCATGAGCACGCCCGAACTGAACGCCTACATCGAGAAGAAGCTGCGCCAGGGCGACGGCAAGGTGGGGCCCTACCTCATCGAGAAGCACCAGCGTACCGCCTATCCCCTGGCCACCTACATCTTCACGCTCATCGGCGTGGGCATCGCCAGCCGCAAGGTGCGCGGCGGCACGGGACTCCACCTCGCGCTCGGCGTCATGCTGGTGCTGGTGTACTTCTTCGTGGTGCAATTCACCACGGTGGCGGCCACCAATGCGGGGCTCGACCCCTTCCTGGCCGTCTGGATCCCCAACATCGGGTACGCCCTCATCGGCGCCTGGATCTACCGGAACGCGCCCAAGTAGCCTTCCCATCCTGAACGGGGATATTCATCGGCATTTGCCGATGATTCGCCTCTATATCGTAATATTGCGATCTATTCAGCATCCTCCATGGGCGTCACCAAGACCGACCTCTTCACCGCGCCGCAGAACCAGCTGGCCACCTGGGCCAAGGTGCTGGGACACCCCGCGCGCATCGCCATCCTCCAGTACCTCTTGAAACAGAACGCCTGCGTGTGCGGCAGCCTGGTGGAGGAGCTGGGACTGGCGCAGGCCACCATCAGCCAGCACCTGCGGGAGCTGAAGGATGCCGGCCTGATCACGGGCACCGTGGAAGGCACCAGCGTGTGCTACTGCATCGAACCCAAGGCCTGGGCCAAGGCGGAGGCCGCCTTCGCCAAGCTCTTCGCCGCCTACAAACCCATCGATACCTGCTGCTAGAACAAGCAATGGGCGGATCATGATCCGCCCCAACGACGCGTACGGGCGCGTCATGACGCGCCCCAACAAGCAACAACCAATGAATACCCCCCAAGAGACCAAGGACCTCGTCCGCGCCAAGTACGCCGAAATCGCCCGCCAGGACAAGGCCACCAACGCCAGCAGCTGCTGCGGCGCCGGCGGCTGCAGCACCGAGGTGGCCACCATCATGAGCGACGACTACACGCAGCTCGCGGGCTACAACCCCGACGCCGACCTCTCCCTCGGCTGCGGCCTGCCCACCGAGTTCGCGCAGATCACCCCCGGCGACACCGTGCTCGACCTGGGCAGCGGTGCCGGCAACGACTGCTTCGTGGCCCGCGCGGCCACCGGTCCGGACGGACGCGTGATCGGTGTGGACTTCACCCCCGAGATGATCGCCAAGGCCAGGGACAACGCCCGCAAGCTGGACTACCAGAACGTGGAGTTCCGGCAGGGCGACATCGAGGCGCTGCCCCTTTCCGCCTGCATGGTGGACGTGGTGGTGAGCAACTGCGTGCTGAACCTGGTGCCCGACAAGCGCAAGGCCTTCAGCGAGGTGCTGCGCGTGCTGAAGCCCGGCGGGCACTTCAGCATCAGCGATGTGGTGCTGGTGGGCGAACTGCCCCCTGCGATCCAAGGCGCAGCCGAGATGTACGCGGGTTGCGTGAGCGGCGCGCTGCAGGAGAGCGAATACCTCGGCATCATCCGCGAGCTCGGCTTTGAAGCCATCACGGTGCAGAAGCGCAAGCCCATCGTGGTGCCGGACGACATCCTGAGCAACTACCTGAACGCCGAAGAGCTCGCCGCCTTCAAGGCCAGCGGAACTGGCATCTTCAGCATCACCGTGTTTGCCCGCAAGAGCAGCGTGGACTGCTGCGCGCCCAAAGCGGAAAAGCAGGCCCTGAAGGCCCCCACCCCCGCCAACCCCGAAGGCATCCATGCCCTGCCGGGCTGCGACCTGGGCGCGGGCTGCTGCTGAGCGTACCATCCGGCCACCATGCTGCTTCCCACCCTGCTCCTGTCGCTGCTCTTGCCTGACGCACCCATGGACCGCACCCTGCACCCCGACCTGCAACGCTATGTGGACGACCGTGTGGTGCCCGCCATGGCCGCCATCCCTGCCGAGCGCAAGGAAAGCCTCGACCTCATCGCGGCCTTCGTGAAGGAGCGCAAGGCCGCCGGTGTCACCGCCGACCTCACCTTCATCTGCACGCACAACAGCCGGCGCAGTCACCTGAGCCAATTGTGGGCGGCCACCGCGGCTTGGAGCTTCGGTCAAGATCATGTGCGCACCTACAGCGGCGGCACGGAGGCCACGGCCTTCAACCCGCGTGCGGTGGCGGCGGTGGAGCGCGCTGGATTCCAGGTGGTGAAGCCCGAAGGGAAGAATCCGGTGTACGAGGTGTCGTTCGCGAATGAACATGCCGCGGAGCGCTGCTGGAGCAAGGTGTACAACGACCCCGCCAATCCGCAGAAAGAGTTCTGCGCGGTGATGACCTGCTCGGAGGCGGACAAGAATTGCCCGATCGTGTTCGGCGCCATGGACCGCATCAGCCTGCCCTACAACGACCCGAAGGAGGCTGATGGCACGCCCGAGGAGGCCACGCGCTACGACGAGCGCTGCCTGCAGATCGCGGCGGAGCTGTGGTACGCGATGCAGCAGGCCAGCCGATGAGCGAGCAGAACCCCACCATCGGCTTCTTCGAGAAGTACCTCACGGCCTGGGTGCTGCTGTGCATCGCAGCAGGTATCGCCCTGGGCCAGGTGGCCGGCAGCGGCATGCAGGTCATCGCCGACCTCGAGGTGAACACGGTGAACATCCCCGTGGCCATCCTCATCTGGCTGATGATCTACCCCATGATGGTGCAGGTGGACTTCGACAGCGTGCGGCGTATCGGTCCGCAACTGAAAGGGCTTGGGCTCACCGTGATGGTCAACTGGCTCATCAAGCCCTTCACCATGGCCTTCTTCGCGTGGGTCTTCTTCACCAAGCTCTACGCGGCCTGGATCACGCCCGAGCTGGCGCAGGAATACATCGCCGGAGCCATCCTGCTCGGCGCGGCGCCCTGCACCGCCATGGTCTTCGTGTGGAGCTACCTCAGCGGCGGCGACCCCAACTACACGCTGGTGCAGGTCAGCGTGAACGACCTGATCCTGCTCGTGCTATTCATCCCCATCGTGCAATTGCTCCTCGGCATCACGGGCATCGCCATCCCCTGGGGTGTGCTCAGCACCTCGGTCATCGTCTTCGTGGTGATCCCGTTGGTGGCCGGCTACCTCACGCACCGCTGGCTGATGCGTACCAAGGGCGAAGCGTGGTTCAAGACGCGCTTCCTGCCCGCGCTGAAGCCGCTCTCCATCACCGCGCTGCTGCTGACCTTGATCCTGCTCTTCGCCTTCCAAGGCCAGAAGATATTGGCCAACCCCTTCGACATCCTGCTCATCGCCATCCCGCTCGCGCTGCAGACCTATTTCATCTTCTTCCTCAGCTGGAAGGGTGGTCGCTGGCTGGGACTGAACTACCGCACCTGCGCTCCGGCCAGCATGATCGGCGCCAGCAACTTCTTCGAGCTGGCGGTGGCCGTGGCCATCGC
>DDRC01000045.1:9421-10231 GCA_002342985.1 Flavobacteriales bacterium UBA2426
CGCACCCGCTTCACCAAATTGCTCGACCAGCTCACCGAGGCCGACCTGCCGAAGAAGCTCGCTCCCGCGCCCAACAGCATCGGCTTCCTGGTGCGGCACATCGGCGATGTGGAACTGCTCTTCGCCAAGAACGTGTTCGGCTTGCAAGGCGTGAACGTGCATGCCAGTACCGTTGCGAAGGGGCACGACACCGGCGAGTGGACCGACCTGGCCGCACTGAAAACCTACGTGCAGCAGAGCGCCGATACCCTGCGCCGTGCCATCGAAGCAACGAGCGCAGCCGACTGGGACACCGTGATCGAGACGAAGGAATTCGGGAAGAAGACCAAGGCCGAAGCGCTGGGCCGCATCGTGACGCACACGGCCTACCATGCCGGGCAGATCGGGATTATCCTCAAGTACGGCGCTTGATTCCGCGGTGCGCCCATGGACGCCTCCCACCTCCTCATCCCCGCTGTAGCACTGGCCGCCTCGCTGGTCACGCTGATCAGCGGCTTCGGGCTGGGCACCTTGCTGCTGCCGGTGTTCGCGCTTTTCTTCCCGCTGGAAGTGGCCATCGGGCTCACGGCGGTGGTGCACCTGCTCAACAACCTCTTCAAGCTGGGCCTGCTGTGGAAGGACATCCATTGGAGCACCGTGCTGCGCTTCGGCGTGCCGGGCATCCTGGGGGCCTACATCGGCGCGCGGCTCATGCTGCTATTGGGCGCGCGTGATGCGCTCTACCAAGGCCTGGTCCATCCCGTGGACCCGCTCGACCTGGTCATCGCCGGGCTCATGCTCGTCTTCGGTCTGTTCGAGCTCTCGAAGACC
>DDRC01000045.1:10425-10734 GCA_002342985.1 Flavobacteriales bacterium UBA2426
GTCGCCATCGCCTGCCTGGTGGACCTCACCCGCCTGCCCACCTACGCGACCGGCGACTTGATAGCGACCGCGCAGGAACAAGGACCTCTCCTGCTGGCCAGCACGCTCGCGGCCTTCCTCGGCGCCTGGTGGGGCAAGAAGCTCATCCCCAAGGTGACCATGCGCGGCGTGCAGCTCACCGTAGGTGTGCTGATCCTCGCCATCTCTGTGATGCTCGCAACGGGCATCATCTAACGGTCAACGCAACCTGCCATGGCCCAGTCCACCACTCTCGGCCTCCGCGCCAACTGGAAGCAGTTCACCCTGCTC
>DDRC01000045.1:10988-19438 GCA_002342985.1 Flavobacteriales bacterium UBA2426
TCAGCAAGGCGCTGGCCAACTACTTCACCGGCCGGCTCGCGGGGCGCTACGGCCGCAAGGCCCTGCTCATCGTGGGCTGGGTGCTCGCGCTGCCCGTGCCCTTCCTGCTCATCTACGCCGATGCCTGGGCGTGGGTGGTGGCGGCCAACATCCTGCTGGGCATCCACCAGGGCTTCGCATGGAGCAGCACCGTGGTGATGAAGATGGACCTCGTGGGCGAGAAGGACCGCGGCCTGGCCATGGGCCTCAACGAGTTCGCCGGCTACCTCGCCGTGGGCGGCATGGCCTTCCTCACCGGCTACCTCGCCGCGCACTACGGACCGCGTCCCGTGCCCTTCCAGGTGGGCATCGGCATCGCGGTATTCGGTCTGTTGCTCACCCTGCTGTGGGTGAAGGACACCGTGCACCACGTGGCGGCCGAGAGCGCCACCAGCGCCATCCCCAAGCTGAAGCGCGTGTTCGTGGAGACCAGCCTCACGCACCGCACCTTGGGGAGCGTCACCCAGGCCGGGCTGGTGAACAACCTGAACGACGGCATGCTGTGGGGCCTATTGCCCGTGTTGCTGCTGAACGAGGGCCTCGGCCAGGAGCGCATCGGCCTCATCGCCGCCGTGTACCCCGCCGTGTGGGGGCTCGGGCAGCTCTTCACCGGCAAGCTCGCCGATGTGGTGAACCGCCGCTCGCTGCTCATCATCGGCATGGTGCTGCAAGGCGTGGCCATCCTGGGCCTGCCCTTCGTGCATGCGCAGGGCGCCTACATCGCGCTCAGCGCCGCGCTCGGCCTGGGCACCGCGCTCGTCTACCCCACCTTCCTGGCCGTGCTGGCCGCGCACACCCATCCGCAGCAGCGCAGCGAGGCCGTGGGCGTGTTCCGCCTGTGGCGCGACCTGGGCTATGCCATCGGCGCGCTGCTCACCGGCCTCATCGCCGACCGTTTCGGCATCACCGCCTCCATCCTCGCCATCGGCGCGGTCACCGTGGGCAGCGGCGTGGTGCTGTGGCTGCGCATGCCCAGCGAGCGCAAGTGCCTGGAGCCCGCGGACCTGAAGCCGCTGCTGCACCAGCCCGGCGTGCGCGTGGTGGACGTGCGCAGCCCCGCCGAGTACGCCAGCGGCCACCTGCCCCAGGCCATCAACATCCCCCTCACCGAGCTGCTGGAGCGCGCGCGCAGCTGGTCGCCCCGGGAGCGCATCATCACCGTGTGCGCCAAGGGCGGCGGGCGCAGCGCCCAGGCCGCGCAGGTGCTGCGGGACATGGGCTTTGGAAGGACGTGGTGGTTGTGCGGGGGGACGGTGGGGTGGCGGTGAGGATGGGTAAGTGACCTTCCACCCGACAACTTGAATGGGAGCCTTCGCGGAGATCCGAGGATCGGCTCACTCCTTCGCGAAGCGCGCTACTGCCCGACCGTGCTCGGTGATCACCGCTGCGGTATAGAGGCCGGTCGGAAGCCTGCCCACGTCGAGAGAACTGAGGGAACCAGACCATCGGCCTTGCAACACCACGCGACCCTGAGCATCGTGGACGAGCCATTGCCCCGTGCCGCTCGAGCTCAACAGCAAACGGATCTCGTCGCTCGCTGGATTCGGAGCGATCACGAGCGATGATGCCTGGTGCGCTGGAACGCGCGTGCTGAGCTCCGCCACCACGGTAGCCGTGTTCGTGCGGATAGGCGGATTCACATCAAAGTAGATATCGGCCTTGTTAGCCAGCACCGTACCGGGCACTATCCAAGGGTGTGGCGCGATGGCAAAGGAGAAGGCCCCTTGGCTGCCCATCAGGTCGCTGGTGCTATCAGGGAGCATGATGTCCGGGAAGTCGATGATGAGGATGGAGTCGCTCTCCAAGCGCGCCTCAAAGGCATGTGTTGCGCCAAGGATCCGCAAGCTCGCCACCTCAAGCACGTGCGACAGCGTGTCCACCAAGCGCACATGCAGTGCTTCGGCGTTGCCCGTGTTCTGGAAACGGATGGTGTAGGCCAGCGACGTATCGGCATCGAGAAAGAAGTGCGACCCGCTCAGGCGCGAGCTCGTGCTCACCAACTTATCGTTCGGGTCGTAGGCGCCCACCACCAGGGTACTGAGCGTTGCCACATCGTTCACCGGATCGGCATCCGCGGGCGATGGCGCCAGCGTGAGCGTGGCGTTCACGTTCGTACCGATCAGCAACGGGTCGGGGGGCACCTGCAGCACCACCGCGATGTTCAGCTGCCCGAAGGCAGTGAGCGAAGGCACCGTGAACTGCAATTGCCCGGGCGTGTTCACCGTGGGCGGCATACTGCTGCTCACGTAGCTGAGCACCGGGTCGTAGTCCAGCGTTGCGGTGAAGGGGCCGAAGGAATACGCACCGTTGTTGAGCGCGCGCAGGCCATAGCCGAACGTGAAGCCCGGTCGCGGCGTGCCGGACCAGAGCACCGCCTCCATGTCCGGGCCGTAGAGCGGCTGCAGCGCCATGTCCATCGTCACGTTGGGCGTGACGGCATTGAGCGTGAAGGGCGCAGGCAGCACCGCCGGACAGAGCGGCGCATGGTTGCCCGCATCGGCGATGGTGGCGGTGTACACACCATAGGGCAGCGCTTCGCTATAGTATCCCGCGCCATCGGTGAGCTCGTAATGCCCGCCGGGGGCGCATTGCACCACGCGCCAGGGATAGGGCACATCACCGGGGTCCTGGATGCAATCGCCGTTGAGATCAACATACACAGTGCCATCCACCTGGCCGCAGGGAGCCGCACTCACGGGGATGGTGAACTGCACCAGCGCGCCGCAGGAGCCCATCATTGGCGGCGCGCCCCCTCCGCTCGGATCGAAGGGGTAGGCCTCCACGCCGTAGTCCCCCGGAGCCAGGTGGTCGATCGTCACCTGGTTGCCATTGGGATAGTAGTAGGTAAAGAGCCCTGTCCAGAAGAACATGCTCACGATGCCCACCTGATCGAAGGTGAGCACCGCGCTGCCCGTCTCCCCACCCGCGCAACTGGGCGTCACCACCACGTTCTGAAGCACCGGTGTGCTCAGGTCCATCACCTCGATGTTGCTGAACGTGCTCGCGCAGCCGTTGGCATCGGTCACGGTGCAGGTGTACGTGGTGCCCGGACAAAGGCCGCTCAGGAATACGTTGTTCGCGCCCACGCTGCCGCTGCCACCGGGGGTGACACTTGCGCTGTGTGGCGGAGCACCGCCCCAGGCGAAGCCGAAATAGCTCAGCGCACCGCTGCCGTTGCAGGCTCCATCGCAACTGGTCACAGCGCCCGTGAAGGTGTTGCCCGGCAACAAGGTGCCGATGGCCTGCACCGTGCCCGTGGCCATGGCAGTACCACCCAGCGCATCTTCGACCGTGACGGTGTAGCTCCCCGCGAACAGCTCCCGCGCAGTACTGGTACCCTGCCCGATGGGCGGAGCGGGGCTCCACGTATACGTGTACGGGCCTTGTCCGCCACTGACGATGGCGTGGATCCAGCCGGTGCCGTTGCCGCAGGCGTCATTGAAGACGTTCAGTGTGACGGAAAGCGCCGCGTTAGCCTTCAAGGCGCAGAGGAGCAGTAGCCAGGCGAGGTGACGCATAAGGTGGATCTTACCACCAAGTTAGGCCGATCTAAAGCATCGGAACCGAACCGTTGCAAGGAACTTATCCACCACCCGCATCGGCTCTTGGTTGGTCTTTGCATGGCGTCACGGCCACACCGTTCTACCGAAGCACCTTGCCAGGGAAGAGCTCCATAGCGCATCGCTTCGCGTTCACCATCGGCGCGCTGCTCACCGGCCTCATCGCCGACCGCTTCGGCATCACCGCCTCCATCCTCGCCATCGGCGTGGTCACCGTGGGCAGCGGCGTGGTGGTGTGGCTGCGCATGCCCAGCGAACGCAAGTGCCTGGAGCCCGCCGACCTGAAACCGCTGCTGGACCAACCCGGTGTGCGCGTGGTGGACGTGCGCAGCCCCGCCGAGTACGCCCGCGGCCACCTGCCCCAGGCCATCAACATCCCCCTGCCCGAGCTGCTGGAGCGCGCGCGCAGCTGGTCGCCCCGGGAGCGCATCATCACCGTGTGCGCCAAGGGCGGCGGGCGCAGCGCCCAGGCCGCGCAGATCCTTCGCGACCTGGGCTTCGGACGCACGTGGTGGTTGTGCGGGGGGACGTTGGGGTGGCGGTGATCGGCCCCATACCTTGCGGAATACCACAACACCAGCTGCATCACCTTCCGCAGCTCCATGCAGCACGTTCATGGACATACCCTCGCAACGGCTTAAATTAGGGGCATGGGACTCGTGAACGGCCACCTCATTCTGAAGAACCCGCGCCTACCGGAGTTGGAGCCCGTGCCCGTGAATGCCTTGGTGGATACCGGGGCCGTTCATCTCTGCATCCCCGAGCATGTGCGCATTCAGCTGAAGCTGGAAGCCATTGACCAGAAGGAAGTGACCCTGGCGGATGGGAGCCGCAAGCTGGTGCCCTATGTGGGTCCCATCGAGATCCGCTTCAAGAACAGAACCGGGTTCGCAGGGGCTTTGGTGCTCGGCGACCAGGTGTTGATGGGGGCCATTCCCATGGAGGACATGGATCTGGTGGTGATCCCCAAGACACGCACCATCGACGTGAACCCGGACAGTCCCAATGTGGCCTCCAGCGTGGCCATGGGTGTTCTACCGGCACGTCGTTCTTGATCGGCCAAGGCACATCACCAACCGCATCCTTGGAACGAACCGAGGCTGACAGGTTCCCGTTGGCACAACCACCGAAGGAGCGCATCATCACCGTGTGCGCGAAGGGTGGCGGACGCAGCGCCCAGGCCGCGCAGGTGTTGCGGGACATGGGCTTTGGAAGGACGTGGTGGTTGTGCGGGGGGGCCGATGGGTCCGATACCTATCGGACGGCGGTAAGGGAAGACCACCGGTTCACCAGGCTACCTGGGGCAGGGTCCATTAAGTGAGACCCTGCAGAGGACCGGGCTGCCACCACCAGGGCTCAACCCTTCACAAAACGAAGCGTCAGGACACCCTGGTCCGAATGGATCCGGAGCAGGTATACCCCATCGGACCATTGCGAGAGGTCGACGATCCGTGTTGTTCCGGGGTAGGTTCCGATCCGCTCACCCCGCAGGGTAAAGAGCTCGATCCGTTCAAGGGTCGCATGGTCCGGGCGGATGTGCACCTGTGCAAGGTCTAGCTCGGCCCGTACGTGGCCCGGGGATACCGGGCTATCGGCCACACCTACGTTCACGCAGCCGGGTGCGGGTGCGAATTGATAGTTGAACACCACGTTGTTCACGCCGCAATAGGCCACCGTATTGTCACCACTGCCCTGCAGGTCAACATCGCCGAATTCCTGCACGCGGATGTTGTTCCCGTCGCCGGTCACCGTAAGCGGGGTGGAGCCCTTGTACCAGACCTGGTTGCCATCGCCCGCCAGCTGAACGGATGCGCCGGCCTCGACCAACACGAGGCTCTCGTCCACGTTCAACGTCGTTCCCATCGCGTCCCCGCATACCCAATAGGCTGCGCTGGTACCGGTCACCACACCGGGGCTTCCTTCATCCACGATGAGCGCGGAAGCAGGGATCACCCCGGTGCATTGTCCCCGACCGATCGTTGCGAGCAAGACCAGGACGCTCGAACCCAGGAATGCTTTCATGGCGGGCCTTTCACCCAAAGGTAGCCGGATCCCTGATCATGCGCACGGGATTCAAACCTCCGCAGGTCTCCTGAAGTACGAAGGGCCGTGCGGCTCGCCGCCCGTGGGCCGCAAGGTCTCCGAAGACGGAAGAGCCTGCGGAGGTGCAGGAGCGCATCATCACCGTGTGCGCCACCGGCGGCGGGCGCAGCGCCCAGGCCGCGCAGGTGCTGCGGGACATGGGCTTCGGGCGCACGTGGTGGTTGTGCGGGGGGACGTTGGGGTGGCGATGAGGGGAGGTCGTAGGTGCACCAGACTACATGGTGCAGGGTCCACTGCGTGAGGTCCGATAGGTATCGGACCAGCTCATGCTTGGAACTTCACAAGCATGGTACACTGTTCGGTGGAAACCCATTTCAGGACGGGTCAGCACCTAACTTGGCCATGGATGCCATGCGCTCATGCCGCAAGCCGAAGCACATCTTGCAGCGCCCTGCGAACATGAGCAAAGGACCAACCACGCGAACCATGCGCCTTCCCATTGCCATTGCCCTTGTCCTGATCGGTTCCATTCCGCTCTCCGCCATCACCCAGCCCATCGACCGTGTGGCGCTCACAGAAGCGATGGACGCCCTCTTCAGTCCCTTCGACGAGGACGATTCACCGGGAGCGGCCCTAACAGTGCTGCAGAACGGCCAGGTGGTCGCCAAGCAGAGCTACGGCGTGGCCCACCTGGAGCATGGGGTGCCGTTCACCCACCGGACCCCGGTGCGCTTGATCTACTCCGAGGGGCGCGAGTTCATGGCCATGGGGCTGGCGCTGATGGAAGCGGAGGGGCTGCTGCGCTTCGATGACCGGGTGAGGACCTACTTTCCGAAGCTGCCCGAATGGAGCAAGAACGTGACCATCCTCGACCTGCTTGACCACAGCAGCGGCTTCGATGACGAATGGTCGCTCTTGTTATTGATGACAGCGGATATGCGGAGCAAGGTGGAAAAGGAGCAGGTGTTGCGCCTGCTGTACGACCAGCCCGCACCCCAGATCGAACCCGGCCAGGGATACATGTACAACAACACCGATATGGCCCTGCTCCGCATGATCATGGAGCGGGCCTGCGGCCAGCGCCTGCCCGACTATCTTGAGCAAAGGCTCTTCAGTCCCTTGGGCATGGCGTCCACGTTCATGAACGACGACATAGAACAGATCATACCCGGCCTGGCGGAGCCCTACTACGGGCAGGGTCCGGTGCGCAAGGCGCGCTTCATCAAACACTCGCCCGGGGGGGACTACCGCATGGTGACCACTGCGGACGATCTGGAGAAATGGGTGGCTGCGCTGGAGGATACATCATCGCCCGTGGCCCAAGGTGCCGCGCGCCTGTACCAGGTGGCACGGCCCATACCCGTGCTACCGGCGGAGCGCCATTACACCTTTGGGCATGTGGTACGTACCATCAACGGAACGGAGGTGGTGCTGCACGGCGGGGTTGGCGACAACTTCTACATCACCCGCATACCCGCGAGGAAGGTGGCGCTCATTTGCCTGGGCAATGGCGATGCGCATGCCGCTGCGGCAAGGCAACTCACCTACGGGCTGTTACCGCCCGCCAGCCCCGCCACCGCCCCCCAACTTCCATCCGCTTCGGAACAGGCCCCTCCGGACCCGGCGGAATGTGCGCTCTATGTGGGGCGGTACTTCGTCCAGGACGTGGGGTACAACAGCCACATACCCCCCATCCGGTTCCTGGACCTGAAGCTGGAGGGCGAGGTGCTGATGGCCTACCACGGCCCCACCGAGGGCTATCCGCTCACCTCCTTTGGCAATGGCCATTTCAAGGATATGGACGATGGGAGCATGATGAGGTTCACCCGCTCGGAGACCGATACGGCCATGAAACTGGTGCTGTGGATGGACCGGATGGAGCCCCTGACATTCCTCCGGGAAGAGAATAGAACGACTTTCTCCCGAAGCTATCTGCAACAATTCACAGGCAGGTATTACAGCCCTCACCTTGACTACTATTTCCGGCTCGTGCTGAGCGACGAAGGCCACCTCCTTATCCAACGCCCTACCGTGCCCGATACGTACATGGATCCCACAAGCGAGAACCGCTTCCTGGTGGAACAGAAGAATGGCGGTTACAGCACCTACATCAGGCTCATTTTCTCCAGGAACAGTGGGAATGAGGTCGATGGGTTCACCGTGCAGTACTCCCGCATGATGCACCACCGATTTGAAAAGGTGGAATAGGGGCTGCCGCAACCTCGAACCTCCACAAGGGCTGCCAAGCTAAGCAGGCCCCCCGCGGAAGTAGCTCCACTCATTTCCTCGGCGACCGCGCAGGGTCCCCGAAGGGAGAGCCCCTGCCAAGGGAGACCATCCTCTTCTCCGAACTGCTGGAACGCGCGCGCAGCTGGTCGCCCCGGGAGCGCATCATCACCGTGTGCGCCAAGGGCGGCGGGCGCAGCGCCCAGGCCGCGCAGGTGCTGCGGGACATGGGCTTTGGCAAGACGTGGTGGTTGTGCGGGGGGACGGTGGGGTGGCGGTGATGAAAGGCCGCGGGTAAACCTTTCTACATGGGGCAGGGTCCACTACGTGAGACCCTGCGCAGGCTTGGAACCATGCCATGTCGGCCAACCCATCAAGCGCTGAACGAAACGTCAAAATCTTCTTGATGCTGGTGCTATCCAGGTGCTGCTGAAAGACCTTTGCCTCATAATACACGACCGCCATGATCGAGAAAGTTCTTCATGAAGCCAAAGGCATGCTGAACCCCAAGAGCGGACATCGAACGCCTATCTATATCCCCAACCTGCTACAGCGACTTGGCTGGACAAAAGAGGAGTTCGA
>DDRC01000045.1:19745-21743 GCA_002342985.1 Flavobacteriales bacterium UBA2426
TGGATCCAGAAGCCTTCCTGTTGGATGCGCTGTACGGCACCACCCGCTGTGAACACCACGCGCCACACGCCGCCATCGCCCACACCAGCGCCATGCATGCCGAACGTAATGCGGAACGTGCGAGCTGAAAGGCGGACCACCTTCAACTCCGCGGTCAAGCCAAGCTCACGGCGCGGCGGTGGCTCAAGGTTTCCGAAGCTCTCATCCAGGTCGAGCACCTTGCGGTACTTCCCGGGCAGAATGATGTTGGCTGCACGCACATGACCTTCCGCCTGGACCGCATAGAGGAAGGCGATGAGCTGGGCATCGCTCAGGAGCTTGCGGGCGGCGGCGAGCTGGCGGGACATGTGAACTGATCTAGAACTACCAACTGTGCTCCTGCTCACTCAACGATGACCTTTCGGTTGACGTCATCAACACCTACACTTCTCAACCACTTATTGATGGCATCGTCCAGTTCCACACACGCCTTCAACATTGCGCCCAAATCCTTGTAAATAGGATGGCTGATAGTATAGTGTTGCTTCGGTTCGCCGATGATGGAACCACCAATGACCGTGTACGACGAGAACTGGTCGAGTTCTACAGGTTGATAGTCGAACGCATAGAACGACCGGACACGTTCAGCCAAGATGGGCGGCAGATAGGGGTCTTCGCTAAAGTGGATGAAGGGATATGCGCGGTGCATGAACTCGGAGGTGACCAACGCTGAAGACATGATGAATGACGTATGGTTGACGAGTGCCTCTCGTGCATGGAAGAAGCGGATCAACGAACCAGAGGCCCCACTGCTTCCTCTATCATATCGTTCGACGCTGAAGATGGTGTCCTGCAGGGTATCCATCAGCCTGAAGACCGCTTCAAGCTGCTTTTGCTTGAACAAGTGGCGGAAGGATGTCTTTCTCCATGAGTAGTAAGAGAACCCGAGGGCTATGCACGACAGCACCAGCGTTCCTATACCAGTGATGAGGTCAACGATCTCTTGATTGGACATGTCTAGGTACGTGCAAGTTCATTGGCGCAGGCGAAGTGGTAGGCGTTGAACTTACCGGCGATGGGGTGGCGCTGGGTTTCTTCTCCTTGTATTGGTCGAGCACCCGCTGTAGAGCGCTGCGGTTCTAGAGCAGACCTCTCAGCCTGCTTAATCATCCTTGTCCGGTCGTTCATCTTTGGGTCTACCTCTATTAGCCTGCTCATTCAGTCGCTCCCGCCGCTGGCGCTCCTCCTCTATACGCCGACGCTCCTCTTCCGCCTTTCTCCTTTGCTCTTCTGCGGCTCTCCTGCGCCGTTCTTCTTCAATCCTCTGTTTCTCCTTATCGTCATTTCCACTGCTCATGGCACCGTGTTTTAGAGGTTTGCACCTGAGAACCTTACAAGAGCGATAATGCCGCCAATGAATGAAAGTAGGCTTATCGCATTGAGGAATGTTGTTGTGGAATCAAGTGCTCCACTCCAACATTCCAGTCTCTTTTGATTACCAACAACATCCTTCCCTCGCTCAATTCTGATTAGGTTCTTACTAATCCTAATCTCAAGCTTATTGGCGTAATAACCAGTGACCTGAGAGATAAGATTCGCGATTAGACATATCGCGAAGAGAAGCCACGATGTCTTCAGGTTACTAGTATCCGCCGTATCAATGTCTTGCACAATGTTGTCCGCGAAGCCCATTGAGAAAATGAGACATCCAGTGGAAAGTGAATCGATAAGGATGTCAAATCTGTCCACAGAGTATCTCACCGAATCTCTCTGAGCCTCGATGTGCTTCTCAAGATTAGCTATGTACCGCTTCTTAACTTTCTTCTTCGACTTCATACCTCTATGCTGAATTAGCGCTCCGATCAGCTCCCTCCATCCCCCTCACCACCTCCACCGTCCTCAAGCTCACCGTACACACCCGCTTCAGCAGGTCGATCACGTGGGCCTTGTGGTCGGCGAAGCGGTAGGTGTTGAACTTCTCGGCGATGGTGGGGTCGCTGGGTTTCTTCTCCTTGTATT
>DDRC01000157.1:0-4040 GCA_002342985.1 Flavobacteriales bacterium UBA2426
GATGGTCACATGGGTGGTCAGGTCCATGAGCGGAAAATCCATGGCCATCTGTTCAATAACGGGCAACGGGAATGGAAAGGCCTTGATGGAAGCACTTGTAGTGCTGAAAAGGCCCTTGGCCGTCAATGTGAACGGTGTTCCCTGTCGGATGGGCACATGGATAAGACCTTCCGGTGGATGGCTACCTGCCAGGCCTTCGATTAGGACTTCCACCGCATGGTGTGTCCGCCATTTCAAGTCCACATTATCAATGCCCACGAGTAGGTTCACCTCCCAATCGAAGGATTCGATCACCGGCCGGACCACATCCACGTGGACACTGGCCACGGCCAGCTGGCCGAATCCGCCAAAGGCTTGAAGCTCGTAGGTGGTGGGGGTTTCCGGGAGCACCTCTACAGTGCCGTTCAACTCGACCGTGCTGCCAACAGGAAGGATCCTGATCTCGACGGCGTCGGATGTGGTCCATTCCAGCACGACCGGTTCGAGTGTGTCCCGCATGGGCTTGGATGCCTTGAAGACATGGATGATCGGCGTCACCTTGATGGCTTCCACCTTGAAGGTGGCCTCCGCCTTGCCGAAGTCGCTTATGGCCTGCAGCGTGAACGTCGCCGTATCGCTGGGTGTCAGTTGTATGGAACTTGCATCGAACGCCAATGGTCGACTGTCCAACAGCAGGGTGCGATACTGATGGGCGGCCCAACTCAATGTGACCACTTCCCCTTTGACGCGTATGCTGGGGCGGTCGCCTTGGAACGAGCTGATGACGGGTACTCCGATATGCTCCTGACAAAGCCTGCCGAGCAGCGCCTTCCACTCAGCAGGCTTGGGTCGTGCGGCTGGCTTGTAATATCCGCGATTGAACGTGCGCTTGAGCGCGGCGACCAATTCCTTCCCGCCGGACTCCTCCAGCTCCTGAAGCAAGAGGACCATGGCCTGATGGTAGGACAGGTTCGCCGGGTTCACTAACGCAGAATGCGGTTCCACATCCGGCCATTTGTTCTCCTTGAGATACTGGGCAATGGAGGCGTCGTCCGCATCCCGGAGGAAGAAGAAGGGAGCCACCCCTGTCAACAGCTCGAAAACTCCGGATGCCAGCGCCCAGCGTTCCTCGTCCTGCCTCTCCTCGATCGTAAGCTGTCCAGGACTCTGCTTTCCCTTGATCCACCCCCGGAGTTTCGCACTGGCCCATTGACTGAGCGCGCCCAAGGTGCTTGCCGCTCCCTGGGTGTCCGGATGGAATCCTGAATCGAAATCGATCAGCGCAAGTTGGGGCCGCCGGGTGTTCAGGAAGATCGACTTGTCCTTCAGGTCGGCATGGAGGAACCCGATGTCGTGCAGCAGGTCGACGGCCCGTGCGAACTGGTAGGCCAGGTGCAGCTTCTCCAGTGGACCCGTCGTTCGGAAATAGGCTGCCGAATCCCAGGTGTCACTGCCCATGTCGTCAAAGCCCAGCGCCCCCAGGTCGCACAGGGCCATGGCGACGACAGGTTCATCGGCCTCGTTCGTGGCCCGGAACAACATGAAAGGCATGCCCAACAGTTCCGGATGCTCGGCTATCAGTGTCTCGCCGAACCTTTCGCGCAGCTTTTTATGCAGCTGGCGCACTGTATCGAAAGCATGTTCGCCGTGCTGGCGGTCGAACATGACCTTCATCAGGGCGCCCTGCACCGAACGGCCGTCCACGGTGAGGATGCGGTACACTGCGCCGAAGCCGCCTTGGCTCAGCGGCTGTTCCTCGAAGTCGATCTCCGTAGCACCGGTGAACGGCGCGTTCGGTCCGAATGGAACCGACGAGATGGAGTGTATGGCGCGCAGTTGGCCCATCAGCTTCGGCTATTGCGGTAATACGCCAGGACCGCCTCCGTGATCACAATGCCCAAGGATGCGTCATCCTCCAGCATCCCGCCCTCCTTTAAACCCTGCAATGTGGTCGCCACGAAAGGGGCGAGTGCTGCTTCCACGGCAGTATGGTCATGTGTGTTGGCGAGGAAGGCGTGCAGCCTCTCCAGTATCAGCTGCAGCGCATTGGGCTGCAGCCGCCAGAGCGTGCCGCTCGGGTCACTGACCACCATCTCCTCCTCCAGGGTGGCGATCCCGTCCGTCAACAGCAGGAGGATGTCGCCGTTCGGCGCGTTCAGCCGGAGCGTTGTTTCCGACAGGGCCAACTCAGGGGCCTTGCTGTTGTGCGAAACGTGGCGAACGAGCACGCCGTGCTCGTCCACGTGAGGCAGAACAACGTGACGTAAGCGATAGGGCACCTGAGATGGCCCACGCTCGTGGAAGTCTCCGGCCAGGTGAAGGACCGCACCATTGCCCAAATGGTTGATTGTGACCTCATCATTCGCGTGCCGTCCACATTGGTAGCAACAGAGCAGGGTGGTGCCCCCAACGAGTCCTTCGATCTTGACCCCTTCTTGGGCGGTCCTCATACTGGCCTCCATTTCGTTCCGATTCTCAGGCTTATCCGCATCGAGCGCGGCAATGAGCAGGTCGGCCACCTTGCCAGAATCCTTGAACTCACCGATACCGTCGCACAGCGCGACAAGCCGGTACTGCTCCTGCGCAACGCACAGGGACCTGTCCTGGTCCTTCTTGATAGCGATATGTGCGGCCGCTACGTGCATCTCAGACCTGGGATGTTCTGCTGATGCTCTTGATCATGTGATTCCGGATAGCCTCGGGATCGACCGTCGATGCGAAGTCCGCCTCCTCGGTGGCCATGCCCCTCAGCACGGCTGCACAGACCTCATTGTAGTCAGCGCCAACGAGTTCCTCCCATTCCTCGGTCAACTCGGTCTCGTAGAAGATGGTTGCGAGTGAAACGCCCGGGTGCGCCCGGATACGGCTAGCGATCTCTGCAACCTCATCCTCGTCATGGAAGTCGCCATCCGTTAACAGGATGATAAGGGCATTGCTCTGCTTGTCCGTTCTGTTCCGCAAATAGGTCTTGGCTTCCTCGAAAGCCGCTTCCAGGGATGTTGCCCCATAGGTGCCGTCCGCCTCGATATGATCCAAGGGGTCGAACGACCACTTGTCGAGCGTGATCTGCGTAACGGGCTGCTGCGGGAAGATCGCCTTCTCCTCCGTGGAATAGACGCGACAGCTGATGTCGAAACAGTTCTTGTTCCGGCTGGCCTGCAACCGCTCGAGCACCTTGGTCATGGCGTCGTGGAGCTCTTTGCCCTTGGTGCGCCCGGTGCGCCCAGCTGCGGTCATTGAACCCGAGCCGTCCAGCAGGAATACCACCAACTGGTGGAACACCCTTGGGATCTCCATGGGTGAGGTGACCATCTGCGCGGCCTGCTGGAACTTCTGGCCGAATCGGCTTGGAGCACCCGGCGCCATGGGTGTGCCACCGGCGCCTGGGACCTTCTGTATCTCGTCGCTCATGTGATGGTCTATTTGGCGTACTCGCGTACCAATTGATCGTATTGCGCCTCGTAGTCCGTGCGCAGGCCTTGAAAATAGGCATCCCAATCATCCATCTTCTCGATGGTCAGGTACGGCTCGGTGGTCTTCACCAACTCGAGGTCGCGCAGCAGGCTCTGGTAGCGGTGTTCCAAGGTCGTCAGCTGTGTGCGCAGCGCCGCCAGTTCGTCCTGCTCGTTCACGCCCTGCCAGGTCCCCTTGCGCAGCTGGGTCAGGATATCGCGGACCGCCTGGATGTCGTTCGCCTTGTAGGCTTGATTCAACGTGCTGAAGACTTCCGCCGCCTCTTTCTTGTCGACGAACACGCACTTGCCCGAATCCGGATGGCAGAGCGTTGACGCCTCCCGGTACATGGCCTTGATGTCCTTCAGGTCCTCTTCGCTCAGATCGGCCACCACCACGATCCGCTCGGCCTCGTACTCCTCATTCACCTTCTTGAACTCCTCCTCCAGGTCGGCGTAGGTAGGATCGTCGATACCGTACTTCTTCAGCTTCTCGGAGATCTTCTTCTTGAGCGCCAGTATCTTCAGCAGGATGGGGTTCAGTTCCATCCGGAACCGATGGTTGTACCGATCCACCTGCCCCTCCACCTCCGCGCGCTCCCCAACCAG
>DDRC01000157.1:4153-7769 GCA_002342985.1 Flavobacteriales bacterium UBA2426
GCTCCACCTGCCCCTCCCCCTCCGCGCGCTCCCCAACCAGCTGGGTGATAAGTGCGTTCAGCATACGAATGCGGCTCAGCAGCCATTCGCGCTCGACCGCGGATACGTTCAGGATGGTCTGGTGGCGCTTCTCGAAGGCGTCCATCGCTTCCGTTGCCTGCTTGTATTCGCCAGCGAGCAGCAGGTCCACAATGGCATCAAGTCCGTCAACACCCTTCAGTTCGTGGGCATGTGCGTTCACTTCCACCGCGCGGCCGAGGCCGATGAAGGCGCGCAGGAGTTTGAAGTACTCGAACACCTTTGCCAATTGGAGCTGCTGCTCCGCCTCCGCCACGCCCGCGTTCCGCTTCAGGCGGTCGAACTCCGCGAGGAACTGGTTCACGCTCGCCGGGTCCTCCTCGATCAGGGTGAGAGTTTCGTTGTTGCTTTGGTTCGCCCGTTTGGTCCAGTTGAAGGAGCCCTGTAGAAGCACCTTGCGGTCAATGATGCAGAACTTATGGTGCATCAACTGATCCTCCGAGCCAAGTTCAAGGAAGAGCCCGCCGTTCTCGGCGATCGCCTCATGGTCGTTCGTGCACTGGTCGTTAAAGTCGTGCTTGGTGATGATCAGCTCCACACGCACACCGCTGCGCTGCCGCTCCAAGAGCAAGTTGAAGAGGGGCACATCCGTGAACCAAGCGACCGCCACGTGGATGGTGCTGCGCGCTAATGCGAGTTGCTCCATTAGCACGGCTTGCAGGTCATCCGTGCCGGTGAAATAGGTGCGTACTCTGGCCATACCAAGTGGTTCGTTTATTGAGCATCGGTGCTGGATGCATCGCGGGGCAGGAGGAGGGCGGCCAATGCAAAGAGCGCACCGCTGGCAATATTGAAGGGCAACCACAGGGAGCGGTCACCGAGGTGTATGGGGAGTATGGGGTTGAAGAGGATCGCAACGGCGCCGAAGAGGATCACCCAGACGTTGATACCACTGCGTAGCCAGTGTTGGTGTAGGAGCAGCAGGGCACCGATGGTCACCGTGATGCGTAGGAAGGTGTAGTAGCCAATGGGTAGGTTAAACATAGCAAGGAACAGCAAGGTACCGCAGAGAACCGCTACTCCCCGCAGGCCAGCTCGTGTCCGGCCCCGGCCCTTCTGCGCGCCTGATTCGCTTGTCCTACCTGGCACTACCATGCACTATGTAATACTCCGATTCGTACTCTCCTCCACCCAAGCTCTCTGCACCAGCGTAGTTCCTCACGTTCGCGGCATTGACGGAAGCCGTTATCCTATATGAGCCATTCGGGAGTTTAGCTGTGGAGCGCTGCTTGGGCTGTAGAATGATACGTTGACTTTCCTTGCCGCTATAGCGCACGGTCAGTGTGTAGCTCGTGTTGTTAAAAATCTTGACCTCGCTTGTACTGGCCGATGTGTAGCCACCATCAGCCCGACTCATTGGTGGCAATCTCCCGTAATCGCCTTTGAAAATCGCATCTACCTCAAGGTCGATGATCCTCTTCTCTGCTTCAGCTCTGTTGCGTATCCAGGGCGCCTGGTCCAAATATGCTTGATAGGCCTTAATCGTATTCAATCGCACAGCTTGATTCCATAGCAAGGATTCAATCTGGTCCCGGGCTTCATCAGCATAGGCACCATCCGGCATCATTGCCAAATAGGCACGATACGCATGGACCGTGTTCTTATTAGAGGCTTGTTCCCAAGCATCTATTTCAAGTCGGGCGATTCGCTGCCGAGCGACCTGAGACTGACCTGCTGTTGGATACTTCAGTAAAAAAGCCTTGTAAGCTTCAAGGGTATTCTGCGCACATGCCCTTTCCCAAGCCGGCGCGATCTGCTTTTGCTGTGCTAGCAATGCTTCGGCAGCTCCCCTGAATCGGCTGCCCGGGTTCTCGACGATGAACTTCTCCAAAACGCTGATCGAACCGCTCTGTTCGACCTGTCGCCAAACAGCCTCTTGCCTCAGTGATTCAATCGCATCACGTGCTAATGGGGTGTATTGGGAATAGCGCTGCGTTGCTAGGAACTGCTCGTAGGCTGAAACAGTGTTCTTCGTCCGTGCATCATGCCAGGCCGCGTCTTCCTTCAACTTCTCGATTCTCTCTAATGCCGCTGGCACATGCACGCTCTGCGGATAGCGCTCAATAAAAGAATCATAGCTCATTCGCGTGTTCATGCGCTGGGCCTTATTCCAATCTACAGCCTCGTGCAGTGCACTCAATCGCTTTCTGACATCCATAGCGCGCTTACCCTTTGGATACTTCGCGAGGAATGCTTCGTATGTCGAAATGGAATTGACGGTCACAGCTTCCTTATACATACGGTTGGCGGCACAACCGCAGAATAGCACTGCGCACAGGAGGACTTGGACCATCAACCAACATGCTCTTCTACTCATCCGAATGGTGTGCTCTGAGCCCATGGCGCTGTACTTCAACCAGTTGACTACCTGTCTAGCATCCTGACTGTTCATGATCCATCACGCTGCCAACGTTTCGTTCAACTCATCAATAAGGCTGTCCATCTCCTCCCCAAAGAGCTGGTACATCCGCGCCAAGCCGCCCTGCTGGCCCATGGTGCCCAGCTCCAGGTCGTCGCGGTCCAGGTGTACGCTGGTGGCGATGTGGTCGCGCACCAGGTGCAGCCAGGCCATCTGCGCCTCGGTGAACTTCACCGCGCCCGCCTGCTTGCGGAAGGCCCACTCCTGGAAGTTCTTGCGCACGGTGTCCGCGTAGGGGCGTAGCGTGTCGTCGATCTTCAGTTCGTACCGAAGGAGGGCGATGAGGTCGGTGAGCTGTCGGAGCCCTTGGCCCGTTGCGCGTTGGCGTGTTGGCGTGTTGCGTGTTTCGCCTTCCGCACCTTGCTCCCCCACCGCACTTGTTGACCCCACACGCTCGTAGGCTTCCCACACACGCACCACGCTGAGGTTGAAGGGTGGTCGGGCCATGGCTTCCTCCAACTCCTGCACCATCTGGAAGGTGAGCTCCTTGCGACGGTAGGGCTGGCTGTAGTAGATGCGCAGGGCGGTGAGGGCATCGCGCTTGGCGGCGAGGAAGTCCTTGAAGGTCTGCACCACGGCGGCGGCCTGCTCCTGCACGCGGCCTTGCGGACCGGCGTAGAGCACCTCGTCGGGGTTGTTGGGGTCCACGATCTGCTCGTACTTCTTCCGCACGGTCTCCACGTATTCGCGGAAGCCGGCATCGTCGAACACCACGGTGGCGGCCTTGGGTAGGTCGGTGCCGGGGTGCGCTGCCACGGCGTCGGGGTCGTGCGCTTCGAGCAGCCCGTGCACCACCTGCTGGATGCTGCGCCCGCCCGCCTTCTGCTGGAACTGCTCCTTTTCCTTCGGCGCCAGCTGCTTTTCCATGCGCGTCAAGCGGTTGGCCAGGGAGGTCAGCGTGTCCTCGTCGCGGTGACCGAGCACCACCTGCATCATCAGGTCCTTCAGGCTTACGCCGGGCTTGCGCTCCAGCGGACGGCTGTCGGTCTTGCAGCTCTCCAGCACGCCCACGGCGTCCACGATCACAAAGTGCGTTTTGTTGGTGGTGGCGCTGGGGGTCACCTTGCGCAGACCGTCGGCATCCAGGGTGCGCGTGCCGCGGCCCTTCATCTGCTCGAA
>DDRC01000157.1:7893-8829 GCA_002342985.1 Flavobacteriales bacterium UBA2426
GCCGCGGCCCTTCATCTGCTCGAAGTAGTTCTTGCTCTTCACATCGCGCATGAAGAGGAGCAGCTCCAGTGGCCGCACGTCGGTGCCGGTGGCGATCATGTCCACGGTCACCGCGATGCGCGGGTGGTAATCGTTGCGGAAGCGGGCCAGCAGGCTCTTGGGGTCCTCTTCGGTGCTGTAGGTGATCTTCTTGCAGAACTCGTTGCCCTCGCCGTACTCCTCGCGCACCACCTGGATGATGTCGTCCGCGTGGCTGTCGGTCTTGGCGAAGATGAGCGTCTTGGGCACCTCAGTGCGGTGGGGGAAGATCTCTGTTTCCACCGCCTGTTTGAAGGCCTTGATCACGGTGCGGATCTGGCTGGGGTTCACCACATCGCGGTCCAGCTGGGTGCCGGTGTAGCTCACGTCCTCATCGGCCTGCTCCCAGCGCTTGGTGCGCGTGAGGCGGTCGCGCTTGTCGATGTACTGCTGCGCCTTGATCTGCCCGCCCTGCTTGGTCACCTTGGTCTCGATCACGTAGGCGTCGTGCCCCACGTTCACGCCATCGGCCACGGCCTGTTCGTGGGTGTACTCGCTCACCACGTTCTCGTTGAAGAAGGCGTAGGTGCGCGCATCGGGCGTGGCGGTGAGGCCCACCAGGTAGGCATCGAAGTACTCCAGCACCTGCCGCCACAGGTTGTAGATGCTGCGGTGGCACTCGTCGATGATGATGAGGTCAAAGAACTCGGGCGGCACCTTGGCGTTGTAGGCCACCGGCGCGGGCGCACGCGCGGCGATCGCACCGGCGGGCGTTGTAACGGGCGCATCATGATGCGCCCCAACGCCCGCGCCCCCCATCGCACGGGCGACGTAGGCCGCTGGCGCCTCCTCGGCGCCTTCGGCCAATTCCGCACCTTGCAGGATGCTGTACATGCGCTGGATGGTGCTGATGCACAC
>DDRC01000157.1:8933-9103 GCA_002342985.1 Flavobacteriales bacterium UBA2426
ATGGTGCTGATGCACACCTGCGCGCCGGGGTCGATGAAGCTGCTGCTGAGCCGTTGCACGGCGTACAGCTCGGTGAACTTGCGCTTGTCGTCGTTGGGCGTGTAGCTCTGGAACTCCTGCTCGGCCTGTTCGCCCAGGTTCTTGGTGTCCACCAGGAAGAGCACGCGGCG
>DDRC01000217.1 GCA_002342985.1 Flavobacteriales bacterium UBA2426
CAGCGCCTTCTCGGTGCCGTGGTCCTTCTTGTTCTGCTTCAGGTGCCCGGTCAGGTGGTCGATGCGCTTGGTGAACAGCGCGATCTGGCTCTCGGCCCCACCGGTGTTCGTCTCGCTGCCGCCGTGCTCCTTGAAAATGGCCTTCTTGGCCTCCGTGGTCAGGTACATGGTCATTCGTAACAGGCCGCGAAGATAAGCGGAGGAGCCTTACCCGCCACCGCTCCGGCGTAAAATACTGGGTATCAGCTCCGGAATAGGGTGAAGAGCCGGCTCAGGGTGGCCTTCAGGTCCTTGCGCTCCACGATCTTGTCCAAGAAGCCGTGCTCCAATACGAATTCGCTGGTCTGGAAGCCCTCGGGCAGGTCGCGGCCGATCGTCTCCTTCACCACGCGCGGGCCGGCGAAGCCGATCAGGGCCTTGGGCTCGGCGATGTTCAGGTCGCCCAGCATGGCGAAGCTGGCGGTGACGCCCCCGGTGGTGGGGTCGGTGAGGATGCTGATGTAGGGCAGCTTCTTCGCAGCCAGCTGCGCCAGCTTCGCGCTGGTCTTGGCCATCTGCATCAGGGAGAAGCCGGCCTCCATCATCCGGGCGCCGCCGCTCTTGCTGATGATCACCAGCGGGCATTTGCGCTTCAAGGCCTGGTCGGCGGCCAGGGCGATCTTCTCGCCCACCACGCTGCCCATGCTGCCGCCGATGAAGCGGAAGTCCATGCAGGCGATCACCACCGTGTGCTTGTCCAGCTTGCCCTCGGCGGCGCGCAGGGCATCGTTCAGCCCCGTCTCCTTGCGCGTCCTCACCAAGCGGTCGGTGTACTTCTTCGTGTCCTCGAAGGCGAGCGGGTCGCCGGCGACCAGGTCGGCGCCGACCTCCGTGTACTTCTGGTCATCGAAGAGGATGGCGAAGTACTCCGCGCTGCCGATCTTCTCGTGGTAGCTGCACTTCGCGCAGACCCAGAGGTTGTTCTCGTGGTCCTCGCTGGTCACGATCTCATCGCAGCTCGGGCACTTGTACCAGAGGCCCTCCGGCGTCTCCTTCTTCTCCTCCGTGGAGGTGGTGATGCCTTCCTTGGTGCGTGTGAACCAGCCCATGGGTGCGTGTTCGGGATGACGAAGTTAGTTCCTGTGCCGCGGGGCCGGGCCTGGGATGAGGCGGGGATGCTCGCCTTCAGCCATTGCCCGGTCCTCCCCGGATCAGGCGATGGTGATGCCCTTGTCCAGGTACACGTCCTGGATCGCGTTGAGCAGCTGCACGCCTTCGCCCATGGGGCGCTGGAAGGCCTTGCGGCCGCTGATGAGGCCCTGGCCCCCGGCGCGCTTGTTGATCACGGCGGTCCTCACGGCCTCGGCCATGTCGCCGGCACCGCTGCTGGCGCCACCGCTGTTGATCAGGCCGATGCGGCCCATGTAGCAGTTGGCCACCTGGTAGCGGCACAGGTCGATCGGGTGGTCGGTGGTCAGGTCGCTGTACACCTTCTTATGCGTCTTGCCGTAGCCGCTCAGCGCATTGTAGCCGCCGTTCACCTCGGGGAGCTTCTGCTTGATGATGTCCGCCTGGATGGTGACACCGAGGTGGTTGGCCTGTGCGGTGAGGTCGGCGGCGGTGTGGTAGTCCACGCCATCCTTCTTGAAGCCCGGGTTGCGCAGGTAGCACCACAGGATAGTGGCCATGCCCAGCTCGTGAGCGAGCTGGAAGGCCTCGGCGATCTCGGTGATCTGCCGGGTGCTCTCGTCGCTCCCGAAGTAGATGGTCGCGCCCACAGCCACCGCGCCCATGTCCCACGCGCTCTCCACCGTGCCGAAGAGCACCTGGTCGAACTTGTTCGGCAGGGTCATCAGCTCGTTGTGGTTGATCTTCACGATGAAGGGGATCCGGTGGGCGTACTTGCGCGCCACGCTGCCCAGCACGCCGTAGGTGCTGGCCACCGCGTTGCAGCCGCCTTCGATGGCGAGCTTCACGATGCTCTCCCCGTCGAAGTAGATGGGGTTGGGGGCGAAGCTGGCCGCGGCGCTGTGCTCGATGCCCTGGTCCACCGGGAGGATGCTCATGTAGCCGGTGTTGGCCAGGCGGCCCGTGCCGTAGAGGGCCTGCAGGCTGCGCAGCACCTGGGGGCTGCGGTTGCTCTGCATGAAGCAGCGGTCCACGAAATCCGGGCCCGGCAGGTTGAGCGCGCCCTTGTCGATGGTCTTGCACTGGTGTCCCAGCAGGCTCTTGGCGTCGGCGCCGAGGAGTTCTTCGATCTTGCTCATGGTCGGCAGATGCGGTGGATTCCGTTTACTGCGGCCGCGAATGTAGGGAAGGGCGGCAAGCATGACGGGCAGGCCGGCCGGCGCACGCCCTCAGAACGGATAGCCGATTCCCAGGTTGAAGTTGACCTCCGGCCGATAGCTGTAGGCCGTTCCCGTGAGCAGAGCCATGCGTGCCTCGTGGCCCTCCTTCGGCTGGAAGAGCCAGCGCTCGCCCTTGGGCAGTGAGGGGTCCTTGGTCTGCAGGCCCAGGTCGAATCGCACGATGAAGAAGTCGAAGTTGAACCGCGCGCCCACGCCCGTGCCCACCGCCAGCTCGCTCAGGAAGTCGGAGCTGATGGCCGCGCCGGGCTGCTGCGCATTGCTGCGCAGGTTCCAGATGTTGCCCACATCGGCGAAGAGTGCGCCCTCGAGGAAGCCGATGAGCTTGAAGCGGTATTCGGCGTTGCCCTCCAGGCGCATCTCGCCGATGCGGTCGAAGGCCACCAGCGGCTCGCTGAAGGAGCCCGGGCCGATGGAGCGCGCCCGCCAGGCACGCAGGCCGTTGGCCCCGCCCACGAAGAAGCTGCTCTCGAAGGGCAGTACGCCCAGGTTGCCGTAAGGCAGGGCAGCACCGCCCGCCAGCCTGAAGGCCAGGCTGCTGCGCTCGTGCAGGGTGCGCCGCCAGCGCAGGTCCACCTCGCCCTTGATGTACTCCGCGTAGCGCACACCGGCCACGGTGCGGAATTCGGTGCCGGTGGTGTCGCGGGCATCCTCGGCCATGAGCAGGAGCAGGGGGTGGCCCGCCCATTCCAGCACGGTGCGCGCGTAGAAGGCGTTGCGCCGCGCGGAGGCGTCGGGGGCATTGTGCTGCAGGGTGCCGCGCATGCTTGCGATGAGGTAGTCGGTGTAGCTGTTCAGCAGCACCGGGTTGTTCGAGCGGACCAGGTAGTCCCGGAACGCATCGGAGATCTGCGGGATGCGGATGGTATTGAGCTCGATCGGGAACAGCCCGATGGTGTTGGCCCGCGATTCCTGCCATTGCACCCCCGCCGAGAGCTTGAGCAGGTCGCGCGTGAAGTCGGGACGGCGCTGGTAGTTGAAGAGCGCGTTCACCAGCAGCATGGAGCCGCTCGACTTGCTGAACAGCCCGGCGAAGGGGCGCGGGAAGGAGAGGGTGACCTCGGGGCCGATGGTCACGGTGTTCAGGGCCGTCAGGGAGCGCACATCGCCCGTGCTCTGCTCGGCGCCGCCGCCGCCGGCGATCCGCTGCTGGGCCTCGAGGCCCACGCTCACCTGGGCCTGCAGCGAGCCGAGCGTACCGAAGAGGTTGCGATGGCGGTATCCCACGTTGACCGAGGTGCCCAATACGCCGCCGCGGTTGGTCAAGAAGCCCTCGGTGGAAAGGGTCTGCTGCTTGCCGGGTAGCAGCGAGATGCGTGCATCGGCCAAGCCGCGCCCCATGGCCCCGGTGGTGTCGTAGGCGATGTCCACCCGATCGAATACGCCGGTGCTCACCAGGCGCCGGTAGGTCCGGTCCGTCAGGCGGTGGTCGAAGCGCGCCCCGGGGTGGATGAAGAGGGGGTGCAGGAGCGCCTTGGTGCGGTAGCGCAGCCGGTCGTGGAAGAGGAAGGTGTACCCGCTCTCCCGCAGGGTGTCCGACCCCGCCACGCTGCCGCGGGCGCTGCGGAAGGTGCTCACGTACACCTCCCGGATGTCGTAGACCGTCGCTTCCGGGGTGCCGGCCAACCCGCGCTCGTGGCGGGCAACAGGCCGCTCGAAGGAGAGCGTCAGGTCGATCTGCCGGCCCCCTGCCGTGGTGTCCGCGTTGTACTGGATCAGGTCGCGGTGGAAGTAGAGGTAGCCCTCGCCCCGCAGGTGATCGGAGATGCGGGTCCGCTCGGCATCGAGCCGGTCACCGTCGAACCGGTCGCCCGGCTTCAGCAACGAGGCCTCCCAGGCCGAGGCTACAAGGTGCTTGATGCGCGTATCGTCCACCTCGAACCGGATCGTGCGCAGCCGGTAGGGCTGCCCGGGGGTCACCGTGTAGGTCACCTGTGCCTTGGGCCGGTGCAGCCGCCGGCCGTACCACGCGTGATGGGTCAGCGTCACGGTGTCCTGCACCGCCGCGTGGAAGTAGCCTTCCTTCGCCAGGTAGAGCCGCATCTGCTCGCTGCTGCGGTCGGTGAGGCCGGTGTCGAGCACCACGGGCGGCTCGCCCACGGTCTCGCGCAGCCAGTCCGCGCGGGTCCGCTTGTAGGCCAGGGTGTCCTTGCCGCGGGCCTTACGCCGCAGGTTCACCCGGTCGATGCGGGCGTTCTTGCGGGCCTGCCAGACGGGTATCCGGGCGGGATCCGGCAGGTTGTGGACATGGAGGTAGAAGGGCACCGCGAGCACCCGCTTGTTGGGCTTCTGCTTGATGATCGCCTCGAGCTGCGAGCGCTCCACATCGGCGCGTTCCGTCAGGTGCACCTTGTTGCGCTTCAGCAGGGCCTCATCGCCGGCAAGCCGCCGGGTGGGGTCGCAGCCGGCCAGCAGGACCACTGCGGCCAGTCCTGCCATGATATGCTGCGCGGTGAGCCCCAAGGAGAGGAGGGTGCTGCCTAATTTCGGCGGCTTACTGGGCGCTGGTTGCGCTCAGTGCCAAATATATCCGAGCCTTGACCACCGCTCCCGCGCTGCGTGCCGTGCGTGCCCTGCATCAGAAGAAGCACCGCGCCGAGCAGGGCCTCTTCCTGGTGCAGGGCCCTAAGCTGGTGGCCGAGCTGCTGGCCTCCGGCTGGCCTGTGCGCGCCATCCATGCCACCGCCGAGGCCGCGGCCCGCATCATGCATGAAGGGGTGCAGGTGCATGCGGCGCACGACCTCGAGCGCATGGGCACCCTGGAGAGCGGCAACCAGGTGGTGGCCGTGGCGGAGATGCCGCGCCGGGGCGCCATGGCGCCCTTGGAGAGCAGCGAGCTGGTGCTGGCGCTCGATGGCATCGCCGACCCCGGCAACCTGGGCACCCTGCTGCGCATCGCGGACTGGTTCGGGGTGCGGCGCATCCTGTGCAGCGCCGATTGCGTGGAGGAGTTCAACCCCAAGTGCGTGCAGGCGAGCATGGGCTCGCTGTTCCGCGTGGCGGTGCACCGTGCCGTGCTGGCGCCCGAGCTGGACCGCTTGCGGGCCGCAGGCGCTGGGCTCTACCTGGCCACCATGGAGGGCGCCGAGGCCTTCGATGCGGCGCTGCGGCGGCCGGCGGTGCTGATCCTGGGGAGCGAGTCGCATGGGCCTTCGCCCGCGGTGCGGGCGCTGCAGGCCAAGGCAATCGCCGTGCCTCGCGCCGGCCAAGCGGAATCGCTGAACGTGGCCATGGCGGCCAGCGCCCTGTGCATGGAGTTCATGCGGCAAGCGCGCACTGTGTAGACCCGGGAGGAGCTCAGCGGCGCAGCACGGCGGCCGCCACTGCATCCGCCACGCGCTGCCCGTCCATCGCGGCGCTCACGATGCCTCCCGCATAGCCCGCGCCTTCGCCGCAAGGGAACAGTCCCGGGGCGCTCGCATGCTGGAGGCTCTGCGGGTCGCGCGGGATGCGCACCGGCGAGCTCGTGCGGCTCTCCACCGCCACCACCACCGCCTCGTTGGTGCGGTAGCCCCGCATCTTCTGCCCGAATGCCTTGAAGCCCTCGCGCAGCCGCTGGCCGATCTCGCGCGGCAGCAGCTGGTCCACGCGGTGGGAGAGGATGCCCGGCGGATAGCTGCATTCCGGCAGGTCCGCAGAGAGGCGCCCTTGGATGAAGTCCTCCAGCCGCTGGGCCGGTGCCACCTGGGTGCGACCGCCCGCGATCCACGCGGCGTGTTCCACGTCGCGCTGGTAGGCCATGCCGGCCAGCGGGTCAGCCGCCGCGAAGTTCCCCCGCGCCTCCACCACCACGCCGCTGTTCGCGAAGGGATTGTTGCGCTTGCTGGGGCTCCAGCCGTTGGTCACCACCTCGTCCGGCGCGGTGGCGCAGGGTGCGATGATGCCGCCCGGGCACATGCAGAAGGAGTAGACCCCCAGCCCCTCCACCTGCTGTACCAGGCTGTAGCTCGCCGGTGGCAGGTAGGGGTCGCGCACGGCGCAGTGGTACTGGGCCCGGTCGATGATGGCCTGCGGGTGCTCTACGCGCACGCCCAGGGCGAAGTCCTTGCGCTCGATGCGGATGCCCTTCGCCCGCAGGAGCCTGAAGATGTCGCGCGCCGAATGGCCGGTGGCCAGCACCACGGCATCGGCCAGGTGCTCCGCCCCTGTCGCCGTGCGCACGCCGCGCACACGGCCCTGTTCCAGCACCAGGTCGGTGACGCGCGTGCCGAAATGCACCGCGCCGCCCGCCCCCAGGATGGCCTCGCGTATGGCGGTGATGATGCCCGGCAGCTTGTTGGTGCCGATGTGCGGATGCGCATCCACCAGGATATCGGGCGAGGCCCCGTAGGCCACCAGGGTGCGCAGCACGCCCTCCACGTCGCCGCGCTTGTGGCTGCGCGTGTAGAGCTTGCCGTCGCTGTAAGTGCCGGCACCGCCTTCGCCGAAGCAGTAGTTGCTGTCGGGGTCCACCGTGTGCAGCCGGTTGATCGCGGCCAGGTCGCGGCGCCGGGCGCGCACGTCCTTGCCGCGCTCGAGCACGATGGGGCGCAGCCCGAGCCCGATCGCGCGCAGCGCGCAGAAGAGGCCTGCGGGCCCCGCGCCCACGATGATCACCGGTGGCGCCGCGCCCGCATCGGGGAGCGCCGGCGGCGCGATGGGCGCCTCGGCGAGCGCCGCATCGCTCACCAGCACGCGCAGGCGGATGCGGGGCTGCCGGCTGCGGGCATCGATGGAGCGCTTCAGCACGCGGGCGGTGCGCGAAAGGCCGCGGGCGAGGCCCGCCGCCTCCTCCGCCGCCTGCCGCACCAGCACGGGATCGGCGGCCTCCACGGGGGGCAGCACGATGTCCACCGTGCGCTCCATGGCTCAGCCCTCGAAGGTGAAGGTGAGGATGAAGGCCTTGCTGCGGATGCTGTCGATGGGACGGCTGAAGCGCGTCTCATCGTCGATGTGCAGGTTGGGGATGCCGAAGCTCCCCTTGAGCTCGATGCCGAACTTGAAGTAGGGGAGGAACATGTCGAAGCCCCCGCCCACCTCGGCGGCGTAGTCGTACTTGGCCAGCTTCACCACGATCTCGTCGTCCAGCGCATTGTCCACGTCCTTCTGGCTGGCCATGTCAATGGCGAATTTGCCGCCGGCGAGCAGGTACACCGCGAAGTTGTTGATGCGGTCGCTGCGCAGCTTGGCCAGGAGGGGGAACTCGAGGTAGGTGCTCTCCACGGGCTTCTGGAAGTACACCACGCGCCCGTCGCCGCGGCGGAACTGGTACTGCAGCTTGCGCTCCTGGAAGCTCAGGGTGGGGAGGAAGCGGAAGCTCAGGTTCTTGTTGGCGTTGTAGCTGGCCACGATGCCCAGGTTGAAGCCCGGCTGCTTGATGTGGTCCAGCACCAGGAGCGAGTCCCGGAAGGGTACGTCCGGCTTCAGCTTCACGAAGAGGTCGCTGGTGTTGTAGCTGAGCAGGAAGCCGAAGTGGAAACGGCGCAGGTCGAAATTGGGCAGGTTCTCCTGCACGATGCGGTTGCCGCGCTGGGCGTGCACGGCATGGCCGGCGAGCAGCAGGGCGCAGAGAAGGAGCGGGCGCATCATCGGATAGGGCAACGAAAGTAGGGCGCGATCCGTGCGCACGGCGATCAGCGGCGCGCGGGGTACAGGGGGGCGATGCCGCCGGTTAGCGGCCGCGCACGGGCCTCGCGGCCGCCGCAGCGCTCCATAATCCGCAGGAAGTCCGCGCCCTCGGGGAAGGCATCCACGCTCTGGGGCAGGTAGGTGTAGGCGGCGCTGTCGCGGCTCACCAGGCGGCCCACGGCGGGCATCACGCGGTGGAAGTAGAAGCGGAAGAGCTGCTTCATCGGCGCCCGGCGCGGCTTGCTGAACTCCAGCACGAAGAGGCGGCCGCCGGGGCGCAGCACGCGGAGCATCTCGCGCAGGCCCTTCTCCAGGTCCTCGAAGTTGCGCACGCCGAAGGCCACGGTCACCGCGTCGAAGCTGCCGTCGGCGAAGGGGAGTGCGGTGCTGTCGGCGCGCTGGAGCGTGATGCGCGCATCGAGCGCAGCGGCCTTCACCTTCTGCCGGCCGTGGCCCAGCATGCCCTCGCTGATGTCCACGCCGATCACCTCGCTGGCGGCGCCGCGGCGAGCGGCCAGGATGGCCAGGTCGGCCGTGCCGGTGGCCACGTCGAGGAGCCGCGCCACAGGCTCCTGCTTCACCAGGCGGATCACCTTGCGGCGCCAGCCCTGGTCGATGCCCAGGGAGAAGGCACGGTTCAGCAGGTCGTACTTCGGCGAGATGGCGTCGAACATGTGCTCGACCTGCTCGCGCTTCGAGCCTTCGTCGGTGTAGGGCTTCACGGTCATGCGGGCAGTCCCAGGCGTTCGCATTCGGCGCGGAAGCGCTCACGGTCGATGGGCACCACGCCCACCTCCTCGCACACCAGGCCGCCGGCCAGGTTGGCCAGCGCGGCCATCGGCACGGGCGGCAGGCCCTGCGCCAGGCACAGCGCGGCCACGGCGATCACCGTATCGCCCGCGCCGCTCACATCCACGATGCGGCGCTTGTGGGCGGCGATGCGCGTGCCGTGCGCCCCGTCGTGCACGTAGGCGCCGTGCTCGCTCAAGGTCACCAGCGAGAGGGCGTTGCCCAGCTGCTCGGCCAGCTTGCGCACGGCGCGCTCCACGCTGGCGTCGTCCGCCGGGTCCACATCGGTCTTCAGGCCTTCGCGCAATTCCTTGAGGTTGGGCTTGAAGAGGGTAACGCCGCGGTAGGCGAGGAAGTTCTTCTTCTTCGGGTCCACGGCCACGGGGATGCCCGCCTCACGGGCCAGGGCCACCGCGCCTTCGATGACGCGGGCGGTGAGCACGCCCTTGTTGTAGTCCTCCAGCACCATCACGCCGGGCCGGTCGTTGCGGATCACCAGGGCGATGCGCTCCAGCAGCAGCTCCTCGTCCTCGGCGCGCAGGTCGTCCTCCTGCTCCTCGTCCACGCGCACCACGTGCTGGTGACCGCTGATCACGCGGGTCTTCACCGTGGTGCGGCGGAAGGGCGAGCGCACGAGCCCATCGGTGACCAGCTCCTGCTCGTGGAAGAGGCGCGTGATGAGGTCGGCGTTGGCGTCCTCGCCCACGGTGGCGGCGATGATCGCGCGGCCGCCGAGGGCCTTCACGTTCAGCGCCACGTTGGCGGCGCCGCCCAGGCGCGCGCTGCGGTGCGTCACCTGCACCACGGGCACCGGTGCCTCGGGGCTGATGCGGTCCACGCGGCCCCAGAGGTAGGCGTCCACCATCACGTCGCCCACCACCAGCACGGTGGTGCCCGCGGCGCGATCGAGGAAACGGCCGGCCCCGCTCATGCCGTGCGCAGCTGTTCGATGGCCCGCGCTACGCGCGCCATGGCCTCGGTGAGCTTGTCGTCGCTGGTGGCGTAGCTGATGCGCAAGGTGCCCTCGGCGCCGAAGGAGCGGCCCTCCACCAGGCTCACGCCCGCGGCGTCGAGCAGGTACAGGCTCAGGTCAACCGAGCCCTTGATGGTCCTCCCATCAATGGAGGCGCTCACATCGGGCATCAGGTAGAAGGCGCCCTGCGGCACGTTGCAGCGCCAACCGGGTATGGCCTTCATGGCCTCCAGGGTGAGGTCGCGGCGGCGCAGGAAGTCGGCGCGCATGGGCGCCAGCACCGCGGGGTCGGCGGCCACGCAGGCCATGGTGACGCGCTGGGCGATGCTGTTGGCGCCGCTGGTGAACTGGCCCTGGATCTTGGTGCAGGCCTGCGCGATCCACAGCGGCGCGCCGATGTAGCCGATGCGCCAGCCGGTGAGGGCGAAGGCCTTGCTCAGCCCGTTCACGGTGATGGTGCGCTCCATCATGCCCGGCAGGGCGGCGAAGCTCAGGTGGCGGCCCTCGAAGACGATGTGCTCGTAGATCTCGTCGGAGATCACGTACAGATCCGGATGGCGGCGCACCACCTCGGCCAGCGCCTCCAGCTCGGCCAGGGAGAGCACCGAGCCGCTGGGGTTGCAGGGCGAGCTGAACATCAGCAGGCGCGTGCGCGGCGTGATGGCGGCGGCGATGCGCTCCACCGGCGCCTTCCAGTCCTCCTCCAGCGTGCTGCGCACCAGCACGGGGGTGGCGCCGGCCAGCTTCACCTGCTCGGAGTAGCTCACCCAGTAGGGTGCCGGGATCACCACCTCATCACCCGGCCCGCAGAGGCTCATCACCACGTTCATGATGCTGTGCTTGGCGCCGGTGCTGATCACGATCTGCTCGGGCGAATAGGCGAGGCCGTTGTCGCGCTGGAACTTGTCCGCGATGGCCTGGCGCACATCGAGGAAGCCGTTCACGGGCGGGTACTTGTGCCAGGGGCCGCGCAGCGCCTCGTGGGCTGCCTCCAGGGCGAAGGCGGGCGGGTCGTGGTCAGGTTCGCCGAGGCTGAGGTCGATGATGTCGCGGCCCTGGGCGCGCAGCTCGCGGGCCCGGCGGGCCATGAGCAGTGTGGCGGGCTCCACGATGGACTGGACGAGCGGGGATAAATGCATGCCGTGCACCGCCTGGCTGGCGGCGAAGGCGCGAAGCTAACGAAGCCCGCACCGGCGCTTCCCCCGCGTTTGGCCGATATTCGTCCACCGTTTTTCCCACGATGAACGATCCCGTTGTGCTCGTCCTGGTGGCCATCATGCCCAGCGTGGTGGTCTTCCTCACCGCGTTCTACACCATCCGGCACTTCCTGCGCGCCCGCTCCGCCGAGCGCGGCGCCGACCGCATGGCCGAGCTGCGGCAGGACGACCGCAAGCAGGTGCTGCCGCTGCGGCTGCAGGCCTACGAGCGGCTCACGCTCCTGCTCGAGCGCATCCAGCCCGGCCCCCTGGTGCTGCGCGTGCACCGGGGCAGCATGGATGCCCGGGCCCTGCAATCGGCGCTGGTGGCCACCATCCGCGAGGAGTTCGACCACAACGTGACGCAGCAGATCTACGTGAGCGACCGCGCCTGGCAGAAGGTGCGGCAGGCCAAGGAGGAGACCATCCGCCTGGTGAACATGAGCTTTGAGCAGGTGGGCGAAGGGGCGGCGGGCACCGACCTGTCGCGCAAGGTGTTCGAGAATGCCTCCCGGCTCTCGCACACGCCCTCGCAGGAGGGCCTGGTGGCCATCAAGGAAGAGGTGCGCCGCCTGTTCTGAAGAGCGCGAGCAGCGCGGCCGCGGCATCAACAGGGCTCCGCTCCCCACGGCGCACGGCCTCGCGCAGCGCGGGCAGCGCCTGGGCCACGCGCGGATCGGCGCGGAAGGCTTCCTGCAGCCCCAGGTCGATGGACTGCTCCATCCAGTGCAGCGCCTGCTCGCGCCGCCGCTCGTCCACCAGGCCACTGGCGAGGTCCTGCGCGTGCAGGGCCTCCAGGCGCGCTCCCAGCTCGGCGATGCCCGCCCCGGTGAGCGCGCTGGTGAGCAGCGCTTCCGGCCGCCGGCCGCTGGGCCGCGGCGGCAGCAGCTGGATCGCCCCGCGCAGCTCGCGGCGCGCCGCCTCGGCGCGGTCACGGGCCTCGCCTTCGCACTTGGTGAAGGCGATGGCATCGGCGCTCTCCATGATGCCGCGCTTGATGCCCTGCAGCTCGTCCCCGGCGCCGGCGATGAGCAGCAGCAGGTTCAGGTCGGTCATGCGGTCCACCTCCAGCTCGTTCTGGCCGATGCCCACGGTCTCCACCACGATGCGGTCGTAGCCGGCGGCCTCGCACAGCACGATGGCCTCGCGCGTGCGCTGTGCCACGCCCCCCAGTGTGCCGCCGGCGGCGGTGGGGCGGATGAAGGCCTCGGGGCGCTGCGCCAGGCGCTCCATGCGCGTCTTGTCGCCCAGGATGCTGCCGCCGCTGCGGGCGCTGCTGGGGTCGACGGCCAGCACGGCCACCCGATGGCCCTGCCCGATGAGCCAGAGGCCCAGCGCGTCGATCAGCGTGCTCTTGCCGGCACCGGGTATGCCGGTGATGCCCAGCCGCAGCGCATGGCCCGCGCGGGGCCGGCAGCGCTCCACCAGCTCCGCCGCAGCGGCCCGGTCCTCGGCACGCCGGCTCTCCACCAGGGTGATGGCACGCCCCAGCGCCGTGCGGTCGCCCAGCAGCAGGGCCTCGTGCAGCGCGTCCAGGTCAGCCATGGCCTCAGTAGCCCTTGCGGTAGTTGTCCACCCAGTCGGGGTCGCCGATGTCGCGCAGCAGCCGGAAGAGGTCTTCGCCGCAGGCCAGGTCGTGCAGGCTGTTGATGCCGTAGCCCGAGAGCAGCAGCATCTGGCGCGGGCTCGGCTGGGTGCGGCTCTCGGCCCAGCCCTGGCCGGGGTGCTGGCCCTCGCGCTGCTTGAAGGGGTACTCCCAGAAGCGCAGCTTCCACAGCTCGTCGAACACGCCGCAGTCGCTCACCGTGCGCGTGCCGTCGTCCAGCTCGGGCGGCAGCAGGCAGCCGGCCACCTCGTACTTGCGGAACAGGTTGACGCCGCCGGGGTTGGCCTTGCTGGGCACGGCGCCCTGCGCCTGCATCATGAACTGGCCGCGCGTGATGGGCTCGGTCTGGATGATGCGGCCCTCGAACTCCTTCACGATGAAGAGCGTGAAGAGCTCGCTGTTCATGCCCGTCATCAGGCTCATGCCGAAGGTGTAGGTGGCCACCGGCGGCTCGCCGCCCCCCGCGCGGGCCGCGAGGGCGAGCAGGAGCAGCGGGAGGACCAGCAGGCGCTTCATGGCTCTAGCCGCTAAGGTACGCCCGGTGCCGCCCGCAGGTCCAGCGGGCGGGGCGGCGCCTCAGTGCTTCACGAAGCGGCGGCGGCCCAGTTCGTTGCCCTCCTGCGTGAGGATGAGCAGGTAGGCGCCGGACTCCAGGGCGCCGGTGGGGAGCACCAGCTGCTGCGGGCCATCGGAGGCTCCCGCGTTGCCGTGGAGCGCTGTGCGGCCCGAGGCATCGAGCACCAGCCAATGCACGGTGCCGACGCTGGCCTCGAACAGCAGGTTCAGTTCCTCGCGCACCGGGTTGGGGTAGAGCTGCAGCGTGGCGCCGGCCGGCTTGAAGCGGACAGGCACGCTGTGCGTGTAGGTCACGGTGCCGTCGAGGTCCACCTGCTCCAGCCGGTAGTACGAGAGGCCGGGCAGCGGGCTGCGGTCGGTGAACGCGTAGTCCGTCTGGCTGCTCACCGTGCCGCGCGCCTGCACGCGCCCGATGGTCTCGAAGGTTTCGTTGTCGGCGGAGCGCTGCACCATGAACCAGGCGCTGTTCACCTCGCTGGCGGTGCTCCAGTGCACCTCCACCTCATCCTCCAGGGCCTTGGCGTCGAAGCTGAGCAGTTCCACCGGCAGGAAGCAGTCGAGCGTGCCGTTGGTCCAGGTGAGGGTGGCGGGCGTGCCGTTCTGGGTGAAGTTGCTCACGTAAAGGATGTACACATCGCCCGGGGTGGCGGTGAGGCCCGGCACCCAGCCGTTGCCGCCGGCACCCTGCGAGGTGGGCGTGGCGGCGGGGTTGAACTGGGGCGCCGAATAGGTGGGCGAGCCCATGCCCGTATTGTAGCTGCCGGTGGCCGCGAAGGTGCTGGCGGCCGTGGCGAAGGAGCAGCGGATGGGCGGCGCGGTCATGGCATCGCACATCTGGTCCACCGTAAGGGCCACGGAGTAGGGCCCCCAGATGGCCCAGTTGATGTCGGCGCTGCCGGTGGGGGCGATGGAGAAGCCCAGGCTGGGGGTGACGGCGCCCGCGCGGAACACGAACCACTCGCCCTGGCGCTCGTTGATGCTCAGGCAGCCATTGTTGGCGGGGGTGAGGTCGCCGATGCTGCCGAAGTTGTTGGTCTGCACCGTCACCGGGTTGGTGTTGCACAGGATCTGGGCGCCGGGGCAGTCCTCCTGCGGCGGGCCGATGGGCAGGGCGCAGTTGATGGTGAAGCTCTGCGGCCCGCTCACCGCCGGGATGGCGCTGTGGTAGAGCGAGTACTCGGTGCCCACCAGGTCCAGCGTCCAGTAGTTGTCGCCGGGGAAGTAGCCGGCGCCGTTGTAGGTGATCTGCACGTTGTCGCCGTTGTCGAAGCTGAGCAGCACCTGCTGGAAGGTGCCCGTTTGGATGGTGTAGGTGGTGGGCGTGCCGCCGTTCACCACCACGGTGAGGGTGGAGCCGGCCCAGCCGTCTCCGTAGCTGTCATAGAGGCGCAGCGCATAGATGCAGTCGGCGCCCGGGTCGAAGCCGCTCTGGCAGCTGATGGTCGCCTCCCAGCCGGCGAGGGTCACGATGTCATCGCTGGTCATGGCGATGGTGAGGCAGCCGCTGGGGTGGGTGCTGGTGAAGGAGCCGGGGTTGGCGGTGCCGGAGAACCCGCCGGCGCCGAGCGTCTGGTTGCACCAGCCGGCGATTCCGCCGCAGGTGGGCAGGCCGCTGCCGCTGAGGAACTGGGTGCCGTTGGCGTTGTTCGGCGACACCACCGGGCCGTTGTAGATGTACACGTTGTCCCACCCGTTCTCCACATTGAAGGAGTTGAAGGTGAGCGTGACGGCATCGCCGGCCACGGTGGGGCAATAGGTCTGGCTCCACAGGGGCTGGCCCGGCGGCGCGGTGGCGCCGGCTCCTAGGCAGGTGTAGGGCCAGCAGTTGTTGCCCCCGAAGTTGCTCGGGTTCTGGTTGGTCGCGTTGAAGTAGTTGCCGTTGGGGCCGCCGGGGTCGTACACGGTGGTGCCGCAGATGCCGCTGGGCGGCGGCGGCGGCGGCGGCGGCGGCTGGGGCAGCCCGCAGCGGATGGTGGCGGCGTAGCCCGGCGTAACGATGCTGGCGTCGCTGGTGAAGCGGATGGTGAGGCAGCCGCTGGGGTGCGTGCTGGTGAAGCTGCCGGGGTTGTTCGTGCCGGTGAAGGTGCCCAGCGAAGGCGCGCCCACCGTGGGGCCGTTGAAGACCGTAAGGAAATCCCAGTTCTGCTCCAGCGCGAACTGCGTGAAGGTGAGCGTCACCACCTCGCCCGGGGTGGGCGGGCAATAGGTCTGCGTCACGAACTCGTTGTTGGTGTAGTTGCCCGAGGCGCCGCCGCTGTCGTAGATGGTGGTGTTGCAGGGCGCGGGTGCGGCGGGGATGGGCGGCAGGGGCGGGCCGCAGCTCACGCTGATCACCCAGCCGCTGCTCACCACCGAGGCGTTGCTGGTGAAGCGGATGGTGAGGCAGCCGCCGACGGCGGTGGAGACGAGGCCCGGGGGCAGCGTTCCGCCGGAGAAGACGCCGAGCACCGGCGAGGCCGTGCTGGGGCCGTTGTACACCGTGAGGAAGTCGTTGTTGGCCTGGGTGCTGAAGGCGGTGAAGTCGATGGCCACCACATCGCCGGGGTTCACCGGGCAGAAGGTCTGCTCATACACCTCGTTGTTGCCGTAGTTGCCCAGCGGGCCGCCGCTGTCGCTGGAGTTGAGGTCGCAGCCGCTGATCGGCGCCGCCGCCGTCTGCCGCGCGCAGATGTTGAAGGGGCCCACGTTGCCGCCCTGCCGCCAAACGCGCAGGTAATAGGTGGTTCCGGTGCTCAGCCCGGCGAAGAGCTGCTGCGGCATGAGCGCTCCGAAGGAGCTGCCGCCGACCTGGCAATTCGGCGCCGTCACCAGGGTGAGGTTGGCCGGCGCGCAGCCGCCGCTGCTCTCGTACAGGGCGAAGGCCGCATCGGTGAGGCCCACGGCCTGGGTGTTGAACTCGATCTGCCCGTTGGGCGGCACGGTGAAGGTGTACCACACATCGTTCTGCACCGGCACCCCGCAGGGCGGAACGGGGTAGGCGTTGTTGGTGGAGGCGCCCTCGTTGGTGGTGGGGATCAGGTTGCAGCTGAGGCTGGTGGGCAGCGGGATGGCGCCGCAGGCCTCATCGTTGGGCGGCGGCACGTTCTCGGTGGCGCAGATGCTGAAGGTGCCGTTGGTGGCCGGGGTGTTGGCGGCGCCCTTCGGCCAGATGCGCACGTAGATGGTCTCGCCCGCCACCAGGGCCGGGGTGATGGCCGGCGCGGTGGTCTGGCTGTTGATGCGCGGCATCAGGTTGGTGGGCGCGAACTGGTCGTCGTTGCAGGCGATCAGCGTGAGGTTGCCGGCGAAGCCCGGCGGGTTGCAGAGCGAGCCGCCCGTGTTCAGCCGGTACCAGGCCATGGCCAGGTCGCTCATGCTGCCTGCGAAGGTGTTGATGGTGAAGGCGCCGGTGGGCGGCACCGTCACCGCGAACCACACGTCGTTGTTGATGGCGCCGCCGCATCCGGGGGGATCGGCCGTGATGCCCAGCGGGATGTTATTGGTGGCGAACTCGGTGGTGTAGGTGTTGGGCGCGCACACCGCCGGCGTGGGCAGGTTGAAGGCGCCGCAGGGCAGGTCGTTGAAGGGCGGCGTGGGCTCGAAGGCGCAGATGTTGAAGGTGCCCATGTTGCCGATGTTGCTGTTCGGCCACACGCGGATGTACACCGTCGTGTTGGGCGTCACCAGGCCGCTCACATCCAGCAGGGGCGATGGACCGGGGCTGCACAGCACCACGCTCCAGTTGATCTGCGGGGCGTTGCAGGCCGGCGCGGTGTACACCGCCATGCCCAGGCTGTTGGCGCTCACCAGGGTGGTCTGGATGCGCAGGTTGCCGCTGGCGGGCACCACCGCCGAGTACCAGCTGTCGCGGCCGAAGTAGGCGCCGCAGCCCGGGGCGGGGATCCCCGTTTCGGTGTTGCCCCACGACGCATCGGCCAGCTGGTAGGAGCAGGCCGTGGGCACGGGCAGCGCGATGGCGTTGCACGCCACGTCGTTGGGCGGCGGGGTGGGGATGCTGCAGGAGATGCTGATGGTGCCGCAGAGCAGCGTGTTCACCACGCAGGGGTCCTGGAAGACGCGGGCGCGGAAGGTGCCCGAGGTCTGCGGGCTGAAGGTGAGCGTGCTGGGGCCGTTGCCGGTGCCGCAGCCGTCGTTGTCGAAGGTGGATCCGAAGTAGCCCACCGGAACGGCCGTGAAGCCCGCGTCGCTGTTGGTCACGCTCAGGGTGAAATCCGAGGCGGGCGCGCTGGCGCACATGCTGATGGTGTACACATTGCCGGCGCAGGCGTAGAACTGCACGAACTGGTTGGCGCAGATGCTCGCCGTGAAGGTGGAGGGGCAGACCGAGCAGGTGATGCCCGCCGGGATGCCCTGGTTGGCCGGGGGCACGTTGGAGCCGTACGCCGGGATGGTGAAGGTGTGGATGGCCGCACCCGTCACCGTGGCGTTGGCGCTGAGCTGCACCGCGTTGGCGCCGCACACCCCGCCGCTGATGGAGGTGCCGCCGGGCACATTGGGGCCGCTGATGGCCGCCAGGTTGGCGATGAGCGTGGCGTTGCAGCCCGTGATGGTGGCCAGGTTGGAGCCGGCCGTGGTGGTCATGTTCAGGTTCACCGACTGCGTGGGCGGCACCGTGGCCGGGCTCCAATTGCCGGCGGGCACCGCCGCCGTGCCACCCATGAGCGTACCCGTGCACTGCGCCGCAGCTTCAGGCCCCGCCACGCTCACCAGGGCCAGGGCGATGCCGAAGGCGCTTGCGATGCGGAGGGAGGGGCGGTGATGGGTAAAGAACCTCATGGGCGGGGCGGATGAGGATGAGGGACGGAAAGAGCGGCCGGACGAGGAGGTGAAGATATCACCGATTGCCGGTGGATAACCGCCGGGGGTGTTGTCCGGTTCGCCGGGTGCATGACCATGCGCGGGCCAACGTGTCCCCGCAACAGGGTGACGGTGCTCCTGCGCCGGGGTTGCGCCCCGTTCATAACTCGTGGTTCGGGCCCCGAACGGCGAGGGACCGACCGGTTGCCCGATCGGTCCCTCGCGGAAAGGCGATGGCGCCGCCCTAGCGCTTGATGAAGCGCGCCGTGCCCAGCGGATTGCCGCGGCTGTCGGTGAGCAGCAGCGCATAGGTGCCCGATTCGATGCCCAGGGGGATCTCCACCTGGTTCACCCCGGCGGCGGCATCGGCACGACCGGCGCCCACCTCGCGGCCGCTGGCATCCAGGATGCGCCAGGCCACCAGGCCCTCATCCACCAGGTCGAAGCTGGCCCAGAGGCTCTCGCCCGCCGGGTTGGGGTACACGCTCAGGCCCGCGCCGGGGCGGAAGAGGGCCGTGACCACGTTGCTGGCGTAGGTGCGGCCATCGGCATCCACCTGCTCCACGCGGTAGTAGTTGAGGCCCGCGTGCGGCGCCTTGTCGGTGAAGAGGTAGTCGGTGCGCACGCTGCTGCTGCCCGCGGCCTCCACCACGCCCACGGTGGCGTAGCGCTCCCCATCCGCCGAGCGCTGGATGCGGAAGAAGTCGCTGTTGTGCTCGCTGGCCGTGGCCCAGGTGAGGTTCACCTCGGTGCCCTTCGGCTCGGCTTCCAATGCCAGCCACTCCACCGGCAGCAGCACGCAATCCAGCAGGTTGGCCGGGTTGGTGTTCCACGAGAGCGAGAACGTGAGGCCGTTCATCGTGTAGTTGTCGATGTAGAGCAGGTAGGTCTGGTTGGCCAGGGCATCGATCCACCGGGAGAAGGGCGGGCCGCCGGCGCCCTCGCTGGTGCCCAGCGCGGTGTAGTTGAGGCCCGTGGGGCCCGTGGTGCCCGACCAGTTGCAGCGCAGGGGCGGCCCCGGGGGCGGGCAGGTG
>DDRC01000215.1:0-1747 GCA_002342985.1 Flavobacteriales bacterium UBA2426
AAGCGGCCCTGCTTGCCCTTGAGCGAATCGCTCAGCGACTTCAGCGGGCGGTTGCTCTCGCTCTTCACGGCGCTGCTCTTGCGGCTGTTGTCGAACAGGCTGTCGACGGCCTCCTGGAGCATGCGCTTCTCGTTGCGCAGGATCACCTCGGGCGCCTTGATCTCCATCAGGCGCTTCAGGCGGTTGTTGCGGATGATGACCCGGCGGTACAGGTCATTGAGGTCACTGGTGGCGAAGCGGCCGCCGTCCAGCGGCACCAGCGGGCGCAGCTCGGGCGGGATCACCGGCACCACCTTCACGATCATCCACTCCGGCTTGTTCTCGCGCCGGCTGTTGGCATCGCGGAAGGCCTCCACCACGTTCAGGCGCTTGAGGGCCTCGTTCTTCCGCTGCTGGCTGGTCTCCGTGTTCGCCTTGTGGCGCAGGTCGTAGCTCAGGCTGTCGAGGTCCAGGCGGCGCAGCAGGTCCTGCAGCGCATCGGCGCCCATCTTGGCGATGAACTTGTTCGGGTCGTTGTCGTCCAGGTACTGGTTGTCCTTGCCGAGGGCATCCAGGATGTCCAGGTACTCCTCCTCCGTGAGGAAGTCGAGGTACTGCACGGGGTTGCCCTCCTTGTTCACCGCCCTGCCGGCCTGGATCACCACGTAGCGCTCGTAGTAGATGATCTGGTCGAGCTTCTTGGTGGGCAGGCCCAGCAGGTAGCCGATCTTGTTGGGCAGGCTGCGGAAATACCAGATGTGGGCCACGGGCACCACCAGCTGGATGTGCCCCATGCGCTCGCGGCGCACCTTCTTCTCGGTCACCTCCACGCCGCAGCGGTCGCAGACGATTCCCTTGTAGCGGATCCGCTTGTACTTGCCGCAGTGGCACTCGAAATCCTTCACCGGACCGAAGATCCGCTCGCAGAAGAGACCGTCCCGCTCCGGCTTGTAGGTGCGGTAGTTGATCGTCTCCGGCTTGATCACCTCGCCATGGCTGCGCTCGAGGATCTGCTCGGGGCTGGCCAGGCTGACGACGATCTTGTTGAAGTTGCTGTTCAGCTTCACTTCCTTCTTCATGTTCTCGCGTTGCTTGCTTCCGTTCGACGTTCAGTTGCGCTTCCCTTCGATCACTCGAGGGAGACGTTCAGGGCCAGGCCACGGAGCTCGTGGAGCAGCACGTTGAACGATTCCGGAATACCCGGAGTGGGCAGGGGTTCACCCTTCACGATGGCTTCGTAGGCCTTGGCGCGGCCCATCACGTCATCGCTCTTCACGGTGAGGATCTCCTGCAGGATGTTGGCGGCGCCGAAGGCCTCCAGCGCCCACACTTCCATCTCACCGAAGCGCTGGCCACCGAACTGGGCCTTACCGCCCAGCGGCTGCTGGGTGATGAGGCTGTAGGGGCCGATGGAGCGGGCGTGCATCTTGTCGTCCACCAAGTGGTGCAGTTTCAGCACGTGCATGTAGCCGACGGTGACCGGGCGCTCGAACTGCTCGCCGGTACGGCCATCGCTCAGCATGCACTGGGTGCGCGTGGCGGTCAGCCCCTTGCGCTGGGCAATCTCCTCCGGGTAGGCAAGGTGCAGCATGGCGCGGATCTGCTCTTCCTTGGCACCGTCGAACACCGGCGTGGCGAAGGTGACGCCGGACGACAGGTTCTTGGCCATGGCCTGAACTTCGTCATCAGACAGCAGGGACAGGTCTTCCTTGCGGCCGCCGCTCTGGTTGTAGAGCTTGTCCAGGAACTGGCGCAGCTCGGCCACCTT
>DDRC01000215.1:1801-2260 GCA_002342985.1 Flavobacteriales bacterium UBA2426
CCCTGGAACTTCTTGCGCTTGTAGGCGCCGCTGATGTCGCTGTGGCGGATGTTGTAGTTGTGGATGAGCTGGCGGACGAGCTCGTTCTTCCGCTTGTCGGCGGTCCACTCCGTGGGATCCACGGTGATGAAATCGATGGCCTGGAGCACCTTCGGGCTGTACTTCGTGCCCTTCTTGACCTGCTCCTCCTTGTACTTGTTGAAGACGCCGTTGCTGCTCTCGCCGCCGATCAGCTGCATGAGCTTCTCGATGAGCAGGTTCTTCAGCGCGCCGAGCTCCTTGTCCTGGTCCTTGTCGATCTGCTCCAGGATGCCCTTCTCATTGCCCTTGGCCTTCTTGTCCTTCACGGCCCGGCTGAAGAGCTTCTTGTCGATGACCACGCCCTTGGTGCTCGGCGGGGCCTTCATGGAGGCGTCCTTCACGTCGCCGGCCTTGTCGCCGAAGATGGCGCGCAGCAGC
>DDRC01000215.1:2392-2677 GCA_002342985.1 Flavobacteriales bacterium UBA2426
GCGCGCAGCAGCTTCTCCTCGGGGCTGGGGTCGGTCTCCCCCTTCGGCGTGATCTTGCCGATGAGGATGTCGCCCTCCTTGATCTCGGCGCCGATGCGGATCAGGCCGTTCTCGTCAAGGTCCTTGGTGGCCTCCTCGCTCACGTTCGGGATGTCGGCCGTCAGCTCCTCCAGGCCGCGCTTGGTGTCGCGCACCTCCATGATGTACTCATCGATGTGGATGGAGGTGAAGATGTCCTCCGAGGCCACGCGCTCGCTGATCACGATGGCGTCCTCGAAGTTGTAG
>DDRC01000215.1:2824-3242 GCA_002342985.1 Flavobacteriales bacterium UBA2426
GATGGCGTCCTCGAAGTTGTAGCCCTTCCAGGGCATGAAGGCCACCTGCAGGTTGCGGCCGATGGCCAGCTCGCCATCCTGCGTGCCGTAGCCTTCGCAGAGGGTCTGGCCCTTGGTCACCTTCTCGCCCTTGCGCACGATGGGGCGCAGGTTCATGCAGGTGCTCTGGTTGGTCTTCAGGAACTTGGTGAGCTTGTACTCCTTCTCATCGCCCTCGAAGCTCACGATGCGCTCATCGTCGGTGCGCTTGTAGTCGATGACGATGCGGTCGCTGTCCACGTACTTCACCACGCCCTCGCCCTCGGCCGTGAGCAGCACGCGGCTGTCTCGGGCCACGAGCTCCTCCAGGCCGGTGCCCACGATCGGGGCCTCGGGCCGCAGCAGCGGCACGGCCTGGCGCATCATGTTCGAGCCCATC
>DDRC01000215.1:3321-4816 GCA_002342985.1 Flavobacteriales bacterium UBA2426
GAGCCCATCAGCGCGCGGTTGGCGTCGTTGTGCTCCAGGAAGGGGATCAGCGAGGCGGCGATGGAGGCGATCTGGTTCGGGCCCACGTCCATCAGGTGCAGCTCCTTGGGCTCCACCACGGGGAAGTCGCCCATCAGGCGGGCCTTCACCCGGCCGGTCTCGAACTCGCCCCGCTCGTTCACCTTGGCGTTCGCCTGGGCGATCATCTTGTTGTCCTCCTCCTCGGCGCTCAGGTACACCACGTCGGCCTTCATGTCCACCTTGCCCTCCGTCACGGGGCGGTAGGGCGTCTCGATGAAGCCGAGGCTATTGATCTTGCTGTACACGCAGAGGCTGCTGATGAGGCCGATGTTCGGCCCCTCCGGCGTCTCGATGGTGCAGAGGCGGCCGTAGTGCGTGTAGTGCACGTCGCGCACCTCGAAGCCGGCGCGCTCGCGGCTGAGGCCGCCGGGTCCGAGGGCCGACATCCTCCGCTTGTGCGTGATCTCGCTCAGCGGGTTGGTCTGGTCCATGAACTGGCTCAGCTGGTTGGTCCCGAAGAACGAGTTGATCACCGAGCTCAGGGTCTTGGCGTTGATCAGGTCGGTGGGCGTGAACACCTCGTTGTCGCGCACGTTCATGCGCTCGCGGATGGTGCGCGCCATGCGGGCCAGGCCCACGCCGAACTGGGCGTGCAGCTGCTCGCCCACGGTGCGCACGCGGCGGTTGCTCAGGTGGTCGATGTCGTCCACATCGGCCTTCGAGTTCACCAGCTCGATCAGGTACTTGATGATGAAGATGATGTCCTCCTTGGTGAGCACGCGCACGCTGAGCTCGCTCTGCAGGCCCAGCTTCTTGTTGATGCGGTAGCGGCCCACCTCGCCGAGGTCGTAGCGCTGCTCGCTGAAGAACAGCTTGTCGATCACGCCGCGGGCGGTCTCCAGATCGGGCGGCTCGGCGTTGCGCAGCTGGCGGTAGATCACCTCCACGGCCTCCTTCTCGGAGTTCGAGGTGTCCTTCTGCAGGGTGTTGTAGATGAGCGCGTAGTCGGCCGCGTTGATGCCGGCCTTGTGCAGGATGATGGTCTTCGCGCCGCTCTCCACGATCTGGTCCACGTGGTGCTCCTCGATCACCGTCTCGCGGTCGATCAGCACCTCGTTGCGCTCGATGCTCACCACCTCGCCGGTGTCCTCGTCCACGAAGTCCTCCACCCAGGTCTTCAGCACGCGGGCGGCCAGCTTGCGGCCTACGCTCTCCTTGATGGCGGCCTTGGTCACCTTCACCTCATCGGCCAGGCCGAAGATCTCCAGGATCTGCTTGTCGCTCTCGAAGCCGATGGCGCGCAGCAGCGTGGTCACCGGCAGCTTCTTCTTCCGGTCGATGTAGGCGTACATGACGCCGTTGATGTCCGTGGCGAACTCGATCCAGCTGCCCTTGAAGGGGATGACCCGTGCGCTGTACAGCTTGGTGCCGTTGGCGTGGCGGCTCTGGCCGAAGAACACGCCGGGGCTGCGGT
>DDRC01000215.1:4961-5492 GCA_002342985.1 Flavobacteriales bacterium UBA2426
GGGGCTGCGGTGCAGCTGGCTGACCACCACGCGCTCGGCGCCGTTCACGACGAACGAGCCCTTGGGGGTCATGTAGGGGATCTGGCCCAGGTACACGTCCTGCACGATGGTCTCGAAGTCCTCGTGCTCGGGATCGGTGCAGTACAGCTTCAGCTTGGCCTTCAGCGGCACGCTGTAGGTGAGGCCGCGCTCGATGCACTCATCGATGCTGTAGCGGGGCGGATCGATGAAGTAGTCCAGGAACTCCAGCACGAACTGGTTGCGCGTGTCCGTGATGGGGAAGTTCTCGCTGAATACCTTGAAGAGGCCTTCCTTCTCGCGGTGCTCGGGGAGCGTGTCGATCTGGAAGAACTCCTCGAAGCTCTTGAGCTGGATGTCGAGGAAATCGGGATAATCGATACCGATCTTGCTGGAGCCGAAATCGATGCGCTTGCCTTTCTTGATGGTCTTCGCCTGGGCCATGGGTGGGGATCGGGAATGGAAGACGGACGGTTCACGTGATCCGGGATGCCTTGGTCGACGCTCCCACGG
>DDRC01000015.1:0-554 GCA_002342985.1 Flavobacteriales bacterium UBA2426
TTCCGCGCCGAGAACAGCAACACCGCGCGCCACCTCGCCGAATTCTGGATGATCGAGCCCGAGGCGGCCTTCATGGACCTGAAGGGCGACATGGACCTCGCCGAGGGACTGTGCAAGCACCTGATCGCCCGCGTGCTGAAGAACAGCATGGACGATCTGCAATTCCTGGATGCGCGCCTGAAGGAGGAGGAAGCCACGAAGCCGAAGGAGCAGCGCAGCGAATTGGGCCTCATCGACCGCTTGAAGTTCGTCCTCGACAACCCTTTCGAGCGGATCACCTACACCGACGCGATCGAGATCCTGCTGCGCAGCAAGCCGCACCAGAAGAAGCAGTTCCAGTTCCCCGTGGAATGGGGCATCGACCTGCAGAGCGAGCACGAGCGCTACCTGGTGGAGAAGCACTTCAAGAAACCGGTGATCGTCACGGGCTATCCGGGCCAGATCAAGGCCTTCTACATGCGCACAAACGGCCCCGGCGACTTCGGCTATAGCGACAAGGGCACCACCGTGGCCGCCATGGACGTGCTCTTCCCCGGCATCGGCGAGATCATCGG
>DDRC01000015.1:699-3108 GCA_002342985.1 Flavobacteriales bacterium UBA2426
CAGCCAGCGCGAGGAGCGTCTCGATGTGCTCGAATCACGCATGAAGGCGATGAACGTACCCGCCGAAGAGCTCTGGTGGTACCTGGACACGCGCCGCTTCGGCACCGTGCCCCACGCAGGCTTTGGCCTCGGATTGGAGCGCTTCGTGCTCTTCGTTACGGGCATGGGGAACATCCGGGATGTGATCCCGTTCCCGCGGACCCCGAAGAGCGCGGAGTTCTAGCCGCTACTTTCTGCGCCACACGCTTCCGTTCCGTGTATGCACGGCGCGTACGGTGCCGGCCTCTTCCGCGGCCTGCAGCTGCCTCAGGGCCTGGGCGTGCGTGATGCCCAGCATCACCGCCACCTCTTCGGCACACCAGGAATGCTGTGTTGCGAAGAGCTCCGGCAAGGTGCTGGGGCGTGGGTTCGGAGCTGCTGCAGGCAAAAGCTTCCTCACCGCCTCCTCGAAGGTGGCATAGGGCCGCGCACCGTACACCAGCTGCCGTTCACCCGCCTCGTTGCTGAAGATGTAGGTGGGGAAGCCGCGCACGCCGAGCGATCGCGCCAGCGTGAGGTCGGCTTGGAAGAGCGCGTTGGCGGCACCGGTGTAGTCGGCCTCCAGGCGCGTTACATCCAGCCCCGCGAAGGCGGCCGATTCGGCGATCACGGGCCACTTGGTGATGTTCTTCTTCTCCACCAGCACCTGCTCGCGGAGGCGGCGCAGGAACACGAGCGCCTTGGCGGGGTCCTGCAGCTGGGCGGCCTTGAAGGCGATGCTGGGCGGATAGCTGCTGGGCAGCGGATCCTCCAGCCACACATCGCCGATGATGGGCATGTGGTAGTGCGGGCTCACCTCGTCCCAATGGCCGGCCACATCGCTGGGCTTGCCGATGCCGCCGCTGTTATACACGTCCCACGAGGGCAGCAGGCCGCCCATGTGGTACTGGATGTCGATCGCGTCGCCGTACTCCGCCTTTAGCCTGCGCAGTTGCGGCTCGGCGCCCCAGCAGCTGCTGCAGATGGGGTCGGTGAAGTAGAGCAGGGTGATGGGCTTCACGGTCTTGGTCCGTGGCTCATCGCTGGTGACGATCGCTTCGGGGTCCGTGCCGGGCACGGCACACACGCCGGTGTCAGGGTCGCAGAACAGGGGATTGGTCGTGTTGGTCATGTCGGTGGTGGGTTGTGCGCAGCCCGTTGCGGTGAGTGTGGAAAGGGCCAGTGCGGCGAGTGCGGTGCGTGGCATGCTTCAGGCCTTGTCGATCTTCACGCTGGTCATCGTCAGCGAACCGGCCAGGGGCTTGTCGTTGAAGAGCATGGCGCGTTCGTCCTTCCCCTGCAGGGCGAGGGTGTAGAGCAGTGGGATGAAGTGCTCGCCGGAATTGATGGCCAGGTCGAAGGCCTTGCCTTGTGCGTGGAAGTTCACCAGCGAGGCATGGTCGCCGCTGAGGATCGCCTGGTTCATGCGGGCGCGCGCTTCCACCGCCCAGTCGAAGGCGTAGCTCTCGCTCAGCTTGTCCCAGGCCACCAGGCCCAGGTTGTGCACCATGTTGCCGCTGCCGATGATGAGCACGCCCTTGTCGCGCAGCCGGGCGATCTCCTTCGCCAAAGCGTAGTGCTGCTCGGGCTTCAAGCTGTAGTCGATGCTCATCTGGATCACGGGCACATCGGCGTTCGGGTACAAGTGCTTCACCACGCTCCACGCGCCATGGTCCAGCCCCCAGCTGTGGTCCAGCCCCACGGTGGTGCTGGTGATGGAACGCTTCACCTCCTCCGCCAGTTCCGGACTGCCGGGCGCGGGGTATTGCACCTCGAACAGGGCCTTGGGGAAACCGCCGAAGTCGTGGATGGTGCGCGGGTGGGCCATGGCGGTCACCTGCGTGCCGCGCGTTTCCCAATGGGCGCTCACCACCAGGATGGCCTGCGGACGCGGAAGCTCGGCGGCCGCCTTGCGAAAGCCCTGCACGAACTCGTTCTCCTCGATGGCGTTCATGGGGCTGCCGTGGCCCAGAAAGAGCACGGGCATGCGCGGGCTGGGCTGCAGAGTGTCGGTGATGCGGGTGAAGTCGGTGAGTTTCATGGCAGCGCCTGCCAGGGGCAGTGTGGCTAGGGAGAGGAGGAATTTCTTGCGGTCCATTGGAGGTGATTAATCACCACAGAGGCACAGAGAGCTCAGAGAGAACGCGAACCCGATCCTTCTGCTTGATCCTTTGTGGCCTCCGTGCCTCTGTGGTGAATGTATTCACTGCTTCACGAACTGCACTTCGGCGCTGATGCGCACTTCATCGCTCACCAGCACACCGCCCGTCTCCAGCGCGGCGTTCCAGTTCAGGCCTCAGTCCTTGCGGTTGATGTGGCCGCTGAGCGCGAAGGCCAGCTTCTCGTTGCCCCAGGGGTCCGTGTTCATGCCGCCGAACTCCACCTCCAGCG
>DDRC01000118.1 GCA_002342985.1 Flavobacteriales bacterium UBA2426
TCCTCGAGCAGGTCGAGCTCCAACTGGCCCAAGCCCTCGAGCTTCTCCTCGAAGGTGGTCCACTCGAACGCCACCAGCGTGATGGCCAGTGCCGTGAGCAATCCGATGAGCAGCAAGCTGCCCTTGCGCTTCTCCAGGTCGACTTCGGGGTTCTTGCGGACTTCCATGGCGGTCGTTTCTTGGCTGTACACCTCGGGGCGACAGCGGTTCAAAGCTACGCAACGGCGCGATCGGGTGCCTACCGGCCCTTGGGCCGCCGGTACCGGTCCCAGAGCCAGCCCAGGCCGCACCCCGCGGTATTGGCCAGCAGGTCATTGAGGTCGCCCCGGCGCCCCAGGGCAGGCAGCTGCTGCATGAGCTCCAGAAGCCCCCCATAGGCGATGCAGGTCACCACGGCCCACAGGATCGCCGGAACCGAAAGGGGGGCTCCGCCGGCATGGGCACGCAGGCCCAGCAGCACCAAGACCGCCAGCACGGCGAAGAGCCCGGCATGCACCGCCTTGTCCACGCTGAGGAGGTCGGCCCAATGCCAAGCGGGCAGGGCGCGGCCCGGCATCAGGCATAGCACAAGGATGAGCAGGGCCCACGCGAAGGCCCAGCGCAAGGCCCGCACCATGGGGCGTTCAGGCGCCCACCAAAGCCTTGTATTGCTCGGCGCTGAGCAGGTCGGCCGCCTGGCCGGGGTCGCTGAGCTTCACGCGCACCATCCAGCCGGCACCGTAGGGATCCTTGTTCACGCTGGCCGGATCATCCGCCAGGCCGGGGTTCACCTCGGACACGGTGCCGCTCACCGGCATGAACAGGTCGCTGACGGTCTTCACGGCCTCCACGGTGCCGAACACCGCCTCCCGGTCGAGCGCCTGCCCCACCGAGCCGATGTCCACGAAGACGATGTCGCCGAGCTCGCCCTGGGCGAAGTCGGTGATGCCCACGACGGCCTCATCGCCTTCGATGCGCAGCCATTCGTGGTCCTTGGTGTACTTCAGATCGGCGGGGATGTTCATGGGGAATCCGGTTGTCGGGTTGATGGTTGTCGGCGGCCCGTGCGGCGATGCCGTTGGTCCGCGGCGGCCGAAAGTAGAAACGAAGCCCGAATGGCCACCTGCCCATCGGCAGGCGCGGTGCGCCGGCCTCACTCCGCGAGGGTGAAGCGCAGGCTGATGCCGAAGTTGGTGTTGGCGCTGGGGAACGAGGTGGTGATCACCGGGGTATTCACCACCCGCTCGTAGAAGAGGCGCACGTTGAGGCGCTGGTTCAGCACATAGTCGGCGCTGGTCTTGATGGAAAGCACCTTCTGGCCTGCGGTGAGCTGGTTCTGGCGCTCCTCCATCTTGCGAATGACGGTGAAGTTGTCGCGCAGGCTCAGGTCGACCCGCAGGTTGAGGTCGCTGTTGGGCTTCTTGGCACCGACGGAGAACGGCAGCTTCACGTTCTTGAAGCGGTAGCCGGTGCCCACCACGTACTCGATCCCCCGGGCCTCGGTGATCTGGTAGTTGGAGAGGCTCAGGCTCAGGTTGCGGTCGCGGTTGTACTCGACCTTGGCGAGGAGGCCGTTCTTCAGCGTGGCGTCGAAGCCCATGAGCGGGCGCATGGCCTCCTGCACCGTCACCACGGTGATCTGCCGCTCGGGGATGTAGTTGCCAGCCGCATCCACGGCATTCTGCCCGGGCACGAAGAGCATGTTGGTCTGGAAGCTGGCGATGTTGAAGCTGCTCCGGTAGCTGTTCTTCAGGGTGAAGGTCCGGAACCACTTGGCGAACATCGGGATCTTGGTGAGCCCGTCGTAGGTGATGTCCCAGTTGGGCATCGGCGTCTGCTTGAACGGATTCAGCTTCACCTTGTCCACGGGCCGGCCGGTGTAAGCGGCGAGGAACGCGGGGATCACCACGTCCTGGTTGGTGGGGCCGTACCCGGTGTAGTAGCCGGTGGCAGGGTCGAGCTGCGACTGGGTGTTCTCCGCCCCCAGGCGCCCGCTCACCACGGCCCGCTGGGCGAGCAGTTCCTGGAACACGGCGTTCACCGCGTTGCCGTCGTCCTTCACGAAGGCGGTGCGCCAGGTGAGCATGCTCACGCTGAAGCTGCCCGTCTCATTGGGGCTGTCGTTCACGTAGTCGCCCAGGTCATTGTTCCAGCGGAAGAAGGAGCGTCGGTTCTCCGCCATGGTGCGATTGGCGGTGAGTTCCACGCGCATGCCCTTGAACGGCTCCAGCGAGAGCCGCGCGCTGATGTTCTCGTTCCGCGTGGTGGTGTAGGGGTTGAAGATGGAAGGGGTGCGCACCAGCCAGCCGCGCTGGGACGCCGTGCGGGCGAAGTCGCGGACGGGCTCGCCCGCCAGGTCGGTGTTCTGCTCGCCCAGGATGAAGCCGAGCCCCGGAGCGCCGAAGTTGTCCATGCCCACGATGTTCGTCTTGCGATCGTAGCCGGGCAGCAGGGTGCCATTGGTCTGGCTGTAGGTGATGGAGCCCGTGCGGATGGCCATCATCACGCGGGCCAGGGCCTCCAGCACATTCACCTTCTCCTTGGGCTTCTTGTCCTCCTCCTCATCCTTCTTGGGCCGCACGCCGTCTCGGGCCGGGGTGGTAGCCGGCTTGGCGGGGCGGCCCTTGGCCTTGTCGTTGATCTTCTTCAGCCACTTGCTCTTGTTGTAGAGGCTCACGAAGTTGAACTGGCCGCTGAGCGAGATGTTGCGCGAGTTCTGGATCACGTGGCCCAGGGTATCCTGCGTGAAGGGCGCGCGGTCCCACTGGTAGCCGGCGGTGTAGCTGGCGTTGGACGTGATCCAGTCGGTGAGCGGCAGCTTGTCGAGGGGCAGCGTGTAGGTAAGCGCAACGGTGTGGTCGTACCGCGTCACCTCGCCGAAGCTGCGCAGGCTGGTGAGCACGCTGTCCTTCCAGAGGGCGTACTCATCCTTGAACTTCGGGTTCACGCGGCCGGGGGTCTCGCCCACCACGGCCAGGTTGTTGGCGTTGAAGTCGAGCTTCAGCGAACGGGTGATGTCGTACTTGAAGCCGTACTGGCTCACCCAGTTGAAGTTCTTGTTGTACATGGGCCGCGGCGGCAGCGACTCGATGTCGGGGTTGGGGCGCACGAGGCGCTCCAGGTACTGGCGGTCCATGCTGGTGCGCATGCTCACCTGCTTGAAGCCGAGGTTGACGTTGAAGTCCTTGAAGGCCTTGAGCCACTTGCTCTTGCCCACGAAGCCGATGCCCTTGAACGGCTCGATGACCAACGGCTTGGGCGCGAACTGGTAGGCCAGGCTGCCGCGGTAGGTGCGGGTGTTCTCGTACGCGGTGTTCACGTCGAAGTACTCCTGGTCGGTGTAGCTGTAGGAGAGTGCGAGGTTCTCCACATCCCACAGCCGCTCCTTCTTCCCTTCCGCCCGCTCCTTGCGCACGTTGGTGAAGTTGAGGCTGCGCCTCCGGGTGTAGGTGCGCGACTGCTTCAGGCGCTCCTTGCGCTCCTCGCGCGAGAGCGCGCGGGTGGCATCGTTCCATTCGATGTCCGGGTTGAGCGGGTCGAACTGCGGGTTACGGACCTCCTCGCTATAGCCCATGTACATGGGGATGCGCACCTTGGAGCTCTCGGGCAGGAACTTGCCCATCTCCAGGTTGGCGCTCACATCCACGCCGTAGCGGGTCTCGCGCTGGCGCTCGCTCACGCGCTTGTCGATGCTGCCCCAGAAGGGGGTGCTGTAATTGGCGGCCACGCTCACCGTACCGAGGTCGGCGAGCTGGGCGTTCACCCGGGCCACGGCCGCCCATCCACCGCGCTGGTCGAAGTCCGTGAGGCGCAGCTCGTTCACCCAGACTTCCACGCATTGGGGCAGGCCGTTGTCCGCGGCCCAAGGGTTCGACTCCTCCCCGTCGCGCTTGGGGTTGCGGATGCCGATCATGATGGACCGCAGCTGGCTCAGGTTGGGGCTGCCCTTGATGAACACGCGGCGGTTGCCATCGGTGCCGGCGTAGCGCAGGTTGCGCGGGAAGCCGCTCTGGTCGCGCAGGATCTTCAGGTCGTTGAGCTTGGCGAACTCGATGATCATGTCGTTCGCCTCGGGCCACACGTTGTAGGGGTCGTTGTTGAAGGGCGTGCTCAGCGTGACCGGTACCTCGTACTCGTAGTAGTTGGCGTCGAGGTCGTTGCCGATGCGGACGAAGACGCTCACGTCCCCGAAGGCCGCGGGGTTCCCCAGGTCAGATGATTCGGCGTGGATGAACATGCGCAGCTTCTTGTAGCTGCGGATGTCGAACTGCACGTTGCGGAAGGCCGCGCGCGCATCGCCGTCGCGCAGGTTGCACACCTTCAGCTGCAGGCTCTGCTCGTTGAGGTTGCGCAGGTTCGCGCTGGCCACGTCCACCTCCTTGTTGATGCCCGGGGGCAGCACGTAGTTGATCGGGTAGCGGGTGCCGTTCTCCTCGATGTTCACGGCGGCCACGGCGAAGGTGGTGGGGTCCGGGTCGCCGCCGGGCACCTCGCCCGGGGCCTCCAGGCCCTGCTCGTACTTGCGCCATTCGCCGCGCACGAACTCCAGGCGCGCGAAGCGCAGGGTGGCCTGCTGCTGCCAGCCGTGCAGGTACATGCGCATGAAGCGGATGCTGCGGAAGTCCTGGATGCCGTTGATCACCTCGGTGGGCTGGCGAACCGGGATCTTGAACTGGTACCAGTACACCTGCTTGGTGCCGGCCGGGGTGGACGCCTCGGCCAGGATGCGGTCGGTGATGAAGTTCCGGCCGACCACCATGTCCTGCGGACGGAGCGGGATGGCGTAGTGGAAATAGCTCTCGCCCTCGGCCAGGTTCTGGTCTAGGTTGATGTCCTCCGTGGTGGGGATTACCGTCTGCTGGGTGGGGTAGTCCTCCGGGCTGTCCTCGTCGGTGACGCTGTTGCCCTCGGGATTGTTGAAGCGCTTGTAGCGCTCCAGGATGTCGGCTTGCCTGCTGTCGAGCGCGGCGCCGCGGAAGAAGCTGTAATCATCGCTGCTGGGGTCGGCCACGATGCGGTTGTAGGCCACCGGGTCGGTCACCGCTCCTGAAACCTGGGTGAGGTAGTCGTCGAAGAAGATCTGCTCGTTGCGCTGCGAATTGTCCTGCTGCGCACTGGCGAGGCCGTCGAGGCCCACGTCCTGGAAGCGGTTGCTGTTGCTCTGTAGCAGGGCGAAGGCGTTCACCACGTTCTGGGTGGTGGGCACCACGCCCCAAGTGGTCTCGTCCGTGGGCGATGAGAAGTCGTTCAGGTCCTTGGGCAGCCCGTTCTCGAAGGCCTTGCGCCCGTCGCGCAGCACATCCTCGCTGATGTTGCCCAGGTCGAAGTAGAGCCATCCGCCGGTGCTGTTCTGGCTGTCCTCGTTGCTGGCGCCGAAGACGCCCTCCTGGAAGGGGTCCATCAGCCAGAACTGGATGCTCTCGATGTTGCTGCTCTCGAAATCGGTGGTGGTGATCCTGCGCATGATCCCCGCCCAGTTGTTCTCGGGATCGTTGAAGGTGCCATCAGGATTGAGCCGATTGGGGTCGGTCTCGTAATTGTACGGGCCCCGCTCATCGGGATAGTAGGTGAGGTCGAGCACCGGGATGTTGTTGGGGGTTCCCGCAGGGAGCTGGCGGAAGGGGAACACCTCGTTCTCGAGCACTTCGCGCATACGATGGTCGCTGCGCATCTGGGCATCGTTGGCGATGTGGGAGGGGGTGAGGTTGTTGTTGCGGAAGAAGAGCGGGTCGATGACGTACCAGCTGAGCTGCGCACGGCGGAAGCCCGATCCGAGGTCGTTCACGAGCGAGCCCTCGGGGAAGAGGCTGATGTTCTGCGGCGTGCTGGCATGGAACCACAGGCTCTGCGTGCGCAGGTCGATCACGCTTACGCTGCCCTCGAAGTCGTCCACGTAGCTGGTGCCGGCGTTGCCGATGGCGCGGCTGTGGCCGGGGATGAGGTAGGCGCCCTCGACGCTGGCGGTGATGCTGCTCTCCTCCTTGGTGGCGTAGAAGGGCAGCTTGTCCACCAGGTTGGTGAGCCACTGCGAGCGGGTCTGCCAGTTGGCATCGAGGCCCACGATGGTATTGCTGATGGGCTCCTCGCCCACGTTCACCTTCTGGGTCAGCGGGCGCTCGTAAAGGTTCATCACCGTGCCGCCGATCACCAGGTCCTTGCTGATGGTGTAATCGAAGCGCGCGCCGGCCAGCGTGCGTGTCTGGATGCTGAAGAGGGAGTTGCTCTCAAGGGCGATGTTCACCGGCGTGCCGCTCTCCAGGATGCCCTGGTTCAGGATCCGCACGCGGCCCAGGTTGTAGTCCACCGTGTAGTCCTGGTTCTCCACCAGCCGCACCCCGCCGGCGGTGACCACCACGCTGCCCTGGGGGATGTTGACCGCATTGAGGTTGATGACATCGCTGCTGGCGCTGCGGTAGCTGCCCTTGAGCTTGAAGCGGTTCAGCTCAGGGATGTTCTGCGCGGCGATCTTGGTGCTGTCGTAGAGCTGCTGGTAGACGATGGTGCGCCGCACCTCGGGCGGCTGGATCGGCGAGGCCGGGTTGGGGCCGATGAGCTGTCGGTCGAGGTAGCTGCCGAAGGGCTCCAGGACCGGGAAGTAGACGCGCCCGTTCTGGGTGTTGATGGTCCCCCCGGTGGTGGCGGCGCCATCGATGAAGTCGAACCAGCCGTCAGGGTTGGGGGCGTTGTTGGGGTCGAGCCGGTCCATGCCCACCGTCTGGAGCAGCGGGATCTGGTCCACCGGCGCTCGGGGCACGTAATTGATGTCCACGCCGGTGGTGGGGTTGTTGTACACCACCTCCAGGCGGAAGTTCTCGCGGTTCACCTGGAAGGCGCCGAGCGAATACACGTTCTTCATCATCAGGTCCCACAGCGGCAGCCGCGGGTTGGTGATGGTGGCCTTCAGCAGGCGCAGGATGAGCGCATCGGGCGGGCTGATGCCGTCGGTGCTGAACTCGCCCACCTGGAAGGTCTGCCCATCGAGGGTGTACTGGAAGGCCACGGCGAGCACCTCATCGTTATTGAGCTGCTGGTTGAGGGTGATGAAGCCCAGCCGGGTGTTGAGCGTGTACTCGTTGGGGCCCAGCAGGCGGGCGCTCTCGAGCTTCTCGAAATGGCGCGCGGGCTGCAGGCCCAGCGCCTGGAGCGCGCCGCTGGCATTGACGAAGCTGCGGATGCCGGCGTTGGCGCTCACCGTGGCGTAGAGGCTGTTGGCGGCATTGTCGGCGAAGGCGCCGGGGGCATCCAGCAGCAGACCGGGGGGCATATCGGCGCTCACGCGGCCGGCGGCCACCGAGGCAGGGCTGGCGTCCTCGCCGAGGTCGGTGAAGGCCACGATGTTGCGGTTCTGCTGGTAGTCCTGCCGCATGTTGGTCACCCACACCTCCACGCGGGTGATCTGCACGCCGCTGTTCACCGTGGGCAGCGTGCGCAACGCATTCTCGTACTGCTCGCGGAAGGCGTAGCTGAGGAAGTAGTGCTTGTTGGCCTCGTACTCGTCCGCCTTGATATCGAAGTTGGTGGTCTGCGCCCCTCCCTGGGTCTGCACGTTGCGGCGCTGGCCCTTCTCCTGGCTGAAGATGGCGGTTGTGGTGAGCCGCCCGAACTTGAGCTGGGTCTTGAGGCCGAAGAGGCTCTGGCTGCCTTGGATCAGCGTGCCGCGCAGGGGCAGGCTCACATTGCCGGCCTCGATCTTCTGGATGATCTCGTCCTCGTAGCCGGTGTAGTCGAGCTTCACCTGGTTCTCGAAGTCGAAGGTGGCCTGTGTGTTGTAGTTGGTGGTGATCTTCAGCTTCTCCCCGATGCTGCCCATCAGGTTGAGCTGGATGCGCTGATCGAAGTTGAAGGTGGTGATCCGCCGCTGGTCCACCGGGATGCGCGGGTTGTCCGTGCGGCTGATGTTGAGCCCGAAGATGATCTCCGCAGAGCCGCGGGGCTTGATGTCGATGGTGTTGCCGCCGAAGATCCGGTCGAAGGCCTTGCCGCGCACCTTCAGCACGGGGATGAGGCTCTTCTGCGCCACCTCGCTCTCCTGCTCCACGCGATCGAGCCAATACGTCTTCATGGAACGCTCCATGTCGTACTCCAGGTACTCCTCCAGCGTCATGCTCATGGGCGGCCGGTAGTCGAAGCTCCCGCCCACGGTGCTCTGCATGATGTACTGCCCGGTCACCGGGTCGTAGGTCACCTCGTTCTGGATGTTCTCCGGGTCGCCCAGGTTCACCATGCCGCCGCTCGGGGCACCGGGCGCCACGGGATCGGTGATGGGGTACACGAGGTCGACCTCCGGGGTGTCGACCTGCAGCACCACGCCGGCCTCGGCCTCGGCGCCGGCGAGCAGGAGCACGGCCAGCGCGCACAGGCGCAGTGCCAGGCACCAAGCGCCATGGAACCGCACGGAGCGGAAGTAGTGAACGGCCCGGATCACAGGTTCTTCAAGGTCAGCTTGATCAACTCTTCCAAGGGCGGAGGTTCCGATCCGCGCTCGCTCAACACGCCTTGCAGGGCCCGTTCGGCCTTCGCCCGGTCCAAGCCGAGCGAGACCAGGGCCGATAACGCCTCGGCACGGAGCGTATTGCCTCCGGGGGCCGGTGCGCCCACGCCGACAGGCTCGGCGCCAAGCCCCAACTTGCCCTGCAGCTCAGCGATGATCCGCTGCGCCAGCTTGGGGCCAATGCCCTTGATGCCCTTCAGCGCCCCTTCGTCGCCGAGCAGGATCGCCGAACGCACCGCATCGGGCTCACGCGCTCCCAGGATGGCCAGGCCAAGGGTGGCGCTCACGCCCTGCACCTCGATCAGGCGCCGGAACAGCTGCCGCTCATCGGCCAACAGGAAACCGAACAAGCGGTGCTCGCTGCTGCCTGAGCGGACGTCCACCGAAACGCTGTAATGGATGAAGAGCCGGCAGCGACCGCTCGCTGGCAGGCGCTGCAGCACGGCCCCGGGCACATGCACCAGGTAGCCCACGCCATGGCAGTCCACCACCACGTGGTCCGTGCCGCGCTCCAATAGCTCTCCGTTCAGGCTGTCGATCATCCTGTCCCTTCGATGGCGTATAGGGTCTTACAAAGGGGGTAGAGAGCGCTCGATGGGCAGGCGGGTTGGCCGGGGGCTCCGGAATGAAGGGCCCGAAAATACATGGATCGCCCCAACCGGCGAAGCCCCGACCCACAAGCCTACCTTCGATGCATGGAGCGCCCCTGCATCGTGGTCTTCTCCGGCGCCGGCATCAGTGCCGAGAGCGGCCTCCGCACCTTCCGCGACAGCGATGGGCTGTGGGAGGAGCACCGCATCGAGGATGTGGCCACGCCGGAGGCTTGGGCGCGCGAACCGCAACGGGTGCTGCGATTCTATGACCAGCGCCGGGCGCAGGTCCTGGCGGCCGAGCCCAATGCGGCGCACCGGGCCATCGCCCGGCTCGAGGAGCGCTACCGCGTGGAGGTGATCACCCAGAACATCGACGACCTGCATGAGCGCGCCGGCAGCTCCCGGGTGCTGCACCTGCACGGGGAAATCCGCAAGGCGCGGAGCACGGCCCGCCCCTCGCTCATCACGCCGATCAACGGCGCATCACTACGCTGGGGCGAGCGGTGCGCGCTGGGATCCCAACTTCGCCCCCACATCGTGTGGTTCGGCGAGGAAGTGCCGCTCATGCCAACGGCCATCGCACTGATGGGACAGGCGGACCGGGTGCTCGTCGTGGGAACTTCCTTGGCGGTGTACCCGGCAGCAGCGCTTGTGCATCATGCGCCACGGCAGGCGCCGATGACCCTCGTGGACCCGAAGCCGGCGGAGGTGCGCCGCGCAGGGCTCCATGTGGTTGCTGCAACCGCAACCCTTGGAGTGCCGCCCTTGGTGCAGCGTTGGCTGGTGGAGGCCGGGAACTAGCGGGCCACGATCAGGCGCCGCGTGGCCAGCACACGGCCATCGCGCTCCAGGCTCACGAAGTACACCCCAGCGGTCCACTGGCTGGCCGGGAGCACCATGCGGCCCTGCGCCCCGAGCACCGACAGGCGCTTCTGGGTGGCACCGAGCATGTCGCGCACCACGAGCTGCGTGCCGGCAGCGGTGCGATCGAGGCTGAACTCCAGCTGGATATCCTGACCCACGGCTGGAACCGGGTAGGCATCCAACCGGGCTGCTGCGCGCACCGACTCCTCGATGCCCACGAAGCCCACGTTGAAGGTGATGTCCACATAAGCCGTGTCGCTGGAGTTGGCCGTGTTGTACCACACATAGCGGTAGGTGCTCTGGCCGGCCTGGCCCTGGGGCATGTGGTAGGCGTGGAAATTGTCGAGTTCCACGCCGGGCGCCATGGAGAGCACGGCCTCCTGGCCCGCGTTGAAGACCGGATACTGGCCGGCATCCCATTCATCGTAGCAAACGCCCCAGCAGAAATAGTTGCGCGTTCCGGTCTGCGCGCTGATCTCGTAGCGGCGCATGTTCACGTTGATCGTGGTGGAACCATTGCGTGTGGCCCGCAGGCTCTGCGTAAGGAGGCTGGCATCGGAAGTGCCGTTGTGCACCACCGTGGTTCCATTGACCACCTGCCCCTGTTCCGTGGTGATGGTGATGAATTGCGCCTGCGCGGAGGCGGCGATGAGGGAGGCGGAGAAAAGGAGCGCGTATCGATTCTTCATGGTCATCCGGGCTTATCAACGGCCGGAAGCCCCTTGCGGGAATTCCATGCCACCGATGTAGGCAAAGGTAGGCGGATGCCCCGACCCGGAGGCCACCGTTGCTCACTCCCGGCAATGCCGTTGCGGCCGCGTAGGATCCCAACCCGGCGGGGATCGATGCCCAACAGTGTCGGAGAAGCGGCCGCTACTTTGGCGCTCCTTCAAACACCGGCACGCACGTTCAGGTGCGGCCGCATCCCCCAGTTGCGAACAAAACCCAACACCATGCAGAAGACGCTACGCTTCCTACCCTTCGCCACGGCCCTGGCCTTCAGCGCCCAGGCGACGGCCCAGTGCCCTGGTGGGCAGACCGAGGTGACGGTGAACATCACCACCGACCGCTACGGCGATGAGACCACTTGGAGCCTCACAGGCGTTGGCGGCTCTCCCGTTTATGCATCGGGCGGCCCGTACCAGCTCGCGGCCGCCAATGGCGCTTACGACCAGGCCCCGGTGACGGCCTGCGTGCCCAACGGCCCGGTGCTCGTCTTCACCATCAACGACGCCTACGGTGATGGCATGTGCTGCGCCTATGGCAGCGGCTATTACAGCGTCACCGCCGGTGCCGCCACACTGGCCACCAACACCAACTTCACCGGCTCGCAGGATGTGGCCTACTTCATCACAGGCACGCAGAGCGCACTTGACCTGGCTGCGCTGACGATCAACATGCCGAACGTGGTGGCCGCCGGCAACCAAACCATCACGGGCACCATGCGCAACTTCGGCACGGCCGCAATCAACAGCTTCACGCTGAACTATACGGTCGATGGCGGCGCTGCCGTGTCGCAGCCCATCTCCGCCACGATCAATCCGGGCGCCTCCTACAACTTCAGCCACCCCACGCCGTGGAACGCCACCACCGGCAGCCACACCATCGTGGCCTGGGCCAGCAACCTCAATGGAGGCGATGACGCCAACCCGCTGAACGACCTGGCCACCAAACAGGTGAACGTGGCCACGCAATCCGCACAGCGCGTGGTGCTGATCGAGGAGTTCACGAGCTCCACCTGCGCCCCCTGCGCCAGCTTCAACAACACCTTCGACCCCTTGCTGACATCGGTGAACGCCAACGGCACGGGTTCCAACATCGCCGCCATCAAGTACCAGATGAACTGGCCCAGCCCCGGCACCGACCCCAGCTACAATCCTGACGGCGTGACCCGTCGCACCTACTACGGCGTGAGCGGCATCCCCGACTCCTACCTCAATGGCGCCTCGGTCCAGAACTCCTACGTCAACAACGCCTCCAACCTCAGCACGGAGGCGGCTGTTCCGGCGTTCGCCGCCATCAACCTCACCGCCACCTACGGCGGCAACCTGCTCACCGTCACCGCAGAGGTGACCCCCTATGCCGATTTCCCCGGCACCCACAAGCTGCACATCGCCGCCGTGGAAAGCTACTCCTACACGGGCGGAACCACCTCACAGACCCAATTCAAGCACGCCCAGCGGAAGATGCTGCCCAACGGCAGCGGCATCACCATGGCGAACCTGCAGGCCGGCATCTCGCAGTCGTTCACCCAGACCTACAGCTTCACCACGGGCGGCGTGGCCCAGGGCAACTACAATCTCTGGGGCCAGCTGGCCAACGTGAAAGTGGTGGCCTTCGTGCAGAACAGCAGCACCAAGGAGGTGCTGCAGGCGGCCTTCGTTTCGCAGCTCGCCGTGGGCATGGAGGAGAACGCGCTGAGCCGTCACCTCACGCTCTACCCCAACCCCACCGAAGGCCAGCTGAACCTGGGCTTCGACCTTCCCGCCTCCACCAATGTGCGTTTCCAGGTGGTGAACATGCTGGGTGAGCAGGTGATGAGCAGCAGCCGCAGCTTCGGCAGCGGCGCGCAGCAGCACGTGCTCGACCTCGGCGGCCTCTCCGCCGGCAGCTACTTCGTGCAGGTGGTGGCCGATGGCATGACCGCCACCCGCAAGGTGACCCTGAGCCGATAAGGCGCTGAACGATGTGAGCCGATTACGGAGGCCAGCGGTCCGGCGCGATGATTGCCTGTGACCGCTGGTCTTCCGTTTGGCCCCGAACCCGATACACTGATGATCCGCATCCTTACCGTCGCCCTTCTGATCACCACCGCCATCGCGGCTGCCGCGCAATCCACCGTACCCAGCGCTACCGTGCAGACGCTGGAGGGCAAGAAGGTGGACACCCGCAGCTTCAGCAATGATGGCAAGCCCATCATCATCAACTTCTGGGCGACCTGGTGCGCGCCCTGCAAGAAGGAGCTCTCGGCCATCGCGGAGAAGTACGAGGACTGGCGGGCGAAGACGGGCGTGAAGCTCATCGCCATCTCCATCGATGATGCGCGCACCATGGCGCGGGTGAAGCCCTACGTGAGCGGGCAGGACTGGGAGTACGAGGTGTACCTCGACCCCAATGGCGACTTCAAGCGCGCGCTGAACGTGAACAACGTGCCGCACACCTTCCTGGTTGACGGGAGCGGGCGGATCGTGTACCAGCACAACAATTACGAGCCCGGCGATGAGAACGAGCTGTACCGGAAGGTGCTTGAGCTCACGGGCAAGAAGTGACAGGCACGGGATGCAACGGATGACCAGCGCACTGCGCGCCCCCGCAGCGGCAGCGATGCTCATGTTGTGCGGGATGGCCCGGGCCCAGGAAGGTGGCCAGCTGCACGGCAACTTCAGCACCGACGCCCAGTACTACAACGAGGACGAGGACATCGGCGCCATCGTGCCGCGGCAGCGGCTGGCCTACAATGCCTGGATGAACCTCATCTACACCAGCGGCAATTTCGAGGCGGGGGGGCGGTTCGAGAGCTACGAGCCCGCGCTGGCCGGCTACCCGGCCGGTCAGCCCTACGCCGGATCGGGCATCGGGTACCGGTACGCCAAGTACAAGCTCAGCGACCTGGAGGTGACGGCCGGCAATTTCTTCGAGCAGTTCGGCCAAGGGCTCGTGTTCCGCGCCTACGAAGAGCGCTACCTCGGCGTGGACAACGCCATGGACGGGGTGCGCGTGAGGTACAAGCCCTTCCGCGGCGTGTACCTCAAGGGCATCGCAGGCCGCCAACGCTTCAACTTCGACAACGGTCAGGTGAAGGGGGTGGGCCTTGTGCGCGGCGCCGATGCCGAGCTGAACCTGGCCGAGCTGCTGGACAGCGCCTGGACAGCGGCGGGCAACCTGGTGGTCGGTGGCAGCTTCGTGAGCAAGTACCAGGAGGACCGTGACCCGCTGCTAGAGCTGCCCGAGAACGTGGGCACCTGGGCGCTGCGGCTGCACTACACGAGCGCCAAGTGGGACCTCTATACCGAGTATGCCTACAAGATCAACGACCCCAATGGCAAGAACGGATTCATCTACCGGCCAGGACAAGGGCTGCTGGTGAATGCCACCTACAGCACCAAGGGCTTCGGCGCCAGCGTGGGCGCCCACAGCTTCGACAATATGTTCTACCAGAGCGACCGCGCCTCGCCCACGCCGTTCGACCTCAACATCAACTTCCTGCCGCCGCTCACCAAGCAGCACACCTACAACCTGCCCGCCACGCTCTACCCCTATGCCACACAGCCCAACGGGGAGGTGAGCGCCCAAGGCGAGGTCTTCTACAAATGGAAGAAGGGCACCCCGCTCGGGGGCAAGTACGGCACCAAGCTGGCCATCAACGGCAGCGTGGCCTATGCGCTCGACACCACCCGCCTGGGCCTTGCGGACGATACCACCGCGCGCCAAGGCTACACCTCGCGGTTCTTCACGCCGGGCGAGCGGCGCTATTTCCAGGACGTGAACATCGAGCTGCGCAAGAAGGTGAGCTCCTCCTGGGAGCTGGCCCTCACCTGGCTCAACCTGGCCTACGACATCGACATCATCCAAGGCAAGCCCGGTGAATCCGTGGTCTATGCGGACATCCTCATCCTCGAGGGCCTGCACAATTTCACCGAGCGCACTTCACTGCGCTTCGAGCTCCAGCACCTCAGCACCCGGCAGGACCAGGGCAACTGGGCCACGGCCCTCGCCGAGCTCACCTTCAGCCCGCACTGGTTCATCGCCGCCATGGACCAGTTCAACTACGTGGGCAGCGCTGCCCTGGAGGACAAGGGCAAAGAGCCCCTGCACTACCCCATCGGCTCGGTGGGCTACATCCGCGGTGGCAACCGCTTCCAGGTCAACTACGGCCGCCAGCGTGCCGGCATCTTCTGCGTGGGCGGGGTATGCCGCCAGGTACCCGCCGCCAACGGCCTTACTTTGTCCATCACCAGCACCTTCTGACCCATGCGTGCACCGATGCTCCCCTTCATCGCCGGGCTGATGCTCATGGCCGGTTGCGACTACGTGGATGAACCCGTGACCCCGCGCACCGGGAACGGCGGCACCCCCGGAGAGACGGTGAAGCGGCGCGCGCTGTTGGAGGAGTTCACCGGCCACCACTGCAACAACTGCCCTGCCTCGCACGCCGTGGCCGCCCAGCTGAAGACGGCCTACGGCGAGGACCTCATCGTGGTGGGCATGCATGCCGTGGGCAACTTCAACTCCAGCTTCATCGCGCCCCAGAGCAACCCCGATGGCAGCTACGACACCGACTTCCGCACCCCGGAGGGCCAGGCCTACGCCACCACTTTCGGCGTCAATTTCCTGCCCACGGGCATGGTGAACCGCACGGCCTTCAACAGCAGCGTCACCCAATCGAGCGCCTCCTGGGGCAGTGCCATCGACGAGATCGTGAACGAGGATGCGGCGCTGGACATCTGGATCAGTGCGCTGCAGCACGACGCCCCGTCCAACACTGTCACCGCCGAGGTGAAGGTGGCCGTGCTGGCCCCCCTCAATGGCGAGCACAACCTCACCGTGTACCTGCTGGAGGACCATGTGATCGACTGGCAGTACAACTCCCAGGCGACCCCCCCGGATGTGCCCAACTACGACCACCGCCATGTGTTCCGCAAGACGCTGGATGGGGCCTGGGGGCGGCAGCTCGTCGCCACCGCGGCGACCGTGGGCGACACCATCACCCTGTCGTACAACGGCGTGGCGATGAACCCAGCGTGGAACGCCGCCAACTGCGAGCTGGTGGCCTACGCCTACGAGGTGTCCACGAGCCGGGTGCTGCAGGCCGCGCATCGCGCCTTCGCGCCGTGAACGATCATTAACAAGCCGGGCATACCAAGCCCGGGCGGGTGCCGTTGCCCCTTGCCGTGCGGAGGGTGCGATCGTGGAAAAACCGACCGTCCCATCCCCCCTCCCCCCGGCGATTCGATCTATCTTCAGCCTCGCTTAACCCGTACCGTGATGATGGACCAAGGAAGGAAGATGATGGAGTTCAGCAAGCAGGTGCTTCAGAAGGTCAGCTTCGACCCCCGCCTGTTCAGGAAGGAATTGATCAAGGCCCGCAAATGGGTGGGCCAGCGCGACCAACTGGTGCTGAAGGCCTGGTGCCTCGCCACCTTCGGCCACCTCTACAAGGACGTCATCCTGGAGGTCTTCAAGAGCACCATGCGCAGCTGAGCGCCGCAGGTCCGCATCCGCGGTTTCCGGAAGCGCCCGTTTAGCCCGTACGCTTGAGGAAATCGAGCGTGCGCTTGAGGCCGGCGTATTTGGCCCGTTTCACCGCACTGCCTTCGAAGAGGCGGTCGAAGACGACCTCCGTCATGCCGTGCCACTCCTCCCCGGTAAGCCCGAGCAGTTCCGGCTTGGGGGCGAACTCGGGCTCCGCATGCGGCACGCTGAATCGGTTCCATGGGCACACCTGCTGGCACACATCGCACCCGAAGGCCCAGCCGTCCAGCTTCCCAGCGAACGCACCGGGAATGGCCTCCTTCAGCTCGATGGTGAGGTAGCTGATGCAGCGGCTGCCGTCCACACCGTAAGGCGTGATGGCGTCCGTGGGGCACGCATCGATGCAGCGCCGACAGGTGCCGCAATGGTCGGTGGCCGGTGCATCGGGCTCCAGCTCCAGGTCGGTGATGAGCTCGCAGAGGAAAAAGAAGGAGCCCGCACCCCGGCGGATGACGTTGGTGTGCTTGCCCCGCCAGCCGATGCCAGCCCGCTCCGCCCAGGCCTTTTCCAGCACGGGCGCGCTATCGACGAAGGCCCTGATCGCCACCTGCCCGAACCGCTCGGCAATGAAGCCCATCAAGGGCTTCAGTCGCTTCCGCACCACCTTGTGGTAGTCCCGCCCATAGGCATAGGTGCTCAGCTTAGGCGCCTCGGGGTCGGTCTGCCTCTGGGGCGTGTGGTAATTGCACGCCAGGCTGATCACGCTCCGGGCGCCCGGCACCAGTCGGCGCGGATCGAGCCGCAGGTCGAAATGGCCGGCCATATAGCCCATGGTGCCGTGCCGGCCCTGCCGCAGCCATTGCTCCAGGCGCGGCGCCTCCTCGGCGAGGAAATCGGCACGTGCCACCCCGCAGGCCAGGAATCCCAGCCGATGGGCTTCCGCCTTGATGGCCGCGGATCGCTGGCGCGCATCGGGCATGCGGGCAAGATAGCTGCCACCCGATGCAGCGGTGGTCCCTTTCCAGGTATCGCAAGGCTTGCGCATCCGAGCTGCGCGCGGCACCTTTAGACGGCCGAAGCCATCGCCGCATGCACCGACTCCTCCTCCTGCTCCTGCTCATCCCCTGCGTTACCCCCATGCTGGCGCAGCGCACCTTCGATGTCACCATCGCGGACAGCACCTACCACATGAAGCAATACTGGTTCGTGCTCTACACGAAGGGCGATGGACCGGCGCTGGACAGCCTTACCGCCGCGACCCTGCAGCAGGCGCATCTGGCGCATCAGGATGCCCAGGCCGCCAAGGGCCTCATTGTCATGGCCGGTCCCTATGGCAAGAACGACGAAGGCTGGCGCGGACTGCTGCTGTACGACTGTGACACACGCGAGGAGGTTGAAGCGAACTTGAAGCAGGACCCCTTCGTGAAGGCGGGTCGGCTGAAGTACACCATTGCTCCGTGGTGGGGTGCTGTGGGGACGAAGCTGCCCTGATCAGCTCACAACCAGTATCCGGATCGACCTTCCGTTCACCGTGACCACATCGCCGGTCCTCCTGCCGCGCAACGCTTGACCGATCGGTGAGGTGAGGGAGATGGCGTAGCAGGTTCCATTCGTCATATCCAACGCCCCCAGTCCGATGGCGACGAAGTAGGTCCCTTGGTCCGTGGTCACCAAGCTTCCGAAGCCCACGTGCTCGTGCACACGGTCCACGGGCACGCGCGCCAGTTCGTGCTGCATGGAACGCATGCTGACCAACCGGCCTTCGAGCTGGTCCAGTTCCTGCTGCATCATGGCGCGGCCCACTTCATGCTTGTCGCCCGCACTGCTCTTCGTGTCGCTGTTGCGTGCCTCCAGGGTGGCGGAGACTTCGTCCTGGAGCGCTGTGGCGCGCTGTTCAAGTACGATGCGCAGTTGAGCGACCAAGGCTGCTTTGTCCATGGGGCGAAGGTGGGTGCTGCGACCACAGGTCGACCACCAGCGACATGCCCATTTCAGCCCAACAGCCCCCGCAGCCTTGCCATCCACCACGGCGCCAATGCCGTCACGATCGGCACCAGCACCCAGATGCGCCCCTCCGTGAGGTCGTAGTCCAGCAGCAGTTCGGACCACGACTTCTTGAAGAGGAAGTGCCCGGCTCCGAACTCGAAGGCCAGTGTCAGGACCAACCAGAACACGCCGATGCCACAGGCCTGCTTCGCATTCGAAGGGCCGATCCAGCCGATGGCAAGCCAGGTGGCGCCCAGGATCAGCGCGCACAGCATCGCCGTGCTGATGGCCAGTCCTGCGGTTAGGCCAGTGAACGGGATGATGAACTTGAGGCGCACCGTGCCGTTCACGATGGCGAGCATCATCAGCAGGAACCAGAAGAAGAGGGCTTTCCACCACATGGGGAGGTTTTTCGAAAGGTCGGTCGGTCCCTCGGTCCACGCCTAGTAGTCGATCGGGTGTTCGCAGCAGTTTGGGTCTGTCACGTTCAGCCCGATCACCGTCGCCTCCCGATCTTTCGGCGTGCAACTGCTCGCGCTGGTCATCTTCGCCGCCGCCATCCAGGGGCTCTTCCTGGCCTACCTGCTGGTGAACCGTCACGGCGGCTCGCGCGAGCACCGGCTGCTGGCCGCACTGGTGGCGGTGATCTCCATCTCGCTCCTCGGACCGGTGCTGGGGCTGTCGGGCTACTTCCGACAGTGGCCCCACCTGATCCGCATCGGCGATCCGCTGGTGCTGCTCTATGGGCCGCTGCTCTTCTTCCACGTGCAGGCCATCACGGGCCATGCCCGGGTGGGACAGGCCTGGCTGCACTTCCTGCCTTTCGTCGGCTATGTGCTCAGCCAGCTGCCCTTCTACCTGCTGAGCGGACCGGAAAAGGTGGCCTTCGGCGAGCAGGTGCTGCTCAGCGGGAAGCTGTCGCCGCCCGTGGCCGTGATCCTCAGCGTGCGCACCCTGCACATCCTGGGTTATACGGCCTGGTGTATCGCGCTCATCGTGCGCTACCAGCGCGATCTGCGCGACCGCTTCTCCAACATCGAAGCCATCGACCTGCACCGCGCGCTCTTGCTGCTGCGGGTGTTCAGCGCCTTCAGCTTGGTGTCCATGGCCATCACCGGTGCCTGCATCTTCCTCCACGTCAACTTCGTGGTGCTCAATGGCATCATCGGACTGGTCCTGAGCGCCTGCATCTATGCCCTGGCCTACAGCACCTGGGGCCGTCCGCCTGCTCCGGAGCTTGTGCCATTGGTTCAGCCCATCCCTACCGCCCCGCCGGAACCGGCCTACCAACGGGTTCCTGACGATGACCCTGTGCCTGCAACGGAATCGTCCGATGCTCCGCTCCCTGCGTCCGGATCGCCGGGTGCAAGCACGGGTCGAAGCCGATTGCACCTCTCCAATGAGCAGTACGCGCCCTTGGCCGAGCGGCTCCGAACGGTCCTGGAGGGGGAGCTGGCCTATCTGGAAGGGGAACTCTCGCTGGCCCAGCTCAGCGACCGGATCGGGGCACCAGCCTACCTCGTTTCCGAGGTGATCAGCCGGCACTACCAAGCCAGCTTCTTCGACACGGTGAACCGCCTTCGGGTGGAGGAGGTGAAGCGCCGCCTAACCGATCCGGCACATGCGCACCTGAGCATCCTGGGGGTGGCAATGGATTGCGGGTTCAACACCAAGAGCAGCTTCAACGCGGCCTTCAAGAAGCACACGGGACGGACGCCGTCCGAGTTCCGGAAGTCCTAGAACAGCAGGAGGTACGACCTTCGGAGAAATGGCGTCCGACCTTCAGGGAACGGTCGATGGAGGGGGTATGGCCGGGGGACTTTTGCCCCATCCCCCCCCCCAAGCCATGTTCAGGCATTCCCTTCCCGCACTTGTTTCCCTGCTCCTGCTCACCCTGGCCCTGGTGCCCCGGGTCAAGGCCCAGGAGACCGCCCCGCGCATCCCCACCACCTTCGAACTGGAGGTGGATCCGCTGGCCTACCTCATGAACGGGTATTCCGTCCATGCCATCTATGCGCCCGGGCACCTGCGCTTCGACCTGGGGGTCTATGGCCTGGAGTTGCCCGAGGGCCTGCGCACCAACGAAGGGTTCGGTACCCGTCACAGCGGCTACGGCCTCAAGGTCAACTACTCCTTCCGCGGCATCAAGAGCCTCTTCGTGGGCGTGGGCACCGGGTACAGCACCGAGGAGGCCACGCACCTGGAGAGCGGGGTCACCGCCACCGGCCATACCGTGGGCGTGGGTGTGCAGGTGGGCTACCGCTTCTTCCTGATGAAGGATGCGAACGGCCAGCCCCGCGGCCTCTACCTGGCCCCGTGGATCGGATTGGACCGCAACTTCCATGTGGACGAGGTGCAGTTCAATGGACTGGCGTACAAGCAGAGCGATTGGCAGCCCTTCCCCACGGTGCACATCGGTTACCGCTTCTGAACCAACCCTCCAACTCCTCACCGTCATGAAGAAGCTCATCCTCCTCGAATCCATCGCCCTCTTCCTCGGCGCTTACGCGGCCACCCTGTTAGGCGGCAATCCCTGGTGGCTCTACCTCGTGTGGCTGCTCGCGCCCGACCTCAGCATGATCGGCTATGCCTTCGGGCCGCGCGTGGGCGCCATCACCTACAACCTGGCGCACCATCAGGCGATCGCGGTGATCGTGCTCGCACTGGGCGCCCTGCTGCACCACCCTCAGCTGCTCTTCGCCGGCTGGGTGCTGCTCGGCCACAGCGCCATGGACCGCATCTTCGGCTACGGGCTGAAGTACCCCGATGCCTTCAAGCACACCCACCTGGGCTGGATCGGCGGGAACAGCGAAGCACCATCGAAGTCATGACCGGCCATCTGTCGGTCCTGGCATAAAGCCGATCCGAAGGCTGGATGTCGTGGGTGCGCACTTCAGGTGTTCCATGGTGCGGAGCTTGATCAACTTGTGTGTCACGATCCGGCGTCATGCCCGATCGCATCACTTCCCCATCCACAGCTTGAAGGCCATGGCCCCTTCGCGGCTCACGATCGTCTCCTTGTCCAGGGCCGGTTTCAGGATCACCTTCAGACGGCCGTTGAAGTGGTTGTGGATCTCCTGCACCGAGCGCACGTGGGCGATCACGGAGCGGTTGATCCGGTGGAAGTCTTGAGGGTCCAGCATGGTCTCCAGTTCCTCCAGCTTGTATTCCGCCACGAAGCGCCGACCATCCCAGGTGCGGAACAAGGTGATGCGGTCCTCGGCGTAGAAGTAGGCGATCTCCTCAATGCCGATGGCGATGAGCTTGTTCCCCTGCTTGGCGAGGAACCGTGTGCGGTACGCGCTCCGTCCTTGTTGCAGCTGCTCCAACAGCCGGTTGACGTCGATCGCGCCACCCCCGAACTGCGAGCGAAGCCTTGACAGCTTGTCCAGTGCGGCCTGCAGCTCCTCCTTGCGCACGGGCTTCAGCAGGTAGTCGATGCTGTTCACCTTGAAGGCCTGCAGCGCATACTCATCGTACGAGGTGGTGAACACCACGGGCGCCGTGACCTCCACCTGCGTGAAGATCTCGAAGCATTGCCCGTCCGCGAGCTCGATGTCCATCAGGATAAGGTCCGGTGCCGGATGGGTGCCCAGCCATGCCACGCTGTCGCGGATGCTGGGGCAGATGGCCAGCACGCGATAGGCGGGGTCGATCTCATGCACCAGCGCGGCAAGGCGCTCCGCCCCGAGCTGTTCGTCCTCAATGATCAGGATGTCCATGGTTCATTCCCCCAGCAGGGGCAGGGTAACGCGGAAGTCCGATGCGGTCTCCTCTACCAGTACGGGCGGTGCCCCCAGCAGCCGGAAGCGCTCGGTGATGTTCACCAATCCCACCTTGTTGGAGTGCATGCGGCTGTTGCGGCGCTGCAGGTTGTTGTGCACTTCCAATCGGTCGTTGCCTGCGTTGCGGATCGTTACCGTGAGGGGCTGTGGTTCAGAGATCATATTGTGCTTCACCGTGTTCTCCACCAGCAGTTGCAGCGCCTGTGCGGGCAGGCGCCGGCCCAGCAGGTGCTCGTCCACTGCGATCTGCAGCACGAAGCCCTTGCCGAAGCGCGTCTTCAGCAGGTGCTCGTAGGAACGGATGAACTCCAGCTCATCCTCCAGGGAGCTCAGGTCGTGCTCGCGGCCGCGCAGCAGGTAGCGGTACACGCGGGAGAGCTCCTCCACGAACTGCTCGGCCCGCTTCGGGTCCGTGCGGATCAGGGCGCTCAGCGAGTTGAGGCTGTTGAAGAGGAAGTGCGGGTCCACCTGGCTCTTCAGGCTCTCCTAGCGGCTCTGCATGTGCAGCCGTTCCATCTCCTGCTTCTCGGCCAGCAGGCTGGCGTTGAGCTGTCCCGTATAGTTCAGTTCGAATACGCCCAGGACGATGATGCTGACCAGCACCGCGCCGAAGACGTGATTGACCCAGTTGAAGCCCAGCTCATCCAGGTCGCCCTGGAGGATCAGCTCTTCCGGGAAGTCGGAGGCCACGCTGGTGGCGAAGCAGAGCAGCAGCACGAACACGAAGGCCCCGCGGCGGCGGTTGAAGTTCTGGTCCGCCTGCGGGTAGCGGCGCTGATACCCTTGGATGATGGCGTAGGCACCGAAGAGCGTGATGCCCCAACGGCCGAGCGTGGTGAGCACCATCAGGAGCTCCTGGGTCGCGTTGGTACGGCTCCAATCGTAATCGCCGGTGAGGTTCAGCGCGGAGAGCAGGAGGATGATGATCAGCTTGAGCGCGAGCGGACGCCGCATGAACGGGAGGCTGCTGGGAGCGCCTCCGGTCATTCCACCCGATTGATCATGCGTTGCTGCGGCCATGCGGGACAAGGACGGTGGTACACCGCGGCACGAAGTTGATCAGTCCGCCTGCAGGATGAAAGGACGCTCGACATGGATCGACATAAAGGCTGCATGGACCGCACCTTCCGCCGCTTGAACGCCGACCCTCTGGATACACCAGTCTTCGGGCGGTACCCCGCAGAGGACTGATGCAGCGACCCGTCCACTTCAGGCAGCGCTTTGTGCGGTTCACGTGGACTCCTATTGGGCAGCGGTATGGGTGCGCGGAGGTTTGCATCCGTAAACCAAGCGCCATGCACCGGCACCTCCTGCTCACGATCCTCTTCACCGTCCTGTCCCTGCTGCGGTCCCAGGCCCAGCAAGGCTACTTCCAATTGACCCCGGGCCTCGATCGGCTGCTTGTGCGCGATCGTCAGGTCGGCGATCTGGTGCACCGCGCCGACCTTGCCCGCCTTGGCTTCACTTATGCGCACACCGGCCCCAAGGGTGATTGGGTCTTTCACCTCGCCTACGGCAGGGGCCTGCTGGCACCCACCTCCACCGGGGCACGCACCAAGCTCTTCCGCACCTGGAACTGGGATGGTAGCGTCACCGATGAACCGATCCCCATGGACCGCCCGATGTGGATGGCCGAACTGCGCGTGGCGCGCACCTTCCATGCGGGCCCGCAGGTGGATGGCAACGGCTGGTACTTCGGACCGGCCTTGGGCTGGACCGCCAACCGGCCGCAAGGCTTCGCCCCCGTGGGCCAGATGGCCTGCGCCACCTTCGATGGCCTGATCGGAAGGGCGTACGTGTCCGGGCGTCACAGGATAAACGCTGAGTTCTCGCTCACCCTCGTCGCGCTCATGACCCGTGAGCCCTGGTCGCGGTCGGTCTCCGTGCCCGGCAACATGGGCCGCATCACTTCCTTCTTCGACAGCGGCACCACCTGGGCCGCGCCCTGGCAGCTGTTCCAGGCGCAGCTTGACCTGCGCTACGCCTACCAGCTCTCCACGCGGTTCGCGATCGGCCTCGGGGTGCACATCGGTTACCTGAACGATGCCGAACGCGATGGGCTCGATCACCCCGCCCAACTGCGCCTCTTCCACCGCCGCCTCGAAGCAGCCCTGACCCACAACCTCCTCAAGCGATGAAAGCCTTCAACCTCCTTGCCCTGGCCACCAGCGCGGTCCTGCTCAGCTCCTGCCAGAAGACGATCTTCGGCGATGAGCCCGCCGCTGATCCCGTCAGTGTCTTCGAAGGCCTGCACCGCACGGTGAAGGAGCACTACGGCCTCTTCCGCGTGAAGACCCTGGATTGGGACAGCCTCGGCAACGTGTACCGCCCGCAGGTGCATGAGGGCATGAGCGATGCGCAGCTGCGCGAGATGCTGGCCGCCATGCTCACGTCCTTGAATGACGCCCACATCACGCTCTATCCGAACAGCGCCGACCTGCCGCGCTGGTCCATCGATCTCGTGAACGGTGCCTTCATCGACACCACCTTCCACTTCGCCACCGTGAAGGACCATTACCTCACGGAGCACCACGAAGTGAATGAGGCCGTGGAGTACGGCAGACTCGCGGACGGGCACGGCTACATCCACATCCGCCATTTCGACGGCAGCAACAACGACTACACCAAGGGCCTGCGCGATGCCGTGCAGGCGCTGGCCGGCACCACGGGCCTGGTGGTGGACGTGCGCGACAATGCCGGCGGCTTCGACCCCTTCGCGCAGTACAGCGCGGGGCTCTTCACCGGCCAGGCCGCCACCTACATGCGCGTGCGCCGCAAGACCGGTCCCGGGCCGGACGATTTCGGGCAAGAGATCCAATGGACCACCACACCCACGGGACCTGCGTATGCCAAGCCGGTGGTGCTGCTCACGGGTCGCGGATCGCAGAGCGCCGCCGAGACCTTCGCACTGGCCATGCGCACGCAACCCCATGTGGTGCATATCGGCGACACCACCGCCGGGGCCTTTGCGGACAACGCCTTCTTCGAACTGCCCAACGGCTGGGGCGTCACGCTCTCCATCGCCGATCACCGCGATGCGAACGGCATCAGCTGGGAAGGCCGCGGACTACCTCCGACCATCGTGGCGGTGGCCGATCGGGATGGGCTGAACGCCGGGGTGGATGCCGCGCTGGAGGCGGCGATGGAGGCGTTGCCGTGAGGGGGCCAGGGTCAAAGACTCACGGCCAGGGGGGTGGCCATCTCCTCAGCCGCACATTA
>DDRC01000129.1:0-1636 GCA_002342985.1 Flavobacteriales bacterium UBA2426
TGGTGTAGAAGTCGATCGGCTGGTTCACCCTGGTCTCTATCCGCAGCGGTATGGTGCTTCCGGGAGCCGCACCCAGCCATTCGTTGTTGTTAATGATGTTCCCTCCCGGAAGTCGGCTCCAATCCTGGGCACTTCCTGGTTGTACGATGAGACACGTCATGCCGATGGCGATGATCGATATCCGTTCCATGATCGTTCAATTGGTTGATGAACGACCGGCATGCTACGGTAACACGAATATTCGAACGAACGACCTCCCTTCACTGAACACGCGCAGCACATAGAGCCCACCTTGCTGTGCTACCGGCACACGCAAGCTACGTTGAGATGAGGTTGCGCGATGGCAGACCCGGCCCACTGCATCAACCACTTCCACCTCTAAAGCCGCACCCCACTGTACCTGTATCGCGTGGTCAAGAAGCTCCACCTTCGGCTGATGTGCGTTCTGCTCTTCAACATTAGTGCCGTGGCAGCCAGCGTCAACAGGGACCACCTCCACCCCGTCGAACAGGTAGAAAGTGATGTCCGTCCAGGAATTCCCATTGGCGAAACCAGTGGTGAGCGCATCGGTGAAGAAGTTGCCCAGCACCACATGCGTATACGCGCTATCCGCCACGAAAGTGCCCTCCACGACCGTCCAAGCAAGTGTATCCGCCACCGGCTCCGTGGTGCGCAAATGCGCGAAATTCCTGAATGCGAAGGGCGGCCCGGAGATGTCCGGCCAAGCATTGGAGGTAGTGGTCAGGAGCATCCCCACGTTGTTGCACGCCCCGCCCCCGTTGATGAGCCAATAGGTGCCCCCGTAAGCCGGGTTGGTTCTGAATCGCAGCAGGTAGGTGCAGCCTGGAACCAAGGGCTCGAGCAATGCTGCACCCAGGTACTCGCGGTAATCACCACCGCCGTCGTACGTCCGGACTCCCGTATAGGCCTGCCCATCCCAAGGATACTGGAAACTCCATCCATTCCGTGGCACGGCCACCAGACTATCATCGCCCCCTGAGCCGCCTGCACAGGCACTGAAATGATCCGGACTGTTCATCCAGCTATACCAGTGCAGTGGTCTTGAACCCACATTGAAACAGCACTGCCAACTGCAGCTATCCTCAGGTAGTTCGAAGCTCCAGTTAGGCACCAAGTTGTTCTGCGCTTCGCAGCGGAGAGCAGCTATGAACCCCAGGCAGCCCAGCACCAAGCCGAAGCAGGTACCGGGCCACCTGAGGTTCATCGCGTTGGAGGTCATCGTTCTGTTCGTGTTGACCGGGGTAGCTTGGTCCGGTCCTCTTCCGCTCCTTTCAAGTCCTTGTCCGTCGCGGGTTGCGGCAAGGCTCCGCAGATAGACCGTGTATGCACGGCCCGGCGCTGCCGGGGTGGCTCAGCGGTGGCACCTTATCTTCGCGTTGCTCTGTTTCGTTTGCCTTTTAGCGAGGGTTAGGTGGGACATGAGCGGGCTTCGAGGGCCTCAGCCCGCGGAGTTCGGCCCTCGGTGTTCGCGCACCGGGGGCTTTTTCGTGGTGGCCTTTGCAGGCCGTGTCATTGTAGAGAGAGAGAGAGAGAGAGAGAGAGCTGCGGGGTGACAGCCCGATTCCTGCCAGGCGGCAGCTGCCCGTACAGCAGCTTCGAGGCCCTCCGGACTCGG
>DDRC01000129.1:1891-9522 GCA_002342985.1 Flavobacteriales bacterium UBA2426
GATCATCCAAGGCGCTGTGATTAATTTCATACATAGACCACCTGCTGTTTTCAATTCGTATGCCGCCACTCAGAGGAGCTGCATGTCGCGGACGCAAGGCGCAGCCCGCGATGCACGGCGTGGGCCCGGTCATGGCTCTCACAGGACGCGCCTGCTCGCTTCTGCATCAGATTCCGCGCATCCGCTGGAGTTGCCTATTGAGGCTCGGATGTGAAGCCCCCGCACCTCGGGCAACCCTGACGAGTCGTGCGGAGGCACGCCCGTGTACGCGCTGGTGCAGATGAACCGCAAGCGGCCCTTGAAGTTCACCCCCGGGTTGTCGCTCCAATGAACAATAATCCCGGATGAACATCGCCAGCGCACCGATGCCCGAAACAGCGCTGATCGCTGTTGCCGGTGAAGGTGCTGCGGCTGCGAAGCGCTCCGCCCTCAGATCAGTCCCTTGGCCTGCATCCTCCGCGCCATGGCCTCCTGCATCGCCTTGGCCGCCTGGCGCGCCATGGGGATGGCCTCCTGGCCCTGCCCCGCATAGAGCACGCCGCGGCTGCTGTTGATGAGCAGGCCGCCCTCGCGCGTGAGGCCCGCGTCGAGCACGGCATCGAGGTCGCCGCCCTGCGCGCCCACACCGGGCACGAGGAGGAAGTGGTCGGGCGCCAGCTCGCGCGCGCGCCGCAGCAACTCGGGGCGCGTGGCGCCGGTGACGAACATGAGCTCATCGCGGCCGCCCCATCGCGCGCATTTCGAGATGACCTCTTCGAAGAGCCGGTTGCCCTGCGCATCGGCCATGAACTGGAAATCGTCGGCGCCCGCATTGCTGGTGATGCCGAGCACGATGGCCCATTTGCCGGGGCGGTGCAGGAAGGGCTCGATGCTGTCGCGGCCCATGTAGGGCGAGAGCGTGATGGCATCCACGCCGAGCACATCGAAGAAGGCCTCGGCATACTTGCGGGCCGTGTTGCCGATGTCGCCACGCTTGGCATCGGCGATGATGAGGCAATCGCCCTTGCTGCGGATATAGGCGATGGTGGCCTCGAGGTCCAGCCAGCCTTCCTCGCCGAGCGCTTCGTAGAAGGCCAGGTTGAGCTTGTAGGCCACGGCGAGGTCATGCGTCACCTCCACGATGGCCTCGTTGAACGCGCGCACCGGGTGGCTCTCCTGGCCGAAGTGCTCGGGTATCAGGTGCTCCTCGGTATCGAGGCCCACGCAGAGCAGGCTCTTCTTGCGGCGGATGAGGGAAACGAGCGCTGAGCGGGTCATGCGGGCGCGAAGATCCGCACTGTTCACCACAGCGCCGCGCCGATCGCGGAGAATTCGTCGGCCACGTCGCAGGGGTTCCCCGCATGCCCGGGCGATGGCTCAGAGGCCGGCCTCGGCCTTCAGCTTCTCGGTGCGCTCCGCCAGCTGCAGCGCATCGATGAGGTCCTGCAGGTCGCCGTTCATCACCTCCGGGAGGTTGTGCGCCGTGAATTCGATGCGGTGGTCGGTGACGCGGCTCTGCGGATAGTTGTAGGTGCGGATCTTGGCGCTGCGGTCGCCGCTGCTCACCTGGCTCTTGCGCTGGGCGGCCACGGCGGCCTCGTGCTCCCGCACCTTGTCCTCATAGAGCTTGGTGCGCAGCATCTGCATGGCCTTCATCCGGTTGCCGAGCTGGCTGCGCTCCGTCTGGCACATCACCACGATGCCCGTGGGGATGTGCGTGAGCCGCACCTTGGTCTCCACCTTGTTCACGTTCTGCCCCCCGGCGCCGCCGCTGCGGGCGGTCTCCATCTTCACGTCGCTCTCCCTCAGCTCCACATCGGTGTCCTCCGCCTCTGGCAGCACGTTCACCGTGGCGGCGCTGGTATGGATGCGTCCCTGGGCCTCGGTGGCGGGCACCCGTTGCACGCGGTGCACGCCCGCCTCGAACTTGAGCACCCCGTAGGCGCCTTCGCCGATGACGTTGAAGATGACCTCCTTGTAGCCGCCTGCAGTGCCCTCGCTCACATCCGCCACCTCCACCTTCCAGCCCCGGCCTTCGCAGTAGCGGGTGTACATGCGGTAGAGGTCGCCCGCGAAGAGGCTCGCCTCATCGCCGCCCGTGCCCGCGCGCACCTCCACGGTGCAGTTGCGGCCATCGTTCGGGTCCTTGGGCACCAGCATCATCCGCACCTCCTCCTCCATGGCATCGATGGCGGCATGGCTCTCCTCCCGCTCGGCGCGCGCCATCTCCAGGAGATCGGCATCCTTCTCCGTGCGCAGCATCTCCTCCGCACCGGCCAGGTCGTCGTGCAGCTTCTTGAACCGGAAGAAGGCCTGCTCGATGGGCTCCAGGTCACGATAGGTCCGGTTGAGGTCGACGAATTTCTTCTGGTCGGCGATGACCGCGGGGTCGGCCAGCTGCTTGCCGATCTCGGTGCGTCGGTCGTGCAGGGCGGAGAGCTTGGCGAGAAGGTCGGACATGGGAGGGAGCCTCACGCGGAGGCGCGGGGAATGCGGGGGAAATGCCCTATTGGTAGGTGAAGGTGCCGTGCGGGCTGGTGAGGACCACTTCCTTGGCGGGGGCTGCTTCCACCCTGCCGATGACCTTGGCATCGATGCCGAAGGAGGAGGCGATGGCGATGACCTCCTGGGCGCGGGCCTCGGGCACGTAGAACTCCAGCCGGTGGCCCATGTTGAAGACCTTGTACATCTCCTTCCAGTCGGTACCGCTCATGCGCTGGATGGCGTTGAACAGCGGCGGGATGGGCATCAGGTCGTCCTTGATGATGCGCAGTCCTTCCACGAAGTGCAGCACCTTGGTCTGGGCGCCGCCGCTGCAATGCACCATGCCGTGGATGTCCGCCCGCATGGCTTCCAGCACCTGCCGCACCACCGGCGCATAGGTGCGGGTGGGAGAAAGCACCGCCCGGCCAGGGTCCAGCGGGGTGCCGTCCAGCGGGTCGGTGAGCCGGGCCTGGCCGCAATACACCAGCTCGGCCGGGGTGCCGGGATCGTAGGTCTCGGGGTACTTGGCGGCCAGTTCCTTGGCGAAGACGTCGTGGCGGGCGCTGGTGAGTCCGTTGCTGCCCATGCCGGCATTGTAGGCGTCCTCGTAGGTGGCCTGCCCATAGCTGGCCAGCGCCACGATCACGTCGCCGGCCTGGATGCGGGCGTTGTCGATGACCGCATCGCGGCGCATGCGGCAGGTCACCGTGCTGTCCACGATCACGGTGCGCACCAGGTCGCCCACATCGGCGGTCTCGCCGCCGGTGCTGCGGATGCCGATGCCCAAGGCCCGCATGCGCTGCAGGAACAGCTCGGCGCCTTCGATCAGGGCGGCGACCACCTCCCCGGGGATGAGGCGCTTGTTGCGGCCGATGGTGCTGCTGAGGAGGATGCTGTCCGTGGCGCCCACGCAGAGCAGGTCGTCCAGGTTCATCACCACGGCATCCTGGGCGATGCCGTGCCACACGCTCAGGTCGCCGGTCTCGCGCCAATAGGCGTAGGCGAGGGCGCTCTTGGTGCCGGCACCATCGGCATGCATCACGATGCAATGGTCGGCGCTGCCGGTGAGGTCGTCGGCCACCACCTTGCAGAACGCCTTCGGGTACAGGCCCTTGTCAAGGCCAGCGATCGCACGGTGGACCTCCTCTTTCCCGGATGAGACGCCTCGCTGGGCGTAGCGGCTGTCGTTGGCCATGGGGTGAAATGAAGAGGAGCATCCCCTTGCGCGGGATGCTCCTCCATTCAGGGGTTGAGCTAATTCTTCGGTTCCTGCGGAGCCTGCGGCGCACTGCCCGTTCCCGGTACGAAGTCGGTGCGCAGCACCTTGAAGTCGGTGCGGCGGTTCTTCTGGTGGGCCGCCTCCTGCTCCTCGCGGGTGGCCATCTTCTTGATGACGTCCATGGCGATGATCGGCTCATCCGGACCCATGCCCACCGGCACCATGCGGGCCGGATCGATGCCCTTCTCGATGAGGTAGTTCACGCAGCTCTGGGCGCGCAGCTGGGAGAGCTCCTTGTTGCCGCCCTTGTATTTGCGGGTGGGGCGTGCATCCGTGTGCGAGCGCAGCTCGATGACGATGTTCGGGTTGTCGATGAGGGTGTTGTACAGCGTCTCCAGGCTGTCCTTGGCCTCCGGGCGCAGGAAGAACTGGTCCACATCGTAGAGGATCTGCGGCAGCGCGATGGGACCCTTGATGGGCTCCAGGAAGTACTCCTTCACGAAGGTGGTGCTCTCGGCCAGGCCCACGGTGGTGATCTGGTCCTTCACCACCAGGTAGCCTTCCTTCTCGGCGAGGATGCTGTAGCTGGTGTTCTCCTTGATGTACCGGTCCTTGCCGTTCTCCACGAAGGCGAAGCCCCCGTTCTCATCGGTGAGGGCGCTGAAGTTGCTGCCATTGGTGCCCACCACGCTCACCTTTGCGCCTTGGATGGGCTGCCCCGTGAGCTTGTCGTACACGTTGCCCTGGAGCGCGAAGACGAGGTCGGGCATGTAGAAGCGCCAGATGTCGTCCTGCCCCTTTCCGCCCGCGCGGTTGCTGGTGAAGAAGCCGCGGTCGTTCTCCCCGTCGAAGGCGATGCCGAAATCGTCGGAAGCGCTGTTGAGGGGCGACTTCAGGTTGTCCACGGCGGTCCACATGCCGCTGGCGTTCTTCTCGGCCATGAACATGTCAAGGCCGCCCATGCCGGGCCGGCCATTGGAGGCGAAGTAGAGGTTGCCATCGAAGCGGACGAAGGGGAAGAGCTCGTCCTTGGGGGTGTTCACCTCTTCGCCGAGGTTGGCGGGCGCGCCCACGGGCATGCCATCCTTGTTGAGGGCCACCTTGTAGAGGTCGCGGCCGCCCTTGTGGCCGGGGAAGGGCACATTGCTGGCGAACACCAGGTACTCGTCATCGGGGCCGAGCGCAGGGTGGCCGATGTTGAGCGAATCCTCCTTGCCGGCCTCGGGCTTCAGCTTCAGCATCACGGCCGCGCTGAAGTTGTTGCCCACCTTCTTGCTCATCCAGATGTCGCAGCCCTGGATCTTCTTCTTCTCGGCGGGGCAGCGCGTGAAGTACATGATGGTGCGCTTGCTGTTGAAGATCGGCGCGCCCTCGTTGCCCTCGGAGTTCACCTCCAGCGGCAGCTTCACGGGCTCGCTCCACTTGCCGAGGCGGTCGCGGGTGCTGGTGAAGAGGTCGGTGAAGGCATCGCCGGTGATGTCGTCGGCGGCGGCCCCGGTGCTGGCCGGGCGCGAGCTGGTGAAGACCACCGTCTCGTTCTTCTTGTCGGCGAAGGCCGGGGTGAAGTCCCATTGCGGCGTGTTCAGCAGCACCTCGGGGTCAACGGTGTAGCGGGTGGGGCTGTCCTTCCATTGCTGGGCCATCTGGCAGGCGGCGATGCCGGCATCGGCGCGGGGGTCGTTGCTCTTCTTCTCCTTGTACTTGTTGTAGCTGGCGATGGCCTCGGCGTACTTGCCCTGCTGCTTCTGCATCTCGCCGATCCAGAAGTACACCACGGGGTCGGTGTACTGGGCCTTGTTGGCCTTCTCGTACCACACCTGCGCCTGCTGCACATCCCCCAGCATCCGGTAGCTCTCGGCCACCATGAAGATGAGCTCCGCCTTGGTGGCGGCCTTCTTCTCCACGGTGTAGGCCTTCTTGTAGAGCTCGATCGCGTTGAAGTAGAACCCTTTCCGGTAGGCATCGTTCGCCTCATCGGCCAAGCGGCCTCCCTGCGCAACGGCCATCGTGCTCAGGAGGAGGCACATGGAGAGGCTCGCCAGGATCTTCCGTGTAATCATCGGGTAATGGAAAAGGTGAATCCGAATGGGGTCGCGGCGAAGATAAACAGTTCCACCAATGGCCAAGGGGCTTGAACGGACAGGGGGGCGCCGGGTGCAGCGCCCCCCGCGAACCGCTGATCCTCAGCGGGTGAAGAGCAGCTCGCGCATCTTGGGCAGGGGCCAGAGCTCATCGTCCACCAGCAGCTCCAGCTTGTCGGCCTGGTAGCGGATCCTGTCCAGGAAGGGCTTCACCTGGTCGCAATAGGCCAGCGCCTTCTCGCGGGCATCCTCCAGGTTGTTGGCCTTCTTGCGGGCCTCGGTCATGTCATGCACGAGCTGGATGACGGCGCTGATGCGCTCGCTCATCTCCTCGATGAGGGCGACCTGGGTGACCGTGGCCTTCTTGGCCTTCTCGGCGCCCAGCACCTCGCGCAGCCCCTTCACGTTCTCGATCAGGCGGTTCTGGTAGGCGATGGCCACGGGAACGATGTGGTTGCGGGCCAGGTCGCCGGCCACACGGCTCTCGATCTGCACCTTCAGCGTGTAGCTGTGCAGCTCGATCTCGTGGCGCGCCTCGGTCTCCACCGGGCTGAGCACGCCCATGTCGGCGAAGAGCTTCATGGTCTCCTTGCGGCTCCAGACATCCAGGGCGCGGGGGGTGTCCTTGATGTTGCTCAGGCCGCGCTTGGCGGCCTCGCGCACCCATTCCTCGCCGTAGCCATTGCCCTCGAAGCGGATGGCCTTGCTGCGCACGATGAGGTCGCGGATCACGCGCAGGATGGCCTCGTCCTTCTTGGCCCCCTTGGCGATCAGGGCGTCCACCTCCCGCTTGAACTCGCGCAGCTGGGCCGCCACGATGGTGTTCAGCACGGTCATGGCGCCTGCGCAATTGGCGCTGCTGCCTACCGCACGGAACTCGAACTTGTTGCCCGTGAAGGCGAAGGGGCTGGTGCGGTTGCGGTCGGTGTTGTCGAGCATCACCGGCGGGATGCGGCCGATGTCGAGCTTCAGCTCGGTCTTGCGGTCGGGCGACATGGCCCCCTTGATGTTCTTTTCCAGCCCGTCGAGCAGGGCGCTGAGGTGCTCGCCGATGAAGGCGCTGATGATGGCGGGGGGCGCCTCGTTCGCGCCCAGGCGGTGGTCGTTGCCCGCGCTGGCGATGCTGGCGCGCAGCACGTCGGCATGCCGGTGGATGGCCGCGATGGTGTTGACGAAGAAGGTGAGGAAGCGGATGTTCTCCTTCGGCGTCCTGGCGGGCTTCAGCAGGTTCACCCCGGTGTTGGTGGCCAGGCTCCAGTTGTTGTGCTTGCCGCTGCCGTTCACGCCGGCATAGGGCTTCTCGTGGAGGAGCACCCGGAAGTCGTGGCGCTGGGCCACCTTCTCCATGATGTCCATGAGCAGCACGTTGTGGTCCACGGCCAGGTTCATCTCCTCGAAGACCGGCGCGCACTCGAACTGATTGGGGGCCACCTCGTTGTGCCGCGTCTTCACCGGGATGCCGAGCATGAGGGCCTCGGTCTCGAACTCGCGCATGAAGGCCCGCACGCGGTCGGGGATGCTGCCGAAGTAGTGGTCCTCGAGCTGCTGGCCCTTGGCAGGGATATGGCCGAAGAGGGCGCGCCCGGTCATCATGATGTCGGGGCGTGCGTAGTACAGCGCCTTGTCGATGAGGAAGTACTCCTGCTCCCAGCCCAGGGTGGCGATCACCTTGGTGACATCCTTGTCGAAGTACTGGGCCACTGCCGTGGCGGCCTCATCGATGGCGCGGATGGCGCGCAGCAGCGGCATCTTGTAGTCGAGCGCCTCGCCGGTATAGCTGATGAAGATCGTGGGGATGCAGAGCGTGCGGCCGATGACGAAGGCCGGGCTGCCGGGGTCCCAGGCGGTGTAGCCGCGCGCCTCGAAGG
>DDRC01000129.1:9632-12762 GCA_002342985.1 Flavobacteriales bacterium UBA2426
GCCGCGCGCCTCGAAGGTGTTGCGGATGCCGCCGCTGGGGAAGCTGCTGGCATCGGGCTCCTGCTGCACGAGCATGCTGCCGTCGAAGCGTTCGATGCTGCGACCGCCCCCGATGGGCTCGAAGAAGGCGTCGTGCTTCTCGGCGCTCAGGCCGGTGAGGGGCTGGAACCAATGCGTGTAGTGCGTGGCGCCCTTGGTGGAGGCCCACTCCTTCATGCCGCTGGCCACCTGGTCGGCCAGCTTGCGGTCGATGCGCTCGCCGTGCTGGATGGCCTGGCGCACCGCATACCAGGCATCCTCGGTGAGGAACATGCGCATGGCATCCTCGCCGAAGACATGGGCGCCGAAGTACTCGCTGATCTTCTGCGAGGGCGGATCCACGAAGCGCGGCGCGCGGTTGAGCACATCCTCGAGGGCCTTGATGCGAATCTGGGGGGTGGGCATGAAAAAATGGGTGTTTCGGCGGCAAAGCTACCGCGCAGAAGGGGGGTGTCTCCAGAAAATTGATGCTTTTGTTACGAACACCCCCATCAATTCAGCTTCACGCGGCCGGAACTGCGCCGCAAGAGCAGGCCCAGCGGGGCAGCACCCGGGCACGCGGGGGCGGATCAGCCCCGGGCGATGACGAAGAAGATGTAGGCCAGATAGGCCGCTGCCAGGATGGCGCCCTGCCAGCGCCCCATGCGCGAGCCGAAGCGCATGAGCGGATAGAGCACCAGGGCCACGGCGAGCATCGCGACGATGTCCAGCGCAAAGGCCGCATGGTCGCTCTGGATGGGCTGCACCACAGCGGAGAGCCCGATGATGCCCAGCAGGTTGAAGATGTTGCTGCCGATGAGGTTCCCCAGCGAAATGTCCGGCTGCTTGCGGAAGGCCGCCACCATGGAGGTGACCAGCTCGGGCAGGGAGGTGCCGAAAGCGATGACGGTGACGCCGATGAGCTGCTCGCTGACGCCCGCCGAACGGGCCAGGCCCACGCCGCCGTCCACGAACCAATCGGCGCCCTGGGTGAGGGCGGCCACCCCGGCCAGGAGCAGCGCCGTGGCCTTCCACCAGGCCATCCTGGCCGGCTCAACGGCCCGCGACAGGGCGGAACGCCGCGATGACCAGACCATCCAGCCGACATAGACTGCCAGCAGGGCTACGAATAGCAAGCCCTCCCACCGCATGACCCAATCGTCCTGGAAGAGCCACCAGAAGAGCAGGGAGACCGCCATCATCACCGGCCAATGGATGCGCCGTGCGTCGCGGTCCACCTCGATGGGGAAGATGAGGATGCTCAGGCCCAGGATGAAGCTGATGTTCGCGATGTTGGAACCGACCACATTGCCGATGGCGATGGCCGAGGAGCCTTTCATGGCTGCCAGCAGGCTCACCAGCAGCTCGGGCGCGGAGGTGCCCATGCTCACTACGGTGAGGCCGATGACCAAGGGGGAGATGCGGGCCCGCAGGGCCAGGTCCACCGCCCCCCGAACCATCACCTCGGCGCCGATGACCAGCACGATGAGCCCGCCAAGGGTGAGCAGGAGGTCCATCATGGCTTCTGCGCAGGTTCACCGCCCGGCTCCGGGCCGCGGCTTTCATCCCCCTCCACCATCCTCGTCACCTGCCGCTGATGCTCCAGCGCGCTGCGGCGCACCTCATCGGCGCCGCGGTGGATCTCGCGCTGCACCTCGTTGCTCGCATCGCGCACCTGGCGCATGAAGCGGCCCACGGTGCGGGCCATATCCGGGATGCCCTTGGCGCCGAAGAACATCAGCACGAAGAGCATGACCACCAGGAACTCACCGCCGCTGATGTCGAAGAGGAGTGCTGGGCGCATCGGGGGCCGAAAGTAGGAAGCCCTGCCGCTGGGGCAGGGCTTCCGTGCGGAATCCGGGATGACTAAGCCTCGCGGGCGGGGTCCTTGCCCTTGAGCAGGTCCGTGACGATGGAGCTCGCCACGAAGATGGACGAGTAGGTGCCCACCCCGATGCCCACCAGCAGCGCGAAGACGAAGCCCTTGATGGCCACCCCGCCGAAGATGAAGATGATCACCAGCACCAGGAGGGTCGTGAGCGAGGTGTTCATGGTGCGGCCCAAGGTGGAGTTGATGGCCTTGTTGATCACCACCGGGTAGGCCTCGCGCTTGTGGTCGCGCAGGTATTCGCGGATGCGGTCATACACGATCACGGTGTCGTTGATCGAGTAGCCGATCACGGTGAGGATGGCCGCGATGAAGGCCTCATCGATCTCCAGGCTGAACGGCATCACCTTGTAGAGCAGCGAATAGATGCCCAGCACGATGAGCGCATCGTGCGCCAGGGAGAGCACGCCGCCCAAGCCGAACTGCCAGTTGCGGAAGCGCACGGCGATGTAGAGGAAGATGAGCGCCAGCGCAATGGTCAGCGAGGTGATGGCGCCGGTCTTGATGTCGTCGCTGATGGTCGGATCCACCTTGCGGCTCTCGGTGATCTCGTAGCCCGTCCCCACCGCAGCGAGGCCCTCGCGCAGGCTCCTCTCCACGCGGCTGTCCGCCGCGGTATCGGGCTGGTTGATGAGGAAATTGGTGGTGATCTTCAGCTGCCGGTCGCTGCCGTAGGTCTTCACGTTCGGGGTGCTCTTCACGCCGTCCTCACCGATGAAGCGGTCATCGAGCGCGGCCCGCACCTTCTCCACGTCCACATCGCCCTCGAACTTCACCACGTAGGTGCGCCCGCCGCTGAAGTCGACGCCCCAGTTGAAGCCATTGACCGCCATGGAGCCGATGCCGATGGCGATGAGGGTGCCGCTGATCGCGTAGAACACCTTCCGCTTGCCCATGAAGTCGTACTTGGCGTTCACGAAGATGTCCTTGCTCCAGCCCATCCACACGGTGAAGGGCTTTCCCTTCTCCAGGCGGTAGGTGATGATCATGCGCGAGAGCAGCAGCGCCGTGAACAGCGAGGTGAGGATGCCCAGCCCCAGCGTGACGGCGAAGCCCTGGATGGGGCCGCTGCCGAAGATGAGGAGGATGACCGCGATGATCAAGGTGGTGACGTTGCCGTCCACGATGGCCGAGAGGGCGCCCTTGTAGCCGAGGTCCACGGCGCTCTTGAGCATCTTGCCATGGCGCAGCTCCTCCCGGATGCGCTCGTAGATGAGCACGTTG
>DDRC01000129.1:12945-13309 GCA_002342985.1 Flavobacteriales bacterium UBA2426
GGCCTGCAGCGAGGCCAGCGAGCCGATGAGCACGAAGAGGTTAACGACCAGCGCCAGGTCGGCGACCCAGCCGGCGCGGGCATAGTACAGCGCCATGTAGGCCATCACCAGCAGCAGGGCCACCAGGAAGGAGAACAGGCCCGTGCTCACGTTCTCCTGGCCCAGCGAGGGGCCCACCACCGTCTCATCGATGATGCGCGCCGGAGCGGGCAGGGCACCGGCCTTGAGGATGTTCGCCAGGTCCTCGGCCTCCTGGATCTGCTCGTTGAGGTTGCCCGAGCCCATGGAGATCTGCGACTGGCCGCCGGCGATCTCGCCGCGCACCTCGGGGGCGCTGTACACCTGGCCGTCCAGCACGATGGCG
>DDRC01000129.1:13440-31342 GCA_002342985.1 Flavobacteriales bacterium UBA2426
ACCTGGCCGTCCAGCACGATGGCGATGAACTTGCCCACGTTGTCGCCCGTCATCACCTTCCAGGTCTGGGCGCCCTCGGGGTTCATGCTCATGCGCACCTCCACCTCGCCCTTGAAGTCGAAGTCCTGCGAGGCGCTGGTGATGGCGCTGCCATCCAGCTTGGGCTTGCCGTCCATCGGAACCTTCAGCGCGTAGAGGTCCAGGATCTGGCCGCTCTCGCCATTGGTGAAGGTCACATCCATGGGCTTCGCGGCCCACGCCAGGCGCACGTCGCGCGGCAGGGCCGACTGCACCGGGGCCATGGCCAGCAGCTTGTTCACGGCCTCCACATCCTTCACGTTGGCCCGGCCCACCACAGGGCCGCGCATCCAGCCGCGCTGGCCGATGATCAGCTCAAGCTTCGAGGCCAGGGGCGCGCGCTTCTCCTGGTCAGCGCGGAGGGCGGCCGAGTCCACCGGGGCGGAACTGGTATCGGCCGCGAGCGTATCAGCACCGGTGGTATCCGCCGCCATCGCCGCCGTATCGGTCGCCAACGTGTCGGCGGCAGCGGCCAGGGTGTCGGCCGCCGCCGTATCGGACGCAGCCAGCTCCGGGTAGAGCAGCTTGCTCAGCGGCTCATTGACGCCGCTGAGCAGGGGGCCGATCTCCGTGTTGTCGTGCGTCTCCCAGAACTCCAGGTTGGCGGTGCTCTGGAGCACCTTGCGCACACGCTCCTTGTCCTTCACGCCGGGCAGCTCGATGCTGATGCGGCCGCTGAAGGCCTGCTTCTGGATGCCGGGCTGCGACACGCCGAACTTGTCGATACGGGTCCGCAGGATGCGCTCGGTGTTCGAGAGGGCGGCATCGGCCTCCCGGCGGAGCGCATCGAGGTAGTCATCGTCGCTGCCCTCGCGATCGAACATGCCCTGGCGGTCGGGCGAATAGAATATGGCCGAGAGCGGCGGGCGGTTCTCGATCTTGGCGTACTCCTGACCGAAGAGGGTCACGAAGTCCAGGTTGTCGGTGAGCTGGCGCTTGCGGGCGTTGGCCAAGGCGGTGGTGAAGGCCGGGTCGCTGCTGTTCTCGCTAAGGTTCTCGATCAGCTCGGGGATGCTCACCTCGAGGGTCACGGCCATCCCGCCCTTCAGGTCAAGGCCCAGGTTGATCTCCTTCTCCTTGCACTCGCGGTAGGTGTAGCCCAGCACCGGATAGACCCGCTCCTCGGCGTGGGCGCGCAGGTAGGCATTCTCGAAGTCGAGCACCAGGCTCCCGCGGTCCTGGCTTGCGCCGTCGGGCGTGGCCAGCACGGAATCGGCCTGGAGCTCAGCGGCGGCGCGGGCCTTGCCTTCCAAGCGGGAGGTGAAATAGGAGAAGGAGAGCTGATACGCGCACGCGAGCGCCAACAGGACGGTGAAGATCCAGAGCGCGCCTCTATTCTGCATGACCGAAGGGGGTTTCTAAAAGAGGCGGCAAATATAGAAGTGTTGCCCTTCGGCCCATTGAAGGGCCTTTTCGCCTCTCCCTCAGGGGCAAAGGGCGCCCAACGCAAGCCTATGAAAAGATCGGGCTCGGCCACGATACACCACGGCAACGACACCGATCTTTGAAGCGTCATCCCTCCGAACACCGATTGCATGCGCCTCGCCTTCCTCGCCCTCTCCTTGCCAGCGGCACTCGCCCTTCCTGCGCAATGGGACCTGCACTTCGACCCGAACATCCCCGTCACGCGGCAAGGCGCCGCGCTCGACCTGGCGTGGGCCGGCGGGCTCAACAACCCGCAGATCGGCGAGATCGACCTGAACGGTGACGGCCTGAAGGACCTCTTCCTCTTCGATCACTCCTACACCTCGGGGGCCAAGCCAGTGATCCTGCTCCGCACGGCCGGTGCGGGGACTGCCGCCTACCGGGTGACCCGTGACTACGACCAGGTGCCGCCCCTGAACCTGCTGCACGACTGGGCCCTGATCCGGGACTTCAACTGCGACGGCAAGGAGGACATCTTCTCGTACACCCAGGCCGGCTTCGGCGTGTGGAAGAACGTGAGCCAAGGCAGCCAGCCGGCCTTCGAGCAGGTATCGAACCTGGTGTATTCCAATTACGTCTCCCCCAGCGGCGCGGGCACCAACGCCAACCTCTTCATTTCGCAGGTTGACCTGCCCGGCATCGCCGATGTGGACAACGATGGCGATCTGGACATCCTCACCTTCAGCCTGCTCGGCTCCTATCTGGAGCTGCACAAGAACCTGAGCATGGAGCTCTACGGCACCTGCGACAGCCTGAAGTACGAGCTGCGCAACAAGTGCTGGGGCTTCTTCGCCGAGAACTTCAGCACCAACTCCGTCACGCTCAACATCCCCTGCCAGTTCAATGTGCCCAATCCTGAGCTCCCCACCGAGGGCGAGGCGGACCCTGAGGAAGAGGAAGGCGACAGCCGCGCCCACGCAGGCAGCACGGTGACGCCCATCGACCTCAATGGCGATGACGTGATGGACCTGCTGCTGGGCGACATCTCCTACAACAACCTCGTGGGGCTGTACAACGGCGGTTCCACCAGCTACGCCTTCATGACGCAGGAGGACACGCTCTTCCCGAGCTATGACGAAAGCGTGAACCTGGTGCTCTTCCCGGCGGCCTTCCATCTGGATGTGGACGGCGACGGCAAGCGCGACCTCATCGTGACACCGAACGCCACGTCCCTGGCCCACGATCACCGCAGCGTGTGGTACTACCGCAACGTCGGCACCGATGCCGCGCCCCTCTTCGACTTCCAGCAAGAAGACCTCTTCCAGGACCGCATGCTGGAATTCGGCCAGGGCGCCATGCCCATCGCCTTCGATGAGAACGGCGACGGGCTGATGGACCTGCTGGTGGCCAACCACGGATACTATGCCCCGGGCGGCAACTACGTGGGCAAGGTGGCGCTGCTGCGCAACGTGGGCACCCTAACCGCACCGGCCTTCAGCATGGTCACGGACGACTACCTCAACCTGAGCGCAAGCGGCATCGGGCTCAGCATGTACCCCGCCCTGGGCGATGTGGACGGCGACGGCGACCTGGACCTCTACATCGGCGACCTGCAGGGGCGCATGCACTTCTATCGGAACACGGCCACCGGCCCCGTGGCCCAGTTCTCGTTGGTGCAGGCCAATATCACCGATGCCGGCGGCGCCGTGATCGATGTGGGGCAATTCGCCACACCCCTGCTGCACGACCTTGATGGTGATGGACTGCTGGACCTCATCGTGGGCGAGCGCAACGGCAACCTGAACCACTACCGGAACACGGGCTCGCAGGGCGCGCCGCAGTGGACGCTGGTCTCCGAGGCGCTCGGCGGCGTGAGCACCGTGGAATGGTGGAACGTGACCGGCCATTCCGTTCCGGTGATCTACGCTAATGCCCAAGGTGAGCGCGAGATGCTGCTGGGCTCGGAATCGGGCGTCCTGTACCGCTATGGCGGCATCGAGGGCAACATCGATGGCACCTGGACGGAGCTGGATACCGCCTTCCTGGAGCTGGATGATGGCGCTCGAACCGGTATCTGCCTGCACGATTTCACCGGTGACGGCGAGTTGGACCTGGTGGTGGGCAACTTCCGGGGCGGTCTCTCCTTCTGGCGGAGCGACCTCAGCAGCGGAGCCGGGGAATCCATGGCCCGGCTGATGCCGATTGGCATCCGGCCCAATCCCGCCCGCGACCGGGTGGAAGTGAGCGCCGGCCTCATTCCGCCGAGCGGCTGCTCGTGGGTGGTGCGGAATGCGCTCGGACAGGTGGTCCTCCGCACCGCGGCCCAGGCCGATCGCTCCACTTTGGACATCAGCGGCCTCCAGGACGGAGTCTACCTCATCCGGATGGAAGGGGCGCTCACCACCCGTGCCGAGCGCCTGGTGGTGAGCCGGGACCGGCGCTGAGCCGGGAAAAGGCCGGAAATGCGAGAAGGCGCCCCCAGGGGCGCCTTCTCTTCGAATGCAGTGCGGATGCGACTCAGGCGGTCACGCTGTTCATCTTGTCGAGAACATCCATCACCTCCTTCACGGCCTTGGCGCTGGCATTCACCAGCTCCATCTCCTCGGCCGTGAGCTTCAGCTCGATGATGCGCTCCACGCCGTTGCGGCCCAGGATCACCGGGGCGCCCATGTAGATGTCCTTCAGGCCGTACTCGCCTTGGAGCCACACGCAGCAGGGGAACACGCGCTTCTGGTCGCGCACGATGGCCTCGACCATCTGCGCTGCCGCAGTGCCCGGCGCATACCATGCGCTGGTACCCAGCAGGTTCACGATCTCTCCGCCGCCCTTCTTGGTGCGCTCCACGATGGCATCGAGCTTGTCCTTGGCAATCAGCTCCGTGACGGGGATGCCGCCCACGGTGGTATACCGTGGCAGGGGCACCATGGTGTCGCCGTGGCCGCCCATCAGCACGGCCTGGATGTCCTTCGGGCTCACCATGAGCTCGGTGGCCAGGAAGGCGCGGTAACGGGCCGTATCGAGGATGCCGGCCATGCCGAACACCTTGCTGCTGGGGAGCTTGCTGGTGATGTAGGCGCAGTAGGTCATCACGTCCAGCGGGTTGCTCACCACGATGATGATGGCCTCGGGCGAGTGCTTCACCACGTTCTCGGTCACGCTCTTCACAATGGCGGCGTTCGTGGCGATGAGGTCATCGCGGCTCATGCCGGGTTTACGCGGCACGCCCGCGGTCACGATAACGACATCGGCGCCAGCGATCGCCGCATAATCGTTGCTGCCGGTGAAAATGCCGTCGAAACCCTCGACAGGTGCGGCCTGGGCGATATCCAGCGCCTTGCCCTGCGGCACGCCTTCGANNACCACCACATCGCTGCCGGCGGTCTTGGCGTAATCGTTGGTGGAACCCACCAAGCGGGAGTCGAACAGGTTGATCGGGGAGGTCTGCCAGATATCCAGCGCCTTGCCCTCGGCGAACCCTTCCTTGATATCGAGCAGCACCACTTCGTTGGCCAGCTCCCAACGGGCGACGGCGTCGGCGCAGGTGGCGCCTACATTTCCGGCCCCTACAACAGTGACTTTCATCCTGATCAAGCGGGGATTAAGAGGTTTCGTAGGACCGGGCGTTCCCGGCCGGCGCGAAGGTAGGTCGCCCTACGGCGCCTGGGGCGTGACAGTTATCAGCGGCTGTTGACAGTCTTGAAAGGCACGGAGGCATCCTTTGGCTGGGCCCTGCGTCTACCCTCCCGTATGGCTATCTTGTCGGCACCAAGCAAGAGCTCCATGGCCGCTCCCGTGGCATCCGACCGTCCCGCCCCCCGCCTCACGCTCTCGTGGGTCAACCTCGAGGGGCAGCAGGCGGTTTTCGAGGAGCTGGTGGACGGCTGTCTGGCCAACGACCGGCGCGCCCAGCAGCGGGTGCATGAGCTTTTCTACGGCAAGATGATGGCGGTGTGCATGCGCTACACCAAGAACACCGACCAGGCCAAGGATATCCTCCAGGACGGCTTCATCAAGGTCTTCCGGAGCATGGAATCCTACAACCGCGCGGGCTCGTTCGAAGGGTGGATCCGACGCATCATCGTGAACACCGCCATCGATCATTTCCGGCGCAGCAAGAACGCCTACCTGCTCCTGGGCGAGGAGCGGAGCATCGAGGACTTCGGCGACGAGGATGCCGAAGACACCCTGGCCGAAGAGGAGGGCGATGATCTGCCGGACCTGAAGCCCGCCGATGTGATCAATGCGATGCAGAAGCTCACTCCTGCCTACCGGACGGTGTTCAACCTGTACGTGTTCGAGGAAATGACCCACAAGGAGATCGCCGACTCACTCGGGATCAACGTAGGCACCAGCAAGAGCAACCTGGCCAAGGCCAAGGCCAACCTGAAGAAACTGCTTCGCAAGGAGCACAAGATCAATTAACCGTAGACGCACGATGAAGACCTCCGACGCCTTCGAGCGCGCAGTGAAGGACTCCTTGGAGTCCTACGAGGTGCCGTACAACTCGGCCGATTGGGCGATGGTGGAGCGCGAGCTTGACAAGCAGATGGTGACCAAAGGGCGGTGGTCGTCCGGTCTTCTCGTGCTGTTGCTCGGCGGAACGCTCGCACTTGCCTCCACGGTGCACCTCATGCTCTCCACCTCCGGCACCACCGATTCCGGAATGGCTGCCCTGCCGGCCGAGCCGAAGCCCCAACCTCCACCGGCCACCCTTGCTGACCAGCCGCCCCCTGAACAGGATGCCATGGAGCCCATGGCCCATCCCTCCGGCCAGCCGGTGACGGTGCGCGATGAGGCACCTGCCACAACCGTTCCTGCCGCGCAGCCGGCCAAGGCCCCTGCTACCAGCGCGGGCGTCTCACCTGAACCTGCGGTGATTCCCGCCGCTGCGGTTGCCGCACCGGCCTCCGCTGATGTCGCCATCCGCCCCAGCGTCACGGAAGGCTGCCCGGGCACCTCGGTCATGTTCGAAGTGAGCAACGAACCGAACGCCGGCACACGGATGCTGTGGAACTTCGGGGACGGCAGCTTCTCCACCGAAGCCGCACCGAAGCATGCCTACTCGAAGGCCGGGCGCTACGAGGTGACCCTCTCCATGTCCTCCGCCTCCGGGGGCACCATCTTCAACAAGCCGGTCTCCGATGTGATCGTCATCCATGAGCGTCCGGAGGCGGCGTTCAGCCCGATGCTCCAGGAATACGAGGACCGCGTGCCGTCGGTGCACTTCGAGAACAAGAGCCTGAAGGGGCTGTCCTACCGCTGGGACTTCGGCGACGGCAGCACCTCCACGCTGCAGGTGCCGACGCACGTCTACAAGAAGGCCGGTGACTACACCGTGACCTTGGAAGTGACCAATGCCGTGGGCTGCACCGATCGCACCGAGCGTACCGTCAACATCAAGTCGGACTATAACCTCAAGGCTGCGGCCTCCTTCTCCCCCAACGGCGATGGCGTGGAGGACAACTTCATCCCTGACGCGCTGCGCACGCTCGGCCGCAAGTTCAGGATGACGGTGCACGACCCCACCACGGGAGCGCTCGTGTACGAGACCACCGACGCGCGCAGGCCATGGAACGGCCGGGTGAACGGCGTGGGCCAGCCTTGCCCCACCGGTGACTACGTGTGGATGGTGGAAATGAGGGACGGTGAAGCCTTGGGCGGCACCTATAACGGCAGCATAAGCTTGCTACGATAGTGTTGAGAAGACGAAACCCATGGACCCGGCCCGGCAAGGCCGGGTCCGTAATTTTGGACCGAGGCAACCCGGAGGCCCTGTCCTGCATCATGGAGTGTAAGGGAACAGGCCTTCTGGCGCACCCAATTCAAGCACGCCCAACCATGCACATTCGTCCGTTATCCCGGGCCGGCCTTACGATCATCCTTGCACTGCTCCTGGCTGGCGGGGTTTCCGCGCAGCAATTCAGCATCACCGCGGGCAGCATCACCACCTGCGCAGGCGTGCTGGAGGACAGCGGCGGCCCAGCCGCGGAGTACGGCAACAATGAGAACTTCACGGTGGTCATCTGCCCGGACAACCCAGGGGATGGCATCTCGCTGACCTGGGCCGTTTTCGGCTTGAGCACCGCCGGTGCCCAGAACACCTGGGACCGCATCCGCATCTGGGATGGCGACAACACGGGTGCCACCTTCCTTGGGGAATATACCGGCGGCGGCCTGCTCGGCCTCATCACCTCCGCCACCAGCTTCAATCCCACCGGTTGCCTGACGGTGCAGTTCATCTCCAACGGCACGGGAACAGGCGACTTCGCGGCATCCATCACCTGCTTCACACCCTGTGAACGGCCGGTGGCCGTCGCCTCCATGACCGGTGGCAGCCCCGCCTTGGTCTGCGTGGGTGAGCAGATCGACTTCGACGGATCCTCCTCATACGCGGCAACCGGCTTCAACATCATCAACTACGAATGGGTCTTCGACGATGGCTCCACCGCCAACGGGCCCACGGCAAGCCATTCCTTCACCGAGCCCGGCGAGTACGTGGTGCAGCTGAACCTGCTGGACGACAACGACTGCGTGAACTCCAATGTGGTGGACCTGCAGGTGCTGGTGAGCACAACCCCCAGCTTCATCGGCACCATGGAAAGCGTGGAAAGCTGCCTTGGCGCCACGGTGAACCTGAGCGCCGTGGTGAGCCCGGTGACCTGGACCGGGATTCCCGAAGCCAACTTCGGCGATGGCGTGTACCTGCCCGATGACGTGGGCACCCCCTTCACCAGCGAGATCAATTTCACGCAGTTCGAACCGGGGCAGATGCTCACGAACGCCAACGACCTGCAGACCATCTGCGTCAGCATGGAGCACAGCTTCATGGGAGACCTGGTGCTGTCGGTGACCTGCCCCAACGGGCAGGTGATCATCCTGCACCAGCAGGGCGGCGGCGGCACCTACATCGGCGCAGCCAACGACGGAGATGGGAACCTGAACCCGGTGGCCGGCACCTGCTGGGATTATTGCTGGTCGGCGAATGCACCGAACGGCACCTTCGCCCAATGCGCCGCCTTCGGGGCCACGCCGAATGTGATGCAGGGCGGCACGCCGCAGAATAACGCTCTGATCCCGGATACCTATACCGCCGTACAGCCCTGGACCAACCTGCAAGGGTGCCCGCTGAATGGAACCTGGACCTTTACCTCACTGGACCTTTGGGGCGCGGACAACGGATTCCTGTGCAGCTGGGAGCTGAACTTCAACCCGGCCATCATCCCCGACGTCACGCAATTCACCCCGGACCTGGGCACCTCCACTTTGGATTCGGCCTATTGGACCGGTCCGTTCCTGGTCACGGACCCGAACGATCCGCTGATCGCCACCGCCACCCCGAGTCAGGCGGGTACGTTCGACTACTCCTTCCACGTGACCGACAACTTCGGCTGCACCTACGACACCACCATCACGGTGACTGTTGCGCCGCAGATGGAGATCGATGCCGGCCCCGACATCATTCTTTGCACGGACGCTGAACCGATGGCCGGCCAGGTGGTTGCGAATGGACCACCGGCCAATTGCGTGTGGACGCTGATCCTGGAGGAGACCTTCGGCGATAGCTGGAATGGCGGGGCCAACCTGGCCGTGACCATCGATGGGGTGACCACCAACTACACGGTGCCCGCCGGCCAGACCCAGCTCATCTTCCCCTTGAACGTGAGCACAGGCTCCAGCATGCAGCTGCTCTATACGCAAGGCACCATCTGGAACAACGAGAATTCCTTCCAGCTCCTTAACGACCTCGGCGCAACGGTCTATGATTCCCCGCAGGGTCCGCCTACCGGCGTGGCCTGGGCCGGGGTGGTGAGCTGCGGCGGCGGCACCTCCCCCATCGTTTGGGAGTGGACGCCGACCGACGGGCTGGATGACCCGAGCGACCCAACGACCAACGTCTACACCACCTCGCCTACCTGGTACTACTTGTCGGCCTATCCCCTCGGATCCCCGGAATGCGCGGTCATGGACAGCGTGCTGGTGAGCCCCGACCCCTCCATCGATGCCGGGCAGGATGCCGCGATCACCATCTGCGCCAGCGACCCCAACTTCCTGATGACCGACTCGCTGGGCGGCACCCCCGATGCCGGCGGTGTGTGGACCACGAGCGGCTGCGCCGTAGTGCCGAACCAGTTCATCTCGGTGAACGGGGTGACCGATGTGTACACCTACACGGTGACGAGCCCTGCCGGGTGCGTGGCCACGGCGCAATTGGACATCACGGTCATTCCCGCCGATGACCCCACGTGCTGCGGATTCATCACCATGGGTCCTTCCGCCTACTCGTGCAACCTCACCATCGGCCTTTCGGTGGACCCCGGCAACACGGGCACGGGGCAGTGGAGCGGCCCCGCGGGCGCCGTATTCGCCGACCCCAGCGCCACGGAGACCACGGTGACCCTGCCGGCGGGCATGGGCGGCACGCATTGGTTCTACTGGATCGAGGATGATGGCGCCTTCTGCTACTTGGTAGACAGCGTGCAGATGACGCTTACGGACTCCATCGTCATCGCCTTCAACGCCACGGACGCGGTGTGCTATACCTACTGCGATGGCACCGCGCAAGCCTCCGTGACCGGCGGCAATACCGCCACTGACTTCCTCTTCGACTGGAGCACCGGGCTGAACGGTGTGGGCGAGCGCGACGTGAACAACCTGTGCGCCGGCACCTATACGGTGACCGTCACCGACGACAACGGCTGCACGGGCAGCAATTCCGTGGTCATCAATGAGCCCGTGCTGCTGGAGATCGACTCCATCGCGTTCCAGCCGGTGACTTGCTCGGGTGATTGCGATGGCCAGGTGGAGGTTTACGACCCGGAGGCCCTGCTCTACAGCTACGACAATGGAGCCACTTGGGTGCCCGATGCCATCCTCACCGGTGCATGCGAGCAGCTCTATCCGATCCGCATCCAGAATGCAGCCGGATGCTTCGGCACCGGCAGCACCATCGTGACGGGCCCTCCGCCGGTGGTGTCCGACTTCGTTTGGAATCCCATCCCCGCCACGGTATCCGACCCGCGCATCTGGTTCGGCAATACGAGCACGGGGGCGGAGACCTACTTCTGGGACATTGCCGGACTCGCCACCAGCACCGAAGAAGCCCCCTTCTTCCAATTCACCAACAAGGAGCCGGGGCAGTACGAGGTCTGCCTTACGGCCTACAACTACAACCAATGCGCCGATACGATGTGCCACACCGTGGTCATCGACGACATCCTCTTCGTTTACGTGCCCAACACCTTCACGCCGGATGGCGATGACCTGAACGAGACCTGGGGCATGAGCACGAACATCCCGGCCATCACCTCCTTCGAGCTGCGCGTGTTCGACCGTTGGGGGCAGGTGGTGTACCAAACGGACAGTCCGTACCAATTCTGGAACGGTGCCAGGAACAACTCCGGCGACATCCTGAAGACGGACGTCTACGCCTACCGCATCACCTACGAGATCAAGGACACCGAGACCCGCAAGGAACTGATGGGCCATGTGACCCTAATCAAGTGATACCCTGATTGTCAAGCGGAAGGGCGGCCCAAGGGCCGCCCTTCCCCATTGCACGGACCAATGCACAGCACTCCAAGGCACCGCATGGCAAATTCCCTACGTCATTGGACCGTATCCGCGATCTTGCAGCCCCTCCCACATCTCCCCGGGATGCCCTCTCCCTCCACCGTTCGCCGCCCCATCCGCTACCTCTGGATCCTTGCGCTGATGCTCAGCCTCAGCGGGTCGGCGCAGATCTTCACCATCACGGACGGGAGCATCACCACCTGCACCGGAGCCATCCTGGACAGCGGTGGTCAGGGTGCGGGCGGCTATGGCAACAACGAGAGCTATACAGCCACCATCTGCCCCGATGCACCCGGCCAGGGCATCCACCTGAACTGGGTGACCTTCAACCTGAGCGAGGCCGGCACCGACCCTATCGACAACCTCGCCATCTATGATGGGCCCTCGGCTGCGGATCCGCTCCTGGGTGTCTTCACAGGCACGTCCATCCAAGGAACGGTGGTTTCCGCTTCACCCACCAATCCCACCGGCTGCCTCACGCTCGTCTTCACTTCCAACGGCAATGGCACGGGCGTATTCGCGGCCGCCATCAGTTGCGTAACGCCTTGCTTCCCCCCCACCGCGGTGGCCGATGTCGGACAGCCCCTGCCGGCCTTGGTGTGCCCGGATGAGGTGATCACCTACGATGGTTCCGCCTCCACCGCGGCCGCAGGCTTCACCATCGTCGACTATGCCTGGGACCTGGGAGATGGCACCACCGCCTCGGGGCCGATTGTGACCCACTCCTTCTCCAACCCGGGCGCCTACATCGCCCAATTGACGGTGACGGACGACAACGGCTGCGTGAATACCCAGACCGTGGATCTTGCGGTGTACGTCGGCACCACGCCCCTCTTCGCCGGGACCACGGAAAGCCTGACGGTGTGCCAAGGCGCCACGGTCGACCTGGCCGGCGCAGTGCAGCCGGTGACCTGGAGCGCGATGCCCGAGGTGGATTTCGGCGATGGTGTCTATCTGCCGGACAACGTGGGCCAGACCTTCACCAGCCAGATCGAGTATGGGCTCTTCCCACCTGGCGCGACGCTCACGAATGTGAATGACCTGTGGTCGCTGTGCATTGACATCGAGCACAGCTTCATGGGTGATTTTGTGATGACGATCACCTGCCCCAATGGGCAGAGCACCATTCTTCACCAGCAAGGCGGAGGAGGCACGAATCTGGGAATCGCCAACCAGGCCGACGGGGGGAACCCGCAGCCCGGCACATGCTGGAATTACTGCTTCGCACCGAACGCACCGAATGGCACCTGGGCGCAGTCGTCAACGGCAGGCCTGACGACGCCTACGGCAACCGGCCCCTCATTGACTCCCGGCACGTACTCCTCCGTGCAGCCATTGAATAACCTCGTGGGTTGTCCGCTCAACGGCACATGGACCTTCTCCTTCACGGATCTGTGGGGCGCTGACAATGGCTTCCTGTGTTCATGGTACATCGATTTCAACCCCAGCCTCTACCCCGACCTGGTGGACTTCACGCCCACCATCGGCTTCTTCCCCGACTCGATGGCCTGGAGCGGAGCGGGTGTGACCACCGACCCGAACGACCCCACCTACGCGAGCTTCACGCTCACCGACCCCGGCGTGTACCCATACACGTTCACGGTAACCGACAATTTCGGGTGCACCTACGACACGACCATCACCGTAACGGTGACGAACGCCCCTGAGGTGGAGGCCACGGCCGTGCTCGCTTCCACCTGCAGCGAGCCCACCGCCTTGGAGGCGGAAATCGTCGCCTATGCGCCGCCGCCGCCGGATTGCACCTACTCACTCGTTCTCCACGATTCATTCGGCGACGGTTGGAACGGCGGCGCCAACGTACAGGTGGTGATCAATGGCGTCTCCACCAGCTACTCGATGCCGCCCGGCGGAAACGACTTCACGGTATCGCTGTCCATTCCGTTCGGAGCCACCCTCTCGCTCATCTTCACCGCAGGCACCATCTGGAACAACGAGAACTCGCTGGAGCTGATCAGCAACTCGGGAGCGATCCTGTACGATTCGCCGAACGGGCCGCCCAGCGGCACGCTCTGGACCGGCACGGGCGATTGCGGGCCGAATGCAGGGCCCGTGGTGTGGCAGTGGACGCCTGCTGCCAGCGTGGACGACCCCAATGCACAGAACACCGTATCGCAGATCACGCAGACCACCACCTTCGTGGTGCGGGTGTACCCCTTCGGACAGCCTTGGTGCTTCGGTACCGATACGATCGAGGTGGACCCTCCCTCCTTCCTGGAGAACGACAGCGTAGTGACGCATGTGCGCTGCAATGGCGGACCGGGCGCCATCGAGATCATCTCCACCGGCCTGGGAGGGCCTTGGAACTATGACTGGGTGGATGCCAACGGCACCAGCGTGCAGCAGACCGTGGCCTCGCTGGGTGACACGTTGGAAGCGGCGGCCGGCACCTATACCGTATTCGTCAGCGAAGGCCCGCAGGGCAACGGCTGTGCCGACACCCTTACGGCCACCATCACCGAGCCGCCGCTGCTCGAATGGGTGACCGTGCCGCAGGATACGACCATCTGCCTCGCCGGCTCGGCCACCCTGGCCGCAACGGCCCAAGGCGGCACGGACCCCGTGCTCCTGGTCTGGAGCCAAGGGCTCGCCGGCAACGGGCCGCATCAGGTGAGCCCGCCGTCGGGCCCATCGACCTTTGTGGTCCAGGCGGTGGATGCCAATGGCTGCGCCACCAACGAGGAGTATGTCACGGTCCTGGTGCGGGAGTCGCTGACCTTCACCCCCCTCGAGCCGGATACCGAGTGCTATGGCATCCCGGTGCCCTACGCGGTGCTCGATGCGGCTGGCGGCGACGGCGCCTATGCCTACGACTGGGGCACCGGTGCCCAGCCGCTGAACGCCACGGAATACCTGCTCACCTGGTCGGACAGCATCTGCGTGACCCTCACCGACGGCTGCGAAACACCACCCGTGACGGACTGCGCATGGCTCGAGATCCTGCACACACCGCCCATCGAGCTGACAGCCGACACCGTCTTCGGCTGCGCCCCCTTCAGCGTGGGCCTCACGCTCCGCGATACCACCGAGGGCGCATGGATCCAATGGAGCTATGGTGATGGAGCGGTGGAGATGGACAGCGCCAGCGTGATCCACACCTATGCGAATGCCGGCAATTACACGGTGAACACCGTGATCACATGGCCGAACGGCTGCATCACGGACACGACCATCACCGACATGGTGCGCGTGCTCACCGTACCGATCGCCAACATGTACTGGACGCCGCGTCCCGCAACGGTCAACGAGCCCGTGGTGCGCTTCGTGGACACCAGCGTGCCCAATGTGGTGAGCTGGCTGTGGGACTTCGGGGAGCTGGGCACCAGCGAGGAGCAGGACCCCGTAATCGAATTCCCCAGCGATGCAGGCGGAACCTACCCCGTGATGCTGGTGGTGGCCAATGAGCTGGGGTGCACGGATACGCTCCGTTCGTTCGTCGACGTCGAGGACGAGTTCATGGTGTGGGTGCCCAATGCATTCACCCCGGATGGCAATGCGCACAACCAGACCTTCTCCGTCAGCGGCAACGACCTCTCCACCGAGGAATACCACCTCATCATCTTCGACCGGTGGGGACACGAGGTGTTCAACAGCACCGACCTGTTCGAAGCATGGGATGGCACCAGCAAAGGCACCGTGCTTCCCCAAGGCACCTACACCTACCGCCTGAAGATCCGCGCCCGCAGTTCACGCGAGAAGCGGATCCTGTACGGGCACGTGAGCCTGCTGCGCTGAACGCAAGCACTCGTAGGCAAAGCAGCCGTTTCCATAACCCCGGCGGGGGTGTTCATCCAATAGTCGCAGGGATGCGTTCGGCGTATTCGGCAAACGGATACTTTCCCAACGCTGGAGCCGCCCTACCCCAGCCCCCCCTTGGATGAAGACACGCTACCCGGCCGTATCCGCATCCTTCGCATTCCCGATCCTCCTCCGCGCCGCATGTCTGGCCGCGCTGCTCCTTGTCGGGCAGCGGACGCTTGGGCAGGCCTACCCCATGTTCAATGGCGGTGCCACGGCCTGCACCGGAGCGTTCCTTGACAGCGGCGGGCAGGGCGCTGGCGGCTACTCGAATAACGAGAGCCTCACTTACACCTTGTGCCCTGACGCACCCGGAGGCGCCATCTCGCTGAACTTCCTCACCTTCAACCTGAGCACTGCGGGCGCTGCGCCGATCGATTTCATGGCGATCTACGACGGGAACAGCACCGCTGCCCCGCAGCTGGGCACATGGACCGGCAATGGCCTCCAAGGGCAGGTGGTCTCCGCCTCGGCCGGGAATTCCACCGGCTGCCTCACCATTGTCTTCCAGTCGAATGGCACGGGCACCGGGGTCTTCGCGGCCTCCATCACCTGCTACCAGCCCTGCGCACGTCCCACCGCTGCAGCCACGCACGGCGCAGCCAATCCGCAGCTGATCTGCCCAGGCGAGAGCGTGACCTTCAACAGCGCCGCGTCATCCGCGGCACCCGGATTCTCCATCGCCAGCCGGCGTTGGGATTTCGGGGACGGCACCGTGCTCAACAACGCGCCCGCCTCGGTGGCACACACCTATGCGCAGCCTGGCGCCTACACGGCCCAGCTCTATCTGCTCGACAACAACGGATGCGCCAGCACCAACCTCGTCGACCTGGTGACCATGGTGGGCACGGCGCCCACCTTCGGGGGAACGAACGGCACCCTGACGGGCTGCGTGGGCGAGACGCTCTGCTTGAATGGCGCGGTGCAGGGCACCACCTGGACGGAATCGCCGGCCCCCAACCTGGGAAGCGGCGTGTTCCTTCCCGACAATGTGGGCGAGTGCTTCGAGAGCACCATCACCTTCAATCAGTTCCCCCCGGGCTCCACGCTCACGAACGTCAACGGGCTCCTCTCCATCTGCGTGGACATGGAGCATTCCTTCCTCGGTGACCTGATCATCAACATCATCAGCCCCACGGGCCAGACCGTGACCCTGCACCAACAGGGCGGCGGCGGCACCTTCCTAGGCATCCCGGTCGACAATGACCTGCAGCCCAACGCGCAAGGGACCTGCTGGAACTACCGCTGGATCCCGACTGCGACGAATGGCACCATGGCCGACAACGGACAGGCCACGCTGCCGAGCGGCAACTACGAAAGCCTGAACAGCCTGGCCGGGCTGGTGGGCTCGCAGCTCAATGGCACCTGGACCTTCCAGGTGTGCGACATGTGGGCCTCGGACAACGGCTTCGTGTGCAATTGGGGCATCGACTTCAATCCTGCGCTCTTCGACGACCTGATCGCATTCACCCCGGTCTATGGAACTCAATGCGACAGCAGCTATTGGACCGGACCCAACATCACGAGCCAGGGCGCCGACTGCAATCAGGCGTGCGTGACGCCCGTCGCTCCCGGCAGCTACGACTACGTCTATCATGTGACTGACAACTTCGGCTGCACCTACGACACCACCCTCACGGTGACGATTACGCCGGCCCCGCAGGTGAATGCCGGACCGGACGCGAGCACCTGCAACACGCCCGTGCAACTTGGAGCGAGCGTGGTCGGCGGCGGATTCCCCACGAATTGCTCCTACACGCTCACGCTGTATGACAGCTTCGGCGATGGCTGGACCGGCCTCTTCGGCATTGGGTCGAACGGATCGAGCGTGACCGTAACGGTGAACGGCACCCCGTACAGCTACTGGCTGAATGGCGGCTCGCAGGCCAGTGTGGGAATCCCCGTGTCCAGCGGTGCAACCATCGTGGTGAGCTATACGGCCGGTTCGCTCTACAATGGCGAGCAGTCGTTCACGCTCTTCAATGGCACGGGCGGCGTGGTGTACGCTTCGCCGCAAGGGCCCGGCAGCGGTCAGCTCTGGAGCGGTGCGGCCAATTGCCCTGGCGGCAATTTCGTGTACAGCTGGTCTCCTGCAACAGGCCTGAGCGATCCGAACATCGCGAATCCGATTGCCACCGTGGGGGGCACCACGCAATACTGCGTCACGGTCCATCAGGTGGGCCACCCCCTCTGCACCAGTGCGGATTGTGTGACCATCACGGTGGACAACCTTGTGGATCCAGGCACCAATGCCAGCGTGGCTGCGTGCAGCAACGGTGCGGCCATCAACCTCTTCGCGCAGCTTGGCGGAACGCCGACCGCAGGAGGCACCTGGACGGCCCCTGGCGGCGGTGCGCACAGCGGCACTTTCCAGCCGGGAGCGGACGCTCCCGGCATCTACACCTATACCGTAGGCGGTGCCGGCGCCTGCGGGGCTCCCCAGAGCAGCACAGTGAACGTAACCGTGTATCCGTTGCCGAATGCCGGCACGAGCACCAGCCTCGCCGTGTGCAGCACCGATGCGGCTCAATCGATGTTCGCCTTGCTGGGTTCCGGCGCGCAGGCCGGCGGGACCTGGAGCGGTCCCTCGCCGGTGCCGGGAGGCAGCTACAACCCTGCAACGATGGATCCGGGTGTGTACACCTACACGGTGAATGGTACAGCGCCATGCCCGAACGCCACCGCAACAGTGACGGTGACGGAAAGCGCACCGCCCAACGCCGGCAGCGATGCCAGCATCACGCTATGCAGCACGAGCGCTCCAGTGGTGATGGTAACCCAGCTTGGGGGCAGCCCGGATGGCACCGGCTCCTGGACAGATTCTGGTGGAGGAGCCACCAGCGGCGGTTTTGATCCAGCTGCAGACTTGCCAGGCATCTACACCTATACGGTAGCCGGGACGGCACCCTGCCCAAATGATTTGGCCACGTTAACCATCACCATCAACGCCCCGCCTGATCCGGGGACCGATGGCTCAATCGCCCTCTGCGCCACCGATGCGCCCGCCTCGCTCTTCGCGCAGCTCGGAGGTGTGCCTGATGCAGGCGGCACCTGGAGCGGGCCCAGTGCGATC
>DDRC01000129.1:31575-31743 GCA_002342985.1 Flavobacteriales bacterium UBA2426
GGCGCCCTGCCCCAGCGAGCAGGCCTCGGTGACCGTCTCGATCAGCACGCCGCCCAACGCCGGCACCGATGGCAGCATCACCCTCTGCGCCACCGATGCGCCCGCCTCGCTCTTCGCGCAGCTCGGCGGCACGCCCGATGCCGGCGGAACCTGGAGCGGGCCCAGTGC
>DDRC01000031.1:0-202 GCA_002342985.1 Flavobacteriales bacterium UBA2426
TTCCGTTGCCAGCACCTTGCCCAGCAGGTCCTGTGCGATGCGGACCACATCGGCGCGCAGGAAGAAGGCCCGCGGCAGGCGTGAGCTCATGGTCGCAAGCCATTGCGCTCATCCTCGTCGTACCGCTCGGCTTCGACATCGCGCTCGTAGGCGGCCAACGGCTCGGCGGAGCGATCGTCGTTGCGGAGGCCGCGGCGGCGGG
>DDRC01000031.1:429-1141 GCA_002342985.1 Flavobacteriales bacterium UBA2426
CCTGCCGGAGGCGGAGGGCTTGCGGGTCGAGCGTCAGCCGATCGGCATCCAGCCGCGGCGCGAGCAAGGTGGCGGATGGCGCATCCGAGCGCTTCCTGTAGGAGAGGATGCCCATCCGCTCGAGCTCTTCGAGGCCTCTCTCCACGCGCTCCGGTACCATCCCGGTGAGGCGCCCGATGCGCGCCTCATCGATGATCGCGGCCTCCTCGAAGAGGCCGCCATGCAGTCGGAGCAGCGCCTCCACCAGCGGTCCCAGCCGAACGTCTTGCAAGCGGAGGCGATAGACGTCTGCCGGCGCAGCCCGCATCAAGACCCGCGAAGGGGAGTGAGCGCCGTCGCTCAGCGCCAGCAATCCGCTCAGCTCGATCGCCTTCAGGGCGTTCAGCACCACCGCAGGCCGGAGTTTCGTGCGTGCTGCGAGAGCCGTGAGGTCGATTTCATATGATTCCCCGAGGCCAGAGCCCAATGCGATCCCGTGCAGGTCGGCGACAGCCTGATAGGTGCGGCGAACCTCGGGCAGCGTGGGGTAGCTGCCGCGCAGCCGCTCCCATGCGCGGTCCTCATCTCCAGGACCCGTGAGGAGAAAGGCATAAGCCGTTCGCCCATCGCGCCCGCCCCGCCCCGCCTCCTGGTAGTAGCTCTCCAGGTCAGGGGGCGGTTCGAGGTGAATCACGCTGCGCACGTCGGCTTTGTCGATGCCCATGCCGAAGGC
>DDRC01000031.1:1258-1721 GCA_002342985.1 Flavobacteriales bacterium UBA2426
TTTGTCGATGCCCATGCCGAAGGCATTGGTGGCGACCACGCAGCGCACGGCGCCGGCCGTCCAATCCTGCTGGATTGCATCGCGCTCGCGGGGCGGTAGCCCTGCGTGGTACGCCACGGCCGAATGCCCTTGCTGCTGCAGGAACCGTGCGATGCGCACGGTCCCCTTTCGGTCGCGCATGTAGACGATGGAACTGCCTTCCACATGATCGAGGATGCGCAAGAGCCGGCCCATGCGGTCCTCGCCACGGCTCACCCAGAGCACCAGCTCAGGCCGTGCGAAGGAGCCCCTGATCAGGTTCCTGGGGGGGATGCCGAGCCGGTCCATGATATCTCGCGCCACCTCGGCCGTGGCGGTTGCTGTAAGGGCGATCACCGGCACGCCTGGAACCGCTTCGCGCAACTCGGCCACTTGCAGGTAGGCGGGCCTGAAGTCATAGCCCCATTGCGAGATGCAGTGCGCC
>DDRC01000031.1:1827-2501 GCA_002342985.1 Flavobacteriales bacterium UBA2426
GATGCAGTGCGCCTCATCCACCGCTATCAGCCCCAAGGGGAGTCGCTTCAACCGAGCCTTGAAGACCTCGGTCCCCAAGCGCTCGGGCGAAACGTAGAGGAAGTCCAGCTTCCCATTGGCTGCGGCTTCCAAGGTGTTGTCGATCTCGGCCCAGCGCATGCCGGATGAGATCTGCCGCGCATTCACCCCGCGCCTGCGAAGCCCCTCCACCTGGTCCTTCATCAGTGCGATCAAGGGGGAGACGACGAGGCATAGCCGGCCCATGGCCAAGGCGGGCACCTGGTAGCATAGGCTCTTGCCTCCGCCGGTTGGCAGGAGCGCGAGCGTGTCATTCCCGCTGAGCACGGACCGGATGATGGACTCCTGCCCCGGCCTGAATCCAGCATAGCCCCAATGGCGCTGAAGGACGTCATAGGGCCGGAAACGAATAGGCAAGACAGCTGACATCTGTTAACAACACGGCTGCGCTCGGGCCGTTACATTGCGCCGGTCACGATTGCGGTCATTCTACATTTGTTCCTTACGCAGCAAGCACATGGAAGGCATCAGCACCGGCCAAAAGATAGCGATCGAGCGCACCCGTGATTCGAGGCTACCGGCCACCGACCTTTCGAACGTCAAGTTCGGCCGCGTCTTCAGCGACCACATGTTCGTGATGGACTTTGCCGATGGCG
>DDRC01000031.1:2622-3976 GCA_002342985.1 Flavobacteriales bacterium UBA2426
ATGGGGGCGCCCGGTAATCAGGCCTTTCGCCGATATGCTCATGAGCCCAGCTACGCTGGTGCTGCACTATAGCCAGACCATCTTTGAAGGCCTTAAGGCCTACCGCCAGGCCGATGGCGGAGTGGCGCTCTTCAGGCCGCAGGCGAACATCGCACGGATGAATCGCAGCGCCCATCGCATGTGCATGCCCGCCATCCCCGAGGACCTCTTCCTGGAGGCGCTCACGGAGCTGGTGCGGATTGACCGTGATTGGATCCCGGGGGGGGCGGATGCTTCGCTCTACATCAGGCCGTTCATGTACGCCAGCGACACCTACATCGGCGTGCGTCCCAGCGAGGGCTACCGATTCATCATCTTCACCTGTCCCGTGGGCGCTTATTACACCGAACCCGTTCGCGTGAAGGTGGAGACGACCTACAGCAGGGCCTTCCCGGGCGGAACGGGCGAGGCCAAGTGCGGAGGCAATTATGCCGGGGGCCTGTACCCGGCCAAGCTGGGCCAGGACCAAGGTTTCCATCAGTTGGTCTGGACAGATGGCCTCACCCATCGCTACATCGAGGAGAGCGGTACCATGAACATCTTCTTCAATGTGGATGGGACCCTGGTGACGCCTGCGCTCGATGGCACCATCCTGCGCGGCATCACCCGTGATAGCATGATCCGCATCGCCCATGACCTGGGGGTGAAGGTGGAGGAGCGCAAGGTCTCGGTGGAGGAGATCCAGCAGGCCGCACGGAGTGGCAAGCTCCGGTCCGCATTCGGTGCAGGCACTGCCGCCACCATCGCGCACATCCAGAGCATCGCTTTCGGGGATGAGGTCTTCGAGCTTCCCGATGTCGCCACCCGGGAGTTGGCCAACCGCATCGGCGACCGGCTTGACGATATCCGCCGGGGCAGGATCGATGATCCCTTCGGATGGATGGTGCCGGTAAGCTGAGGGCTAGGCCTGATTACCTGAGGAGGGCCTCCGTGAGGGGGCCTTTCTCGTTCCTGAGACCAGACCGCGCAGGCTGTCAGGAAGGATGGCGAGGCCCGGCAGCGTGAAGAAGGCCATGTGCGCCGGCCAGTCCAGCGCAGCGATCCCGAGCAGCACGCCACCGACAACGCCAGCCCCGAAGACGAGCCCGGTGAGGTGCAACGCCCGGAAAGCGAGCCGATCGAACCGGGAGGGTGGGGAAGCAGGCCGGCCGGTGGGCGCATTGCACATCGCAGCGCCCGGTGACTTGGGCTGGTCACAGGCGCTGCGGTAGTGGCGCAACCGCTCGTCGTAGGCCGATCGCAGGCCCTGGTCACGCAGGGTGACGTAGGCCTCATGAAGTGCATGGAAGACCTCGCTGGCCTTCACGGAATCATT
>DDRC01000031.1:4162-4475 GCA_002342985.1 Flavobacteriales bacterium UBA2426
CGGTCGGGATGCCAGCGCTTCACGCGCTCACGGTAGGCGCGCTTGATCTCGCTCGTGGTGGCATCGCGCGGCACTCCCAGCACCTTGTAGTGGTCGTAGCGTAGCGTGCGCTCCATCGTTGGCTGGTTGAATGGGGTGCTCCCTGGGGCGGAACGCACGCTCCTCGTTCCGCGGCATATGCGATCGGCTGTCCGAAGTTATCTTACCAGCAAGCAACGCATGCACCCTTCGATCCTTGCCTTGGCGTTCGTGCTGCTCCTGGCCCCGGCGGCCGCTTGGAGCCAAGCCGTGCTCACCGGCCGGGTGGTGGAGG
>DDRC01000031.1:4603-6605 GCA_002342985.1 Flavobacteriales bacterium UBA2426
TCACCGGCCGGGTGGTGGAGGCGGGCACCCTGCGGCCGCTTGCGGGCGCCCATGTGCGGTGGGAGGGTGCCAAGGCATTGGCCATAAGCGATGCCGGGGCTGGTTTCAGCCTGCCGCTGCCCTTGGCGGAGAAGGCCTGCCTCGTGGTGAGCCACACGGGTTTCTCCACCGAGCGACGGTTGTTCGAAACGGCTTTGATCGGTGGGTCGCCGGTTGTCATCGCCCTCGCCCCGAAGCCGGTGGAGCTTGGGCTGGTCGAGGTCAGGGCGCGGGTGGCACCGGAGGAGATCTACCGGCGTACCGACCTGCACGTAGGGGCATTCGCAGTGAACGAGCAGGGCTTGTGGGTGCTGGCTTACGACAAGCCCCGGCTCTGGCACCGTGAGGAACATGCCGGTGAACAGGTGCTGCTCTCCTCCCGGCTCATCCTGCTGGATGCAGCCTTCCGGGAGTTGGCTTCCGTTCACCTGCCCGCCCCGGCCAGGCGTCTGGTTCGCGACCACGCCCGCCGCGTGATCGTTGAAGGAGTCGAGGAATCCTGGCTGCCTGCGCTCATCGATGGGGAGCTGGCCCTCCAGCGCATCAGCGTGGAAACCCTGCGTGAACGGGTGCTCCCGTGGACGGACAGCATCGCCGGGAGCCTCGTGGGCAATAACCGGAGCGAGGCCTTTCCCGCGTTCGATCATTACCTGCACCGGATCGAGGCCGGCCGAACCGCGCTGCTCTGCTCTGTGCAGGATGATTTCATGATGGAGCTCTTCCGCAGCCAGTACAAATACATGGATGGGCGCAGCAAGGTGGTGGCCATGGACCTTGAGCGTGAACTGGGCATCGATCGGGAGGTGATCGCCGGCTTCATGACCGGGTTCCACAAGCAACTCTACTTCAAGGTTCCGTATGCGCCGCTGTTCAGGGTGCGCGACACCCTCCATGTCTTCGACCACGCCAGAGCCAGCATCAGGCGATTCACGGCCGAAGGGGAGGCGGTCGACGAGGTCGGAATGGTCCATCTCGGCGACCGGGCCTACAGGCGCCTGCTGCTGCAGGATGCCGCTGAAGAGCGGATCTACGCGGTGTTCCAGCGAGGCCCTTGGGTGGCGTTGCGCAGCGTGGATCCGTCCACCGGGGCCTTTGGACCGGAGCAGGGCCTGCTGCACCCGTATCCCGAGGAGGTGCAAGTGCATGGAGGGCATGCCTACTACGTATACCGGCCGCACGGATCCACCCAGAAGCGGACGCTCTACCGTGAGCCGCTGCGTTGAGCGGAGGTCAATCCCCTGCGCGTACCACCGCCTCGCACCGCACCGGGAATCTCACGCTGCGCGCGATGAAACAGTACTTGTGGACCTCGCCGTGGAAGTGGCGTGCCTTTTCGAGCATCGATGCCTCGGCCACCGCCACCTGTGGGTGAAGCACGGCCTCGGTGAAATGTCCGCCGCCATCCCGTGTGAGTGCCAGCGTGCCCTCGGCCCGATCGCGGTAGCCGATCACGTTGATGCGGGCACGCGCGCAGAGGGCCAAGTAGGTAAGCAGGTGGCATTGGCTCAGCGCCGTGAGCAGCAGGTCCTCGGGGTTGTGCAAAGAGGCATCGCCGCGGAACATCGGGTCCGCTGTGCCCCGCAGATCGGGCTTGCCGGCTATGCGGATCACATGTTCGCGTGCGTAGCTCTCGTAAGAGCGGGTGTGGGTGCCTCGCCAGAGCAGGTCGAGCGCGTACACATGATGGTCGGCCATGGGGTGAAAGTAGAACGCCCGGACCAGCGGTGGCACGGGCGTTCCGCAAGCGCCGATCGGATCAATGCTTCGATCCGCCGGAGAAGGATGGCGTGAATCCCACGCTCTTGAAGAAGAAGGCGTACTTATCCGCTTGTTCCTCGATGATCTTGCTGGTGGGCTTGCCAGCGCCGTGGCCGGCCTGGGTCTCCACGCGGATCAGCACCGGTGCATCGCCCTGCTGGGCCGGCTGCAGCGCGCTGATGAACTTGAAGCTGTGCGCGGGCAC
>DDRC01000186.1:0-11080 GCA_002342985.1 Flavobacteriales bacterium UBA2426
GGCAGGGCCTGCAACTCACGCTCGCCGTCGCCGCGTGCCACATTGCCCATGATTCCCGCGCCGCGATAGCTGCCCCGGCCCAAGTAGATATCACTGGACAGCTGCGGATACCGCCGTGCGCTATCCGAAACGGCTTGGTGGGCGCGTGCCATCTGCCTGGCGCCAGCCGCGCCAAAAGGCAATGAGCGGCCCCATGCCATGCGTTCGCGATTGGAGCCCCATACGCTCATCCACCACTCCGGCAGCGCGAACCGGTCGAGTGAGGCATCGTACATCGTGGCCAGTACCTGCGCGGCCACCTGCTCCTTCTTGGGACCGGTGATCCTCAGGCGCCATTCCTCCTTCGCGCCGGGCAGCAGCTTGTCGCGGAAGCTCGTCCATTCCACCTTCAGTTGCTTGTTGGTCCACGGCACCTCGATGCGCTGGCTGGAGGTGTGCGGCCGGCCGCGCTCCACGCACACGAAATGCACGGTGAATCCGCCACGATCGTCCTCCAAAACAGGCAGCTCCACGCGCTGTTGGCCGCGCTTCAGCTGGAGGGGACGCACCACGGCGATGCGGCCATCGCGCTCCACCTCCATGAGCACGCGGCACTCGGGCAGCGCCGTGCTCAGCAGGATGATGGCCTTCTCGCCCGGCTCGCAGCGGTCCTTCACCGCCTGAGCATGGAACGCTTCATTCTCGAAACCCGTGTTCTGGATGTCGGGATCGTAGAGCGTGCACACCTTGAAGGCCTTCACCGCTTCGCCCGATGGATCGCGCGCTTCCATCTCGACCAGGTAGGTGCCCACCTCCCAGTCGCGTATGCCGCCCAACGCCGTGCGCCTGCCCTGTGCGTTTATCGAGTCTCGGCGCATCTCTTCCGCGCCGCGCGCCCAGGTCTCCGGGTCGCGCTCGTTGACGTATTGATCTTGCGGGAAGCGTCGCTCGAACTCCGCCTTCGTCATCACGAAGCGGTCAGGTCGCTCCCACAGGCGCTCGCGCTTCGCGCCGCCGGCAGGCATGACGAGCTTCGCGATGCGCAGGTTGAAGGGCATTCGCTGCTCTTGGCCGTTCAGGTTCACCACGCGGATGAGCGCGCTGTCGGCTGTGCTCCGGTCGATTGCCGCGTCGATGCCCAGCTCCAGGTCGATGCTGCGGTAGCCCACCACGAGATCCATGCCCGCATCGTGCGTCTCGCCGGTGACGTCGGTGACTGAGGCGCTCACCGTGTAGCTGAAGCTGGGGTCGGCGCCGCGCGGGAAGGCGCGATCGGGCTCGGCCTTGAACTTCACGCTGAATCGGCCCTGCGCGTCGCAGATGGCCTCACCGCTGGCGATCTCGGTGCTGCGGCCCCAAGGCAATCCGCCCCAGCGCCAGCCGCACCACCACGGCATGCGCGCGCTGCGGCTCACGGTGTACCGCACAGCGGCGCCATCGAGCGGCGCACCGGCATAGCTCTTCGCCACACCGGTCACGGTGGCCTCTTCCCCGAGCTTGGGCGTTGCGCTCACCGGATCGAAGACCACCTCGAAGCTGGGCCGCTTGTACTCCTCGACACGGAGGCCCTTCGCGCCGTCATCGGCCTCCAGCGACCAATGGCCCGTAAGCCGGCCCTGCGGAATGGTGAAGCGACCTTGGAATGCGCCGAAGCGGTCGGTGGTCACGGTCATGGTGTCCACTTCCTCACCGTTGGCGTCGCTCAGCCACACCTCGGTCTCGTAGCCGGGCAGCACCTCGGTGCGCTTGCCGCGCTTCACGGTGGCGATGCCCTTGAAGCGCACCTCCTGCCCCGGCCGGTAGATGGCGCGGTCCGTGAAGAGGAAGGTGCGGATGGAGTCCGGTTCTTCCCGGTAAGGGTCGTAGGTGTAATGGCCGCTGCTGGTGTATTGGTCCTCGCCGCGCTTCACGTGGAAGCTGATGCTGCCGCGCTGCTGGGCAAGGTTGAATCGCACGGACCCATCTTCGGCCGTGGTGCGGCTGGCGATCTCCTTCCTCCGCTGCTGGCCGTCTTCCCACAAGGCGATCAAGACCCGCACGATCGCCCCTTCGATGGGCCGTCCCGTTGTCCGGTCAAGCACGAGCAATTCGTGCATGCTGCCATCGTCTCGATGCACGAGCGCGAGGTCGGTGACCCGCACCTCGCACCAGCTTATCGCGTCCTCACCGGCAGCGAACGATGCGCCATTGGAGATGAGGATGGCGTATCGCCCCAGCGGCAGCGCATCGATGGCGACCTCCACCGCATGTTCATTGTGGTCGCCGTCATCGGGCAGCTCGATGCTCCACTCCTTGATGGCGCTCTGCTTCAGCAGCCAGGCGTTGCGGTCGGGGTCGTAGCGCCGGTCGTTCTCGTCGCGCTCGGGATCGGCCACCACGCGCAGCCACGCCTTCGTGGTATTCTGGTACTTCACCAGCGCGAGGAAATCCTTCCCCGGCGGGACCGCCTGCTCCGAGGAGATGCTCAGCGAGGGATGCTGCACACGGGCCAGCAGCGCCGACGCGCTCCGCGCGCCGAAGGTGCCGGGCCACTTGGCGTTCGCTTCGCGGCAAAGCTCAATGGCCGTGCGGCGCTCCCACTTCCAGTCGTCGCCGCGCAGGCGATCGTACCTGCCGGACTGCTCCTCGTGCCAGCGCGCGATGGCCACCATCACCTCGGCCTCGCAGGCATCCACAGGCAGGCGCGTGCGCAGGAGTTCGAGCGCGCCGAGATAGAGGCTGTCCTTCTCCGGCAGCACGCTGTGCTCGCGCACATAGGCGAGCCGCTGCAGCACCGCGTCCACGTACGCATCGAGCTTGTCGGCGTTGATGTGCGCGCGCTCCAGCCGCTGGTGGATGCGCATGGCCTGGAACTCCCAAGCGGTGCTGTCGCGGTGCACAAGGGGCCGGAAGAGGAAGGGCTCGAAGAGCTCGAAGTCCTTCGGGTCGTTGAGGGCGAAGCGCCATGACGGTTCTGCCAGGCGCGTCTCCGTATTGCTGAAGATGCGCAGCGCGCGATGGGCCAGCACATCGTAGATCGTGGGACGCAGGTAGAAGGCACCGGTATCGCCCACGAGCAGTTCGCGCAGCTCGCCGACAGGGATGCGCCGCAGCGTGTCGAAGGGCTCAATGGAGGCGCGCGCCTCGCGGATCACCCGTTCCATGAAACGGCCCTGCGTCCAGGTCTCCGGGTCGGCCGCGTCGAAGGAGCCGGCGAGCTCGGTGCGCTCCATGATCCGCCAGCGCTCGCGTTGGTAGCGCTGCCACCAGCGGTCCATGAGCGCTGAGCGCAGCAGCTGCGCGAGCGGCGGCCCGGCCTCGGCCGCGCGTCGATCCATGGGGTCGATGATGCTGTCGGGCCCCACGCCGATCAGCTCCTGGTAGGTGGCGCGGCGCGTCCATGCCATGAACTCGGTGCGCCAATCGCCGGCAACCCGCGCCTCGTCGAGCAGCGCGTCCGTGCGCTCCAGCGCCGTGGCGTACTGCGCGATTCCGGCGAGGGAGTCGATCACGGCCCAGCGCGGGTCGGGCAGCGACCCCGCTGCGATGGGTTTCTTGCTTCGGCACGCGGCCACGAACCCGATCAGCATGATTGGGACAAGGAGGCGTGAGGCTCGGAGAACGGAGTGGCGCATGGGCTGAATGAACGGCGCAAAGCTCCGGTTCGTGCGCGAGATGCGCGGCGGCCCGGTGGCGAACGGAGCACCCCCCTGCGCAAACTCAATCTACGCATCACGGGAACGCCTGACGACTTCGGGGTGTCGCTCGGCCGCAAACGACGAATCAGCCAAAGCGCGCTGCATCCACCTCCGGGTCCAGCGGCCTGCTGCCGTACAGGTGATCGGCCAAGTGCGCCGCGCACCAAGGCGCGAGCAGGGCCCCGCGCGAGCCCAGGCCATTGAATACGGCCTGCCTTGGCGTGATGCGGCCGAGGATAGGCCTGCGGTCCGCTGAAGCAGGGCGCACGCCGGCCCAGTGCTCAACCACTTGCACCTCACCGCTCCAGAGCCGTCTGAGCTTGTCCAGCAGATGGCGCCGGCCCTCCTCCGTAGGGCCGCTCCACACATCATCCCAGGCGAAGGTGGCGCCGATGCGATATAGGTCGTCGCCGAGCGGCACGATGAACACGCCACGGTGCACGATCGCCCCCAGGCCGAGGCCCGGCATGCGCACGGTGAGACCCTCGCCGCGCACGGGCACGAGCCCTTTCTGTTGCGCGAAGGGGCCGGTACAATGCACGAGCAGCGGAGCAGCACAGCCTGCCGCTTCCACTCCGCCCTCATCCTCGCGGATGTGCTCGATGCGCAGCTCGTGCTCAAGCAAGGCCCCTTCCGCCAGCCAGCGCTCGCGGTGCAGCTGCAGCAGCCCTTTCATGTCGAGCCATGCCGCACGCAGCACCACGCCATGGCCATAGGGCTGCGGCAGGCGGGCGAGTCCGCCATCGCTCAGGGGGCCCCGGCCCATCATGCGCGACAGCTCTTCTTCACGCATGCGTAGCTGCCAGAGGCCGGCCTCATTCGCCGTGGGGAAGATCTCCGCCAAGGGCAGCTGGTGCCAAAGCGGCGCCTCGTACTTCTGCTGCAGTTCGCGATAGAATGGGCCCGCGATGGCGAGCAGCTCGGAAGCGCGCCAGCTGGGAACGGTGCGGCGCAGCACGATGGGGTTGACCACCCCGGCGGCCACCCAGCTCGCGCGTCCCTCCTGCGGTGCGTCGATCACGCAGGCGCGCAGGCCGCGCGCCGCGAGCGTCTCGCTCAGCACCACGCCCGCGATGCCGCGACCGAGGATCAGGATGTCATGCGTGTGGGTCAAGCGGATGCTAAGGTCCGAAGGCGGGAGGCTCCGGGCTTCACGGATTGCGCCGTTCGGTTGCCGGATTCTACCGCGGCCCGGCGATTGCCCTAGTCAGCGGCACCGGTTGTACCCAGCGTAAGCCTGTGACAACCCGACCTTTCAAGCGGTCAAGCCGCCAGCAAGCGCTCCATCCGGGCCAAGAGCTCCTCCTGGTCGTAGGGCTTCTGCACCAGGTCGTTGGCCCCGGCACCACGCACCGTGGCATGCAGGTGTGGGAGCTCGTAGGCGGTGAGCACGAGGATGGGTGCCGTCACGCCCTGTGCACGCAGCCGCTCCACCAAGGAGAGGCCATCCACGCCCGGCAGGCCTAGGTCAACGAGCACCAGATCCGGGGGGTGCTCTCTGGTCAAAGCCAGCAGGTCCCGGCCATCCCGCAATGCGGTCACCTCCCAGCCGGCACGCACGAGCCGCATCTCCAGCAGCTTGCGCACCAAGGCATCGTCCTCCACCAGTATCACGCGCGGCATGGCCGCTCTTACGGCTGCCGCGGGCAGCGGGTTCCGGGTTCATCGGAAAGCCGGCCAAGGCTGGACCGACCTGCCCTTTCCGACCCCCATGGAACACCTTGCCGCCCTACTCGAAAAGAGCCTTGAACAGGTCGTTGCCGTTGGCGAAGATGATGAGGCCCAGCAGCAGCACCATGCCGATCATCTGCGCCACCTCCAGTACGCGCTGGTGCGGCGGCCGGCCGGTGACCATCTCATAGAGCAGGAAGACCACGTGCCCCCCATCAAGCGCCGGAATGGGCAGTATGTTCATGAACGCCAGGATGATGCTCAGGAAGGCCGTCATGTTCCAGAAGACCTGCCAATCCCACGTGGGGCTGAACAGGCCACCGATGGCACCGAAACCGCCAATCTGCCCGGCGCCGCTGGGGGTGAAGAGGAGCTTCAGCGAGCTCACGTAGAGTCCCAGTGTCTCCACGCCGCTGGCGACTCCCAGCGGTATGGACTGCAGGAAGGTGAACTCCTCGTGGCCATGCGCGAACCAGGCCGTATCGACTTTTGGGCCGATTCCGACCTGTCCGTTTCCATTGACCTGCACCACGTGGGAGGTCCGCTGCCCCTGCCGCACGGCATCGACGAGGACCCATTGGCCCCTCCGCGCCTGCACTGCCTTCACGAAATCGCCGAAATAGGCGGCTGGAGCGCCATCCACGGCCACGATGCTGTCGCCCTTCTGCAATGTACTGCGTGCCGCATTGCCGCCGCGCACCAGGGTATCCACCACGAAGGGCATCCGCGGCATGAAGTGCATCTGCTTGCCCTTCTTGCTGATCCGCTCGTGCATGTCGCCGTGCAGCGGAATCTCCACCTCGGCGCCGCCGCGCAGCACGGTGAGGGATGCCGTGCCCTCATCCAGGATCGCCTTGGTAAGAGCCCTGTTCAGGTCCTCCAGGCTGCGGGGCCGCTGCCCGTTCACCGCCACCGGGCGATCACCCTCCTCCACGCCCATCTCGGCCATCACCTCGCTCGGGTGCACCCCGAAGCGCACGGCATCGATCGGCAGATAGTCCTTGCCCCATACCCACAGGATCATGATGTAGATCACCATGCCCAGTAGCAGGTTCACGGTGACGCCGCCCACCATGATGATGAGCCGCTGCCAGGCGGGCTTGCTGCGGAACTCCCACGGCTCGGCAGGCTTGGCCATCTGGGCCTTGTCCATGCTCTCGTCGACCATCCCGCTAATCTTCACGTAGCCGCCGAAGGGGATCCAGCCGATGCCGAACTCGGTGTCGCCGATCTTCTTCTTCACCAGCGAGAACCAAGGGTCGAAGAAGAGGTAGAACTTCTCCACGCGGGTCTTGAACCAGCGGGCGGGCAGGAAATGCCCCAGCTCGTGCAGGGTGACGAGGATGCTTAGGCTGAGGATGAGCTGTGCTCCTTTGATCAGGATCTCCATGTTCGTTCGGTCGCGCCTGCCTAGCGGCGGGCAAGCTCAAGCGCCAGTCGCCGGGCCTCGGCATCGCTGGCCACGAGGTCGGCAAGTTGCGGATCAGGGGTGAATGGGACGCGCGCCAGGCAGCCCTCCACCAGGTCGCTCATCGCGAGGAACCCGATGGCGTCCTTGAGGAAGAGCTCCACGGCCACCTCGTTGGCGGCGTTGAGCACGCAGGGCGCGTTGCCCCCGCGGTCCATGGCATCGAGGGCGAGCGCCAGGTTGCGGAAGGTGGCGAGGTCGGGCTGCTCGAAGGTGAGCGCGGAGTACTTGGTGAAATCGAAGCGCGGCCAGGTTGTTTGAAGGCGCTGCGGGTACGAGAGCGCGTACTGGATGGGCAGCTTCATGTCAGGCAGGCCCATCTGCGCCTTCATGCTGCCGTCGCGGAACTGGACCACGCTGTGGATGATGCTCTGCGGATGCACCACGATCTCGATCTGCTCCTTGCCCAGGTTGAAGAGCCACTTCGCCTCGATGGCCTCCAGCCCCTTGTTCATGAGGCTGGCGCTGTCGATGGTGATCTTCGCGCCCATGTCCCAATTGGGGTGCTTCAGGGCCTGCGCCTTGGTCACTGCGGCCAGCTCCTGCCGGCTCTTGCCCCGGAAGGGCCCGCCGCTGGCGGTGAGCACGATCTTCTCGATGGGGTTCTCCCATTCGCCCGCGAGGCACTGGAAGATCGCACTGTGCTCGCTGTCCACCGGGTAGATGTTCACCGCCTTCTCGCGGGCGGCCTTGGTGACGAGCGCGCCGGCCACGACCAGCGTCTCCTTGTTCGCGAGCGCGATGGATTTGCCGGCCTCGATGGCGGCCAGTGTAGGCTTCAGGCCGGCATAGCCCACCAGCGCGGTAAGCACCACATCGATGTCCTCCATGGTCACCGCCTGCTCCAGCGCCTCCGTGCCCGCATAGGCCTTGATACCGTGCGGGAAGAGGGCGTCCTTCACGCGCGGCAATTGGGCGGGGTCGCCGATCACCACCGCATTGGGCTTGAAGGTGAGCGCCTGCTCGATCAGCAGGTCCACGCGGTTGCCGCAGGTGAGCAGCTCCACCTGGAAATGGTCCGGTTGCTCACGCACCACCTCCAGCGCTTGCGTGCCGATGGAGCCGGTGGAGCCGAGTATGGCGATACGCTTCATGTGCTCATGCGGCCGTCTGCGCATGGGCCAAGGGGCGCGCGACCGGGGCGCGAAGATCGGTGTTGGCAGGGCTGCTGCTAACCGGCCTTGCGCTGCGCCTCCGTGATGGTGCAGATCAGGGAGGCCGGCTCGCAGAGCACGGCCCTGTCACCCTGGAGCGCGATGGGCGCCTTGAGCAGGCCGGGATTGTGCGCGAGCACGTTCAGCCAGCCCTCGCCGTCCAGGTCACGGCCGCGCAGGTGCTGCTGGTAGTACGGATGCGCACGGTTCAGCAGGTCCTTGGGCCTCAGGTTCAACTGCTTCAGCACCTGGCGCACGAAGGTCGTGCTCAGGCTCACCTCGCTCACATCCTGCTTGTTCACCCGGGGCGCCAGCGTGTAGGCATAGGCCAATGCCTTGCGGCCCTCCGGGGTGCTGCTGTCGTACACGAGCGTCAGTTCCTTCGAGTTGAGGGTGGTGCTCATGGCGAAGAGGATTTGGTGGCACGGTGAAGTTAGTGGCGAACGCGCCGATTGGTGCCGTGTTGCGGGGGAAATGTGCCCCGCGCGCCTGCTTTTCGACCGGTCGAGCCTGCGGATCGACGTGGCTGAGCCGTGCGCGATCGGCCGCGCGACTCAATCGGCGAGACGCGCCTTGAAGCGCTGTTCAACCCGGACGCTCAGGTCCTGCTTCTCCCATAGGCCATACGCGAGCTCGATCTCCTTTATCGGCTCCTCGGAGATGTTCCGCATCCGGATGAACAGGAAGAGCAGATGCTCGTGCGCATCCATGTCAACCCTGTGCTTGATGCGGGAGTAGAGGTTCGGCGCCTTCTCCTTGATGTTCTTGTCGAAAATCTCAATCGAAACACGCCCCAAGGGGTCCTTCTGAATGTCGATCCGCTGCATCGCACTATCGCCATTCACCGCGTAGCTGATACCCATGCTCAGAACGGGCGGGAAGTGAGCCGTGTCCGTAGCTGTGACCATGAACAAGGCACCAACCGAGTGTGGATGGTCCTTATTCAGGTAGGCGGCCCTGATCAGCCTGAGCTGGTGGCCCGGCTCCCTGCCGGGCGCTTGCGCAGAAGCGTCGCCGACTAGCAGCAACAAGACCATCGATACCAGGATCCTCATGCGGCGGTTTCCGCGAAAGGTATCAGCGTGCCGCCGATGCCCGCCGCAGCCGGTCGTTGATGGCTCGGCCAAGGCCCTCGTCGGGGAAGCGCTCGGCGAGGATCACCGTGCAATCGCCGCCGTCCAGGTCGCGCAGCACCGCGAAGAGGTTGCGCGCGGCCTCGGCCAGGTCGCCGCGCTCGCTGAGCAACTCGCAGCGGTGGCCCGGGTACTCGTTCCGGAAGCTGATGATGCCGATGCGCCTTCCCGCGAAGCGGCGCAGCAGTGCATCGATGTCGCCCACGTGCACCGGCTTACGGGGAGCGTAATGGCTCTCGAGCATGCCGGGCGCCGCGGGCAGCACCTGCTTCACCGCCTGCGCCACGGTGCCAATCACGCGCTCGATATCCTCCAGCGCGATGCCGCCCGGGCGGTAGAGCACCCAGCGATCGCCCTCCCAGCCGAGGATGGTGGATTCCACGCCCACCGCGCACGGGCCGCCATCGAGGATGTACGGAATGCGCGCGCCGAGCTGGTCGGCCACGTGCTGCGCGGTGGTGGGGCTAACGTAGCCGAAGGGGTTGGCGCTGGGCGCGGCCAGGGGGAAGGGGAGCCGCTCGAGCAGCGCGCGTGTGAGCGGGTGGCGCGGCATGCGCACGCCCACGGTGTCGAGCCCGCTGGTCACCAGGTCGGGCACCGCAGGGCGCTTGGGCAGCACCAGGGTAAGGGGTCCCGGCCAGAAGGCGTGCATGAGGGCCTCCGCGCCGGGAGGCAGCTCGCGGACCACCTTGTGCGCATCGCCCAAGGCGCCCACATGCACGATCAGCGGGTCGAAGGCCGGGCGCTGCTTCGCCTCGAAGACCTTCAGCACCGCGGACTCATCGAAGGCATTGGCGGCGAGCCCATACACCGTTTCGGTGGGTATCGCCACGATGCCTCCCGCCTCGAGCAGTCGTGCGGCATGCTCCAAATCGGTGCCGATGGCCGATTGCATGCTGCAAATGTGCGACGTCAACGCGCGCTGCGCCGCCTACTTTGGCCGCATGCCCAAGCGTCTCGGCGACATCCGCCTGTGGATCCTGCTCACCACGCTGGTGCGGCTGATCGGCATCACCTCCCCGCCGCTGGAGACCGCGCACAGCTGGCGCCAGGCGTTCACCAATATGGTGGCGCGCAACATGGCCGAGGAGGGCATCGACCTGCTGCACCCACGAACGGACCTCTCCGGCGAGCGACCCGGTGTGGTGGCCAGCGAATTCCCGGGGTTCAATGCAGCAGTGGCGCTTCTCTACCGGGCGTTCGGGCCTGCGCACTGGTATGGGCGCCTGGTGGCCTTGATCGCTTCCGCCCTCGGAGCCTGGGCCTTTCATGCGCTTGTTCGGCAGCGCTACGGGGAGCGCGTGGCATTCCTTGCCGCCTTCATCCTGCTGTGGTCCTCCTGGTTCGTCTATGGCCGCAAGTCCATGCCGGACGTCTTCAGCGCGGCGCTGGTGCTCATCGCCCTATGGGCCGTGGACCGGGCGCTGCGAACCAGCGCTTGGTGGTTCGCCCTGGCCATTCCCATGGCAGCGATCGGCGGCCTCTGCAAGATTCCAGCGGTGGTTCTGCTGGCGCCCTGGGCGCTGATGACACTTGAGCGCGGCTTCACGCAGGGTCGGCGCGTGTTGGCCCTCGCGTCGCTGGCCCTGGCAATCGCGCCCGTGGCCTGGTGGTACTTCGTCTGGCAGCCCCACCTGCTCACCGCATACGGCAACCCGCTCTACTTCCCCTACCCCCTCGCGGAGGGGCTGCAGCAGCTCTGGGCGCATGCCGGCAAGGCCGCCGAGCGCTTCCGTTTCTCCGCACTGATGAGCCATGCCGCCTTCCTCGGCGTATGCGTCGGCATCTGGAGGGCCATGCGCAACCGCGATACCCGAACGGCGGGCGTGGCGCTTGGCATCCTGCTGCCCTTCGCGCTGATCATGGTCAAGGCCGGCGATGTGTTCGCCCTGCATGCCTACTACATCATCCCACTGGTGCCGCTCCTGGCCCTGCTGGCGGGGCTGGGGCTGGAGTGCCTCCCGCGAGGGGCGGCCACGGCGGCGGTGCTGGCGCTGG
>DDRC01000186.1:11205-11500 GCA_002342985.1 Flavobacteriales bacterium UBA2426
CCACGGCGGCGGTGCTGGCGCTGGTGGTGGCGGAGGGCGCGGGCATGCGCTGGCACGACCTCACCGGGGGAAGTGAGCGCGCCTACCTCCTGGAAGCCGAGGGCCTCGCGGACCGCTTCACCGGCCCCCACGACCTGGTGGCCACCTCGTCCGGCCTGGACCCCCGACCCATGTACTACCTGCACCGTTCCGGCTGGAACCTGACAGCGGAAGAAGCGCAGCAGCGGCACACCCTGGACAGCTTGGCGGCCCTGGGCCTGCGCGCGGTGTTCGTGGAGCGGCGCGAAACGGATGC
>DDRC01000186.1:11664-12754 GCA_002342985.1 Flavobacteriales bacterium UBA2426
GCGCCGCGGCGGGCGGATTGATCCGCCAGCTAAATTCACCGCATGATGGACCGTCGACGATTCCTCCGTACCGCCTGCCAGGCTTGCGCCGCGCTGGCGGTGGTGCCCGCCGCTGCATCGCTGGAAAGCTGTTCCGGCGCCAAAGGCCTCGCCGTGAGCAATGGCACCCTGAGCGTTCCGCTGGCTGACCTGGGAAAGAGCGGCACTACCGTGCTGCGGGCACAAGGACTGGACGCCAAGCTGATGGTGGTGCGACGCGACGATGGCTCCTACGCCGCGCTCCTGTTGAACTGCCCGCACAAGAACGGCCCGGTGAAGGAGAAGGGCGGCGTGCTCACCTGCGAGTGGCACGGCAGCACCTTCGACCGCGACGGCAAGGTGACCAAGGGGCCCAGCAAGCACGACCTGAAGCGCTTTCCGGCCACCGTGGAAGGGGACATGCTGCGGGTAACCGTGGGGTAATCACCCCAATCCCTCCACGTACCGCCGATCGTTGGCCAGCCGCGGCACTTTGCTCTGGGCGTCGTTCATGCCACGGGCCTTCATCCACGCCGCGAAGCCGCCACGCGCCACGGTCGTGATCACGAGCGGCCGCAGTACCTTGCCGGTGATGAGGTCCTTGTAGTAGGGGTTGCGCTTCTGCAGTGCCTCGTCCATCGCTGCAGCGAACCGGGCCATGTCCGCCGGCAGCGCTGCGAACTCGATGAACCACTCGTGGTAGGGCAGGCCCTCGGCAGGATCGGTCTGCGGGGCCACGGTGAACTCGGCCACCTCGCAGGGCACGGCGGCGATGGCGTCCTTCAGCGCGCCCTCCACCTCCTCGGCGATCACGTGCTCACCGAAGGCACTGGTGAAGTGCTTGGTGCGGCCGGTGACCTTGATGCGCGGCGGTGCGAGGGAGACGAATCGAACGGTGTCGCCGATCTCGTAGCCCCAAAGCCCGGCATTGGTGTAGAGCACCAGCGCATAGTTCCTTCCCACCTGCACCTCATCGATCGGCAGCACCTTGCCTTCAGCGCCTGGCTCCTTGAAGCCGAAATAGATTCCATTGTCGATGACCAGCAGGAGGCCCTCCTCCTCGCTCCTGTCC
>DDRC01000220.1 GCA_002342985.1 Flavobacteriales bacterium UBA2426
CAGCGGGCCCTCGAAGGTCGACATCATGTAGAAGGTGATCCCGGTCACGAAGAACTTGAGCACCGGATCGTCACGCAGCTTGTGCCAGACGCCCCGCAGCGTCAGCAGACCGTTGATCCCGCCGCCCCAGGAGGGCATCCAGAGCATCACGCTGAAGAGCATCCCCAGCGAGCTCGCCCAGCTCGGGAGCGCCGTGTAGTGCAGGTGGTGCGGCCCCGCCCAGATGTAGATGAACACCAGCGACCAGAAGTGCAGGATCGAGAGGCGGTAGCTGAAGACCGGCCGCTCGGCCGCCTTGGGCACGAAGTAGTACATGAGCCCCAGGAACGGCGTCGTCAGGAAGAACGCCACCGCGTTGTGCCCGTACCACCACTGCACCAGCGCATCCTGCACGCCGGCGTACCAGCTGTAGCTCTTGGTGAGCGAGATGGGCAGTTCGATGCTGTTGACGATGTGCAGCATGGCCACGGTCACCCAGGTGGCGATGTAGAACCAGATGGCCACGTAGAGGTGACGCTCACGGCGCTTCACGATCGTGCCGAACATGTTCACCCCGAAGACCACCCAGATCAGCGTGATGAGGATGTCGATGGGCCACTCCAGCTCGGCGTATTCCTTGCCGGTGGTCATGCCCAGCGGCAGGGTCACCGCGGCGAGCACGATGATGAGCTGCCATCCCCAGAAGTGGATGGCGCTGAGCGCATCGCTGAACATGCGCGCCTTCAGCAGGCGCTGCAGGCTGTAGTAGGCACCGGCGAAGATGGCGTTGCCCACGAAGGCGAAGATGACCGCGTTGGTGTGGAGGGGGCGCAGGCGTCCGAACTTGGTCCACTCCAGTTCACCCAGCCAGGTGAAGGGGCGTACGATCCAATAGTACCAGGCATCCGGCGGCGTGTTCTGCGCCACCATCTGCGTGGCGATGATGAGCCCCACGAGCATCCCCACGATGCCCCAGAGGATGGTGACGAAGAGGAAGTTCTTGACGATGCGGTTGTCGTACTGGAAGCGCTCGGTCATCGGTCGGTGGTTTCGTTGGTGGAGGGAGCCTCGGCGGCGCGCGGTGCCGGGGCATGGTCGTTCAGCATGCGCACGGCCGGTGAGCGGTCATCATCGAACTGGCCGCTCCGCACCGCACGGACGAAGAGGCCAAGGAAAACCAGGGCCACTACCGTGCTCGCAGCGATAAGGAGGAAGATGACGCTCATCAGGGAATCGTAATCTCGGGGCGAAAGTGACTGTCACCCGTTCGTCACGGCATGAGGTTGGTCATAGCGGAGCATGACTTGCGTCAGTCCGGCGCGTTGCGAGCATCACTGCCACCGTCACGAAGCCCACTACGCTGACCGAGCTCAGGGGCATGAGGATGGCGGCGATCAAGGGCGTCATGAGGCCGGCCACGGCGAAGGAGACCCCTGTGACGTTGTAGCATAAGGAGATGAAGAGGCTGGCGATCACGATGCGGCGCGCCTTCCGTGTGAGGGCCAGGAAGCCGGGTAGCCGGTGCAGGGCGCCGGCGTCCATGATGGCATCGCTGGCCGGTGTCAGGGCCGCACTGGTCTCCGTCACCGTGATGCCGACATCGCTCTGGGCCAGCGCCCCCGCATCGTTGAGGCCATCGCCCACCATCAGCACCCGATGGCCTCCCGCCTGCTCGGCCTGCACGGCTGCGCTCTTGTCCGCCGGGGAGCACCGCGTGCGCACCGGGGCGCCCGCGAAGGTCTCCGACAGCCCGCTGTCCAGCTGCGCATCGCCCGTCACCAGGCCCACGCGCATGCTGCGACGCAGTTCGGCCACGGCCTCGGCCATGCCGCCGCGCGCGCGCTTCCGGATGGTGAAGTGGCCCCGGTGGATGCCGCCCAGGGCAATATGCACGTGGGCTTCGCCATTGGTGCGCTGCGCCTCCTCGCCGCCGCAGAAGCCTGACGCCCCGATGCGTGCCGGCATGCCATCGACCACCCCCGCGATACCCTGGCCGGCGGTCTCGGCCGCGTCGGTCACCGTGGCGGCGGTGGCGCCCGCTTCACCCCGGGCAAGCTCTTCGGCCACCACCGCGCTCAGCGGGTGGGTGCTGTTGCGGGCCAGGGCGCGCAACAGGCTGCGTTCCTTCCGTGAGAGCCGGTCGCCGTGCCAATGCACCTCGTGCGCCTCGCGCGCGGTGAGCGTGCCGGTCTTGTCGAAGAGCACCGTGTCGATGCCCGAGAGCCGCTCCACCACCTCCGCATCGCGGAGGAACAGCCCGCGCTTGCCCAGCAGCCGCACGGTGTGGCCGTAGGCGAATGGCATGCTCAGCGCCAAGGCACATGGACAGGCTACGATGAGGACAGCAGTGACGACGGGCCAGATCTGGGCCGGGTCCTTGCCCCACCAGAAGAGCCCCGCACCCAGCGCGATGAACAGTACGGCGATGGTGAAGCGCCGGGCCACCTGGTCGATTAGGCGCGGCATGGCCGGCCGCTCGCCGCCGGCCGCTTGTTCGGCCCACAGGCGCTTCAGCCGCGAATCCGCGAAGCCGCGCAGCACCTCCAATTCGATGAGCGCCCCGCGCTGGCGCCCGCCGGCCTTGATGGTGTCGCCGGCCTGCTTGCGCACCGGCAGGGGCTCGCCCGTGATGAAGCTGTTGTCGATGTGGGCTTCGGCGCTGAGCAGCACCGCATCCACGGGCACCAGCTCCTGGTCGCGCACCACGATGCGGTCGCCGGGGCGCAGATCGCTCACGCGCACGGGCTCCTCCGCATCACCCTGCTTCCGCAGCACGATCAGCGGCAGGAAGTCCTCCAGCGCCCGGTCGAATCGGAGGGCACGGTACGTATGGGCCTGGTACCACTTGCCGATGAGCAGGAAGAAGAGCAGGCCGGCCAGGGAATCGAAGTAGCCCGGGCCCGTGCCGCCGATCACATCGGCTAGGCTGCGGAGCCAAAGCGCTGCGATGCCGAGCGCGATGGGCTGGTCGATGTTCACCTGCCTGCTGCGGATGCCGGCCCAGGCGGACCGGAAGTAATCGGTGCTCAGGAAGAAGACGACCGGCACCGAGAACAGCGCGGAAAGCCACTGGAAGCCCGTGCGCAGGCCCGCTTCGCCATCGGCTCCCAGGTATTCCGGGAAGCTGAACAGCATGGTGTTCCCGAAGATGAAGCCGGCCACGCCCAAGCGGACGTAGAGCATGCGCGGCACCTGGGCGCCGGCATCGCGCTTTCCGCCGGCGGTGATCTGCGGGCCGTACCCGATCCGCCGCAGCAGCTTCACCAGCGCCGGAAGGGGCAGCCGGGTCTCACGGAAAGTGATGGAGAGCTCCTTGTCGGTGAAGGAAACCCGCGATCGGATCACCGCAGACTCGATGCGGTGCAGGTTCTCCAGCAACCAGATGCAGGAGCTGCAGTGCATCTGCGGGATGTGGAAGCGGACGCGCGTGATGCCGTCCTCGCTGAATTCCACAACGCGTTCGCGCACCTCCGGCAGGTCGAAGAGCTCGAGCCGCTGCTCATCGGCGCTCGCGCGCTGCTTCACGCCGGGTTGCTGTGAAAGGTCGTAGTAATCGCACAGCCCGCTCTCCTGCAGCAGGTCGTACACCACCTCGCAGCCATGGCAGCAGAAATC
>DDRC01000213.1:0-6995 GCA_002342985.1 Flavobacteriales bacterium UBA2426
TCGCGGTAGTCGTAGAAGCCGCGGCCGCTCTTGCGGCCCATCATCCCGGCGGCCACCATCTGCCTGAGGCGCGGCGGGGCGGCGTAGCGCGGGTCTTTGGTCTCCTCGTACATGGCCTCGGCGATGAAGAGCATGGTGTCCAGGCCCACGAAGTCCATGAGCTCGAAGGGCCCCATGGGGTGGTTCATGCCCAGCTTCATGGCGGTGTCGAAGTCCTCCTTGCTGGCCACGCCCTGCTCCAGGCCGCGGATGGCGTCCAGGCCGTAGGGCACGAAGAGCAGGTTGACGATGAAGCCGGGGTTGTCCTTCAGAGCCACCACGATGCGCTTGTCCAACCGCTCCCCGAAGGCCCTGAGCGCCTGGTAGCTCTCCTCCGAGGTCTGCAGGCCGCGCACGAGCTCCAGGAGGGGCATCACCGGCACGGGGTTGAAGAAGTGCATGCCGATGACCCTGGGTGCGGCGGTGCCGGCGCCCGCGGCGATCTCGGTGATGCTGATGCTGCTGGTGTTGGTGGCGAGGATCGCCGATGCCGGAGCGTGGGCGTCGATGTCGCGGAAGATGCGGAGCTTCAGCTCGACTTGCTCGGTGGCGGCCTCCACCACGAGCTCGGCATCCTTCACGCCCGCGGCCAGGTCGGTGGTGGTGGCGATCGCGGCGAGCGCGGCGGCCTTCTGCTCCTCGGTCAGGGCGCCCTTGGCCACCTGGCGGTCCATGTTCTTTCCGATGGTGGCCATGGCCTTGTCCAGGCTGGCCTGTGCGATGTCGATGAGGGTGACGGCGTGCCCGCTCTGGGCGAAGACATGGGCGATGCCATTGCCCATCTGGCCGGCACCGATGACGGAGATCTTCATGTTCAGGGATGGATGGACGGCGAATGTAGCCCCGCCGCGCCAACGGTCATTTCCCGTCGCCCTTCAGGATGATGAGCACCGTATAGGCCAGGATCTTCAGGTCCACGGCCAGGCTCATGTTCTCGATGTAGAGGATGTCGTACTTCAAGCGGCGCACCATCTGCTCCACGTTCTCCGCGTAGCCGAATTTCACCTGCCCCCAGCTGGTGATGCCGGGCCGCACCTTGTGCAGGTGGCGGTAGTGCGGCGCCACCTCCAGGATGGCGTTGATGAAGTGCTGTCGCTCCGGTCGCGGGCCCACCAGGCTCATCTCGCCCTTGAGCACGTTCCAGAACTGCGGCAGCTCATCCATCCGCGTGCGGCGCATCCAGCGGCCGATCGGCGTGATGCGCGGATCGGTGGCGCTGCTGAGCTGCGGGCCGTTCCGCTCCGCATCGCAATACATGCTGCGGAACTTGATGATGCGGAACGGCCGGCCGTGCTTGCCGATCCGCTCCTGCCGGAAGAACACCGGCCCGGAGGAGCTCCACTTCACCAATACCGCCAGCACCAGCAGCGCTGGGGCCAGGAGCAGCAGCGCCACGGCGCTCACCGCGATGTCCACCACGCGCTTCAGGGTGAACTGCCACGCCGGCATGATCTCCGGGTTCACCTCGATGAGCGGGGTGCCGAAGATGCTCGACATCTTCACCGATCCGGAGAGGATATCGTACATATCCGGGATCACCTTGATCCGCACGCCGGTGCCCTCCAGCTCGTTCATGATGCGGCTCATGTGCTCGTGCTCGCCGGAATCCACCGCGATGATGGCCTCCTCCACGCCGTGCTCCTGGATCACCTGCCGCAGCTGGTGCCATTTGCCGAGCCGGGGAAGGATGCCCGCCAATTGCTGGTCCCCGCCATTCACGTTCACGAATCCCACGAAACGGTTCCCCGGCGATTTGGGCATGGCCTCGATCTCCTGGTACACGGCGAGCGCCCGCTCGTTGCCGCCGACGAGCACCGTGTTGAAGCCGATGCGCCGGCTGTGCACCTTGCGCACCGTGGCACTGGTGATGAGGAAGCGCGCCGGGAAGGTGATGCCGAAGTGCAGCAGGAAGAGCGCGATGAAGGACTGGTAGTGATAGCGCGTGCTCGGGACCTGGTCATCGAGCAGCAGCACGAAGAAGATGACCAGCACCCCCAGCGTCGTCACCAGCAGGGTCTGGCCCAGCTCCTTGGTGCGGAACCGGCGGAACACATCGCGGTAGCCGCCGATCGCCGTGTAGAGCCCGAACCAGAACAGGGGAACCAGCACGAGCCCCTTGTAGAAGTTGGCGTCCAGCTCCAGGGGCGGCGCATAGCCCAGCTTCATCGGGTCGAGTTCCGCCTTGCGGTACAGGTAGAACAGGGACCAGGCCACCGCTGATCCGATCACATCGGCGATCACGTACTTGGCCACCAGTGCCCGTCGCGAGGTCATGGCTCGATGCGCAGGAGCTTGATGTTGTCGAAATAGACCTGGGCCGACGACCGCCCCGTGGGCAGCTGGGCGGAGATGAAGAGGTCCCGCTCGCTGACGTTGCTGTTGAAGAATCCGCTCAGGTCCACGTACACCTTGTTCCAGGCCAGGGTGCCATCCGCGCGCTGGGTGGGGGGCAGGTAGATGTAAGGCTCATAGCGCTGCTGGCCGCCGGCGAAGTAGAGGAGGCCAACGGTGATGGTCGCATCGCCCTGGTGGTCGATCTCCAGGAAGGCCGGCCCTCCGTAGGATTCGAAGTCCTCGTCCGTCTGCACGCGGGCGAAGGGATGCTCCGCGTCCAGTCTGAACCCCGCGCAGGGCGAGTCCCCGAGGAAGTTGACATCGGGGTTCATCGCCGGGGTGAAGCGGATGAGGGCGGTATCGCTGTCATCGGCCATCTGGAACTGGCTGAAGGGGTCCTCGAAGCCCTCGTTCCATACCGCCGTCTCGGCCGTGTAGGCCGTGGCGGGCTGAACCACCACGGTGGCCCCCCGCTGCAACTGCACCGTTCCGGACCACGCTGTATAGAATGGATACCGCAAGCGGTCGTCGAAGGTGCCGTTGCGCTTGATGGCGGGCTCCAGCGCCAGCTTGCGGCTCCCTTCCCCGAGCAGGGGTATCCGCGCGGGCAGCTCCCACACCCCGATGAGCTCATCGTCCAGGGTCACCCAGGCGTCGGTGACCTTGATGGTCGCGGCGCCCTGCGCCGATGCCGTCGTCATGGTGAAGGCCTGCACATCGGCATAGGCCGGCACAGCATCGCCCTTGGAGCAGCCCAAGGCAAGGCCGCAGAGCGGAAGCATGACGGGCAGGGTTCTTGGCATCAAGGGGCAGGGGGAAACGCAGCGCGCGTCGGATCAGTATGCGGGCTCACGGATTTATCGCGGCCATCCGCTCGAGCACCAGCAATGCGGTGCGGAGCGCCTCGGTGGCCTGGGCGAGGGTCACGGTGGGCGCGCTGCCTTCCCGGATGCTGTGCGCGAAGCTGCGCAGCTCCTCGCGGATCGCGTTGGTGGGCTGCACGGCCGGCTTCTCGAACGAGATCTCGCGTCGGCCTTTGCCGGCACCGAGGTCCATGACCACCGCGAAGGGGTCGGGCTCGCCCTCCACCGCGCGCATCCGCACGATCTCCGATTCCTTGGCGAGCATGTCCACCGCGATGTAGGCATCGCGCTGGAAGAACCGGCTCTTGCGCATGTTCTTCAGGCTGATGCGGCTGGCGGTGAGGTTGGCCACGCAGCCATTGGCGAAGGCGATCCGTGCATTGGCGATGTCCGGCGTGTCGCTCACCACGGCCACCCCGCTTGCGATCACCTCCCGCACCGGGCTCTTCACCACGCTCAGCACCAGGTCGATGTCATGGATCATCAGGTCGAGCACCACGCTCACGTCGGTGCCGCGCGGATTGAACTGGGCGAGCCGGTGCGCTTCGATGAACATGGGCTCCCGGAAGAAGGGCTGCGCCGCGAGGAAGGCGGGGTTGAACCGCTCTACATGGCCCACCTGCACGGTACAGCCCCGGTCGGCGGCGAGGGCGGCCAGCTCCTCGGCCTCCCGCACCGTGGTCGTCACCGGCTTCTCGATGAACGCGTGGAGCCCTCGGCCCAAGGCAGCCTTGGCCAAGGCATGGTGCGTGATGGTGGGGGTGACGATGTCCACGGCATCCACCGCGGTGAGCAGCTCCTCCGGGGTGCTGAAGGCAGGCACGCCGAACTCTTCCCGGATGGCCTCCGCGCGTGCGGGGTCCGCATCATGGAAGCCGACGAGCTCGAGCTCCGGCACCTCCCGGGCCTGTTGCATGTGGATGCGGCCCAGGTGCCCTGCGCCCAACACACCGATCCGTATCCGGTCACCCATCTCTGGCTTGCCCTTCGGCGCTTTCTGCGAAGGGCGGCAAAAATAGAAGTGCATTCCACCGGTGCTCGGGTACATTTGGCGCCGGACCATGAAGAGCGGAGCGAACGCGGACGATTATCGTCACCAAGGCCTTCGCCGGAAGCTGGTGGAGCACCTGCGCGGTAAAGGCATCACCTCGGAACCCGTGCTGCAGGCCATCGGCAAGGTGCCGCGCCACCAGTTCATCGACGATTCGGCCTTCCTGGTGCGCGCCTATGAGGATGCCGCATTCCCCATCCCCTGCGGCCAGACCATCTCCCAACCGTATACCGTGGCCTTTCAGACCGAGTTGCTCGAACTGCGGCCCGGGCATCGCGTGCTGGAGGTGGGGACCGGCAGCGGCTACCAGACCGCCGTGCTCTGCGAGCTGGGCGCCCGGGTGTTCAGCATCGAACGGCACCGGCCGCTCTACCTGCAGACCAAGGAGCGCCTTGCCCGGATGGGCTACAAGGTCATGCTCTTCCATGGCGACGGATTCATCGGTTTGGAGCGGGAAGCGCCGTTCGACCGGGTATTGGTCACCTGCGGGGCCCCCTTCATCCCCGAGGCGCTCATCGGCCAACTCAAGCCGGGGGGGCGCTTGGTGATCCCGGTGGGGGAGGGCGCCGTGCAACGGATGATGCTCATCCAGAAGGGAGCGGATGGCCGCCTGAGCACCGAGGCGAAGGGCGATTTCCGGTTCGTTCCCATGCTCGCCGACAAGGCGAGCTGACCGGATTCGCGAGGCATTCCGCTCAACCCGAGGGATTTAGCCTCATTCGCCGTTCGTCGACCTTTTCAACAATCAGGTCGGTAGTGAACAGCCCTTCGTTGACAATGCGAAATGCCGTTTCTATGTTTGCGCCCCGCCAGACCTACATTTGGCCGGGCAAAAACAGGTAAAAAACCAAACCACACCCAATGAAAAAGACAGTACTGTCCTTTGCGTTGCTGGGCATCTGCTCGCTGGCGAGCGCCCAGCTGTCCACCCGGGAGAATCAGGATACCCGCTACAAGTTCGGCGCCCGTCCGGTGGCCGGCGACTATGCGCTGGTGTTCGGTCTCGACCTGAGCAAGCCCGAGTTCGCCGAGGGCGAGCGTGAGGTGTCCGGCTGGAACGCGTTCATGCGCGGCAACCTGATCACGGGCAAGAAGTTCATCGCCGACGACATGGCCATCCGCGCCGGTCTGCGCCTCACCCGTTCTTCGCGCACGATCAAGGCTGAGCTGGATTCGAACCAGTTCGTTCCCTCCAGCCTGGCCGAGTTCGAGTTCCGCGAGAGCACCCGCGAGTACATGCTGGTGCCCGGTATCGAAAAGCACTTCAGCAACAGCAACATCTTCGACGTGTACGTGGCCGGTGACCTGTTCCTCGGCTTCGGTCGCGACAAGAGCGTTGAGTCCTACATCTACCGCGATACCGACTTCAACTCGTCCATCACCCGCACCACCCCCTACACCATCGTCGGTCTGGGCGGTATCATCGGTGTGAACGTGTTCGTGCTCGACCTGCCCCTGAGCGTGGGCCTGGAGTACGGCCTCAGCGCCTTCTGGCAGATGGGCAACCGCACCAAGAACGAGGTGGAGAGCGGCAGCGACTCCTACGAGTACTACACCGTGGGCAACGACCCCAGCAGCGAGAGCGGCGCCAATGTGCAGTACAGCAGCGTGAAGCAGCGCTACATGACCATGAACAGCAACGACCAGGTGCGTCTGGTGCTGAACCTGTACTTCAACTAAGAATCACTACGTAACCACAGCAGCAATGAAGAAGTTCAAAGCGATTATCCTGCTGCCACTGGCCGTAGTGCTTCTGTTCTCCTCCTGCACCACCTACACCAAGTCCATCGCAGGGACCTCGGTGCAGACGCAGATCCACTTCAAGATGGAGGACCTCGAGTACATCGGTGACGTGAGCGGCACGGCGAGCCAGTCCTTCCTGTTCGGAACCCTGCCCATCGGCGGTCGCCGCTTCCACGTGGCGAACATCGGCGGTGGCGGCCTCATCCCGCAGGACCGTCTCACGAACAATGCCCTGTACGACGCGCTGATGCAGCGTGAGGATGCCGACTTCGTGCTCCCCCTCAGCTCCAGCTCGGTTCGCGACCAGATGTTCCTGGGCCACCGCACCACGCTCACCGTGCGTGCCAAGGCCTTCCGCATCAAGTCGAAATAAGAACAGCCATCGGCTGACAAGTGCGGGAGCCGCGGTGCATTGCACCGCGGCTCTCGTGCTTAAGCCCCCTACCTTTACACCATACGTTCCTCCTTCCCATGACCCGCAATCACTGGGCGGCCGTTTCCGCCTCCGCCCTGCTCCTGCTCTCCGCAGGGTGCAAGAAAGAGAATCAGATACCCGTGCTCACCGTGAGTCCCGGAACACCGGTCATGGCCGTCACTTCCGGCAACGTCGTCGCGTTCCGCATCAATGGCTCATCCGACGGCGGTAAGCTCAGCCGCCTGCGCATCACCTCCAAGCGCGACAACGGATTCACCATCACCGTGGCGGATACGGCGATCAGCGGCAGCACCTTCGCCTGGACCTGGGAGTACGCGGTGGCGCACGCCACGGAGCCCTACGACAACCAGTTGCGGTTCGAGCTCTACGAGAGCGATGGCGACCAGATGGGCGTGACGCGGATCCTGGAGGTCTCGCTGGGTGCGGTGCTGCTGGCGGAAAGCACCGGCCACCAGTTCAGCTCCCGGAATTCGGCGACGACGGGCGAATCCGCCTTCGACCTGGAGGAGCGCATTCCTGTGCTCTATAC
>DDRC01000213.1:7111-8253 GCA_002342985.1 Flavobacteriales bacterium UBA2426
GCGCATTCCTGTGCTCTATACCGTGGATAGTGCCCGCCGCGACCTGCAGGACAATCCGGCCTCCGGGTCAGAGGTCGACATCAGCCGTTCCTGGATCTCACCGGCGGGCGGCCGCATGGTGCGCTTCAACGGCTTCGACTATGCCAATGCCACGAATGTGAGCGTCCGCAGTGCGTTCAACTCCGGCGTACCGGCGGAGCAGCTCAACAACATCGCGGTGAACGACATCATCATCGTCCGGCTGGGCAGCCTCCCGCCGAACATCAGCCACTACGCCGTGCTGCGCATCACGGACATCCTCGATGAGCCGGGCAGCGCTGACAATGACCGCTACACCTTCAACATGAAGTGGGCGGTATTCGTGGAGTAACCGCAGGCCATGATCCCCGTCCTCAGTGCCCCGGCCATCCGTGAGGTGGACCGTCGCACCATTGAGGAGGAGCCTATCGGCTCGCTGGCCCTGATGGAGCGCGCAGCAGCGGCCTTCACCCGGCGCTTCACCGAGCGGATGGCGGCGCACGGAGAGGGCAGGCCCACTGTGCTGGTGATAGCCGGAATGGGCAACAACGGCGGTGATGGCCTCGCGGTGGCGCGGATGCTCCACCAGCAGGGCTGGCCGGTGCGCGCGGTGCGGGTGCGCCATGGGGCGGAACCCTCCGACGACCATGCCGCGAACTGGGCGGCTGCGGCGGAAGCCGGTGTTCCATTGCGCGAATGCGCGGATGGTGCGTTCCAGGTGGATGTGGGCACGGAGGTGCTGGTCGATGCCCTGTTCGGAACCGGCTTGAATGCCCCGCTCCAGGGCGCTGCCGCTCACGCGGTGGGCATCATGAATGGCAGCGGCCTGCCGATCGTGGCGGTCGATATGCCTTCAGGGCTGTTCGCCGAGGACAATACGGACCATGAGGGAAGGGCCATCGTCCGGGCCACGCTGACACTGAGCTTCCAGGTGCCGAAGCTCGCTTTCTTCCTTGCCGAGAGCGCGCCCTACTTAGGCGATTGGGAATTGCTGGACATCGGACTGTCGCCAGTCGCGCTGGCCAGTCAGAGGACCGCGTTCCATCTGTTGCAGACCGCGGATGTCCGCGCATTCCTGCGCCCCCGCGCCCGCTTCGATCACAAGGGCAGGTACGGTCATGCGC
>DDRC01000213.1:8372-13268 GCA_002342985.1 Flavobacteriales bacterium UBA2426
GGGCAGGTACGGTCATGCGCTGCTGGTGGCGGGCAGCGAAGGCATGATGGGGGCGGCTGTGCTGGCCAGCGCAGCGGCGGTGCGCAGCGGGTGCGGCTTGGTGACCGTCCATGCGCCGGCCGCTGGCGGCCCCATCCTCCAATCGGCTGTTCCGGAGGCCATGCTCTCGCCGGACAGGGCCGCCGATCACGTCACCGCGCTGCCGGAACTGGTTGACTATGCGGCCATCGGCCTTGGTCCCGGCCTGCGGGCCACCGATGACACGGCCGCTGTGCTCAGCGACCTCCTGCATCGGAGCACCTGCCCCGTGGTGATCGACGCCGATGGGCTCAATGCACTGGCGCTGCATCATGGGTTGTGGAGCCATCTCGGCGCGCGCATGGTGCTGACGCCGCATCCGGGAGAGTTCGACCGATTGGCCGGTCAATCGCACCCCTCCGGCTTCCAGCGACTGCAGGCGGCGCGTGCATTCGCGCAGCAGCACGGGTGCACCGTGGTCCTGAAGGGCGCTTTCACCGCGGTCTGCGCGCCGGATGGCCTGGTGGTATTCAATGGAACGGGAAACCCGGGCATGGCCAAGGGCGGCAGCGGTGATGCGCTCACCGGCCTGCTGACCGGCCTGCTGGCCCAAGGGCTCCCCGTCGGCCAAGCCGCGATGGTCGGGGTGCACCTGCATGGCCTCGCAGGCGATATCGCCGCCGCCCGCCTCAGCGCCCAAGGCATGACAGCCGGCGACCTGGTGGCCGCGCTGCCCGAGGCATGGCGACAGCTGGTCGGCTGATCAATCGGCCGTGTCCCATGGGCCCTTCCCCGAACGGAGCAGCACAGGCTCGCCGGAGGTGAGGTCGACCACGGTTGAGGGCTCCAGGCCCCCCATTCCGCCATCGATCACCCAATCCACCTGATGCCCGATGTGCTCCTCGATGCGCTCGGGATCGGTGGTATAGTCCACCACCTTATCGGCATCGTGCACGCTGGCCACCACCAGGGCGTGGCCCAGTTCCTTGACCAGGGCCTGTGGGATGGGGTGGTCGGGCACCCGGATACCCACGGTGCGCCGGTTGTTCTTGAACAGCTTCGGGATCTCGCTGCTGGCGTTCAGGATGAAAGTGTAGGGGCCGGGAAGGTGGCGCTTCAAGAGGCGGAAGGCGGCGGTGTCGACATTGCGCGCATAGAGGCTCAGCTGGCTCAGGTCCGCGCAGATCAGCGATAGGTCGGCCTTCCCGGGCTTGGCGCCCTTGAGCCGGGCCACCACTTCGATGGCACGCTGGTGGAGCGGGCTGCAGACGTACGCGTAGACGGTGTCCGTGGGGCAGATGGCCACCCCGCCGTTGCGCAGCGCCTCGGCCACCATGCGCACCTTGCGGGGCTCGGGGTCCTTGGGGTGTATCGGCAGCAGCATGGGCTCAGGCCTTCACGGCGCCGGCCTTGCGGTGGTCGGCCAGGAATTTCTCCAGTCCGATGGTGGTGAGCGGATGATCGAAGAGGGCCGTGATGGCGCTCAAGGGGCAGGTGGCCACATCCGCGCCCACCTCCGCGCACTGGATGATGTGCATCGGGTGGCGGATGCTGGCGGCGAGGATCTCGGTGGCGTAGCCGTAGTTGTCGTAGATGGTGCGGATTGTCTGGATGAGGGCCACGCCATCGGTGCTCACGTCATCGAGCCGGCCGATGAAGGGGGAAACGAAGGTGGCGCCGGCCTTGGCGGCGAGCAACGCCTGGCCGGGGCTGAAGACCAGGGTGCAATTCGTCCGGATGCCCTTGTTGCTGAAGTGCCGCAAGGCCTTCACGCCATCGCGGATCATCGGCACCTTCACCACGATGTTGGGGTGCAGCGCGGCCAGCGACTCGCCTTCGCGCACGATGCCTGCGAAGTCCGTGGCGATGACTTCCGCGCTCACCGGCCCATCCACGATGCCGCAGATGTCGATGTAGTGCTGGCGCACCCGGTCATCGCCGCTGATGCCTTCCTTGGCCATGAGCGAGGGGTTGGTGGTGACGCCATCGAGGACGCCGAGGTCCTGGGCTTCCTTGATCTGCGCCAAGCTGGCGGTGTCGATGAAGAATTTCATGCGCGTGGGCTGGGCCGGCGAAGGTAGTCCACCAGTGCGAGGCGCTGCCCCGGCCTCCGCTCACTGGGGCATGAAACGGAAGTAGACGGTGCCCACCTGCGGGTCCGCCGCACCGGCGTTCGGCAGGAACGGCGTCCGCTGGGCGGATTGCATGGCCTGCTCCAGCATGCAGTCGTCCCAGTTGTAGCTCTGGCTGCGGTCGAGTTCGGCCTTGCGCACCCGTCCGCTCCGCTCCACCGTGACACGGATGGCCACACGGCCCTGCTCCTTGCACAGGTAGGCCGGGATGCCCTCCGCGCGAACGCGGTCCTTCAGGTCGTGCCATACGGTGGTGGCGCCCTCCACCTTCACCGGCTCCACGGCCTTGTCCATGTAACGCTCCTTGCTCCACTTGCTCGGGTCGAGCGCTGGCACCTCGGGCTCCGTCTCGCCCCGTGCGCGCCGCTCCTCGGCAAGGCGGTCGAATTCGGCCTGCTCCAGGTCGCGCAGCTCGCCCTCCACGCGCTCGGCGAGCTTCGTTGCCGAGAAATGGGGACGCACCTGGGCCGTGATGTTGCTGCTCAGGTTGGTGACCTTCTCGGAGATCCCCTCTTCATTGAGGATGCGCTGCACCATCTCCTCGGCCTCGGGCTCCGAGACCACTTCGATCCGCATGTCGCTCACCTCATCCTCGCGTGGCGTTGACCGCAGGTAGAGCAGGGTGCAGATGAAGAGGGCGGCCGTGTGTACCGCGAGGGTGCCGATCACCCCCGCTTTATGCTCTTCGAACCAGTCAAGGAAACTGCTCAGCATGCGCGCCTGGCGTTCACGGCTCCGACCAAGGTACGGGAGGCGCGCCGGCCGCTAGCATGCGGATGCGCCAAGGCGAGGGCCAGCGGTTGTTCCAGCGGCGTCCGGCGCCCTGGGCCCAGCCCAGGCCAAGGCCGCGGTGCCGCACCAACGCCGTACCCTGCGCATCGGCGGCGCTGAGGGCCGCACCGCGCAGGTAGGCCAGTGCCTCCGGCAGGCTGAGGTCCAGAACCGGCCGATGGTCCGCAGCGCGCAGCGCCGACAGTGCCGCGGCGGCATGCGGCACCCAGCCGTCGCCCTTGCGCTCGGCCACGGGGATGCCGGGCGCCTCCAGCGCCAGCGCTCCGGCGATGCGGTCGAGCGCCGCGGCCCAGGCTGCAGGCCTCGCGTACCGGATTCCTGCCCGTTCGACCAGCGAGAGGCAGGCTTGCTGGTCGATCCAAGGCGGTGGATCCGTGCGGTGGATCACCGGTCGGGCATCGCGGGACGGCAGCTGCCCGGGCTTGCGGGCCGCAAAGAGGAAGAAGCCTTCCCCCTGCAGCCGGTGCGGATAGCAGCGGTAGGCGATGGCGCCGTCCCTTTCAGACAGCACCACGCCCCAGGCCGCGCTGATGGGGAGCGGAAGGGGTTCCGCACCAAGGGCCAGCAACTGGGCCATGCGGGCCTCATCCTCCTCCAACTCCCAGGTGCAGGTGCTGTAGATGATCGTTCCGCCCGGGGCCAAGGCGTCCCAGGCCTGCTCCACGATGCGCTGCTGCACAGCGGCGCACTGCTGCACCAGCTGCGGCGACCATTGGCGGCGGGCGAAGGGGTCGCGGCGGAAGAGGCCTTCGCCTGAGCAGGGCGCATCCACTACGATGAGGTCGAAGATCCCGGAGAGATCCTCCAGCGCAGCCGGGTCGCTTCCGGCAATCGCCACATTCGGTGCGCCCCACTTCCAGCAGTTCTCCGCAAGGATCCGGCGGCGGCCAGGTTCCACCTCATTGGCGATGACCAGCGATCCGGGTGTCAGCAACGACAGCAGGTGCGTGGTCTTGCCGCCCGGCGCCCCGCAGAGATCCAGCGCCAGCGTATCGCGCTGCATGGCACCAGAGGCAAGGACCGCCTGCTCCAGCAGCATGGAAGCGGCTTCCTGCACGTAATAGGCACCAGCGTGCAGCAGTGGGTCGAGCGTGAATGAAGGACGCTCAGGGAGGTAGCGGCCCTGGGTGCACCAGGGCACCTGATCCGCTTGGATGGGGAAGGGCTTGAGCGGATTCAGCCGGATGCTCACCGGAGGAACTGCATCCAGGGCTTTCACCAAGGCCTCGGGCTCCGCGCCCGGCATGCCGGTCAAGCGCTCCAGAAAGGCAGGGTGAAGCGGGGCTTCATCCCGCGCGGCGAAACGGCGCTTCCCTGTTCCGTGATGCGCCATGGCCCGCTCTCAAGCACGAGACGCTGCCGGGCGGAGGATGGTCTCGGCCCGGTCAGGGCCCAAGGAGACGAGCGTAACGGGCACGCCCACAGCCTCCTCGATGGCCGCGATGTAGCGCTCCAGCGCATCGGGCAGCCCGCCCTGCGCGTGCGCCCGGTCCCATCCGGGCATGTCCCGGTAGACCGGTTCCACCCCTGCGGCCACATCGTAGGGCATGCGGTCGGTGGGTTCGCCCTTCACGCGGTAATGGGTGCAAACGCGCACGGTGTCCATGCCATTCAGCACATCGGCCTTCATCATGGCCAGCTCGGTGACGCCATTCACCATCACGGCATAGCGCAGTGCCGGCAGGTCGAGCCAGCCGCAGCGCCGCGGCCTGCCGGTGGTGCTGCCGAACTCATGGCCGGCCTGGCGGATGCGCTCGCCCTGGTCGTCCTCGAGCTCGGTGGGGAAGGGGCCGCTGCCCACACGGGTGCAATAGGCCTTGAAGATGCCGGTGACCGTCCCGATCCGGTTGGGCGCCACGCCCAGCCCGGTGCAAGCCCCTGCGCAGATGGTGCTGCTGCTGGTCACGTAGGGGTAGGTGCCGAAGTCGATGTCGAGCAGCGTGCCCTGCGCGCC
>DDRC01000213.1:13401-16734 GCA_002342985.1 Flavobacteriales bacterium UBA2426
AGCAGCGTGCCCTGCGCGCCCTCGGCGAGCACGCGCTTGCCGCTGCGCAAGGCCTGGTCCAGGTAATGCTCGCAATCCACGGTGCGGAATTGGCGCAGCTGCTGCACGGCATCGAGCCATTCGGCCTCGGCCTCGGGTGTAGCCCCCGGATGGTCGTACAGGGAGAGGAGGCGCTCGTGCTTACGCACCAGGGCAGCGTAGCGCTCCTTGAGGTCGGGCTGGTTGAGGTCACCCACGCGCAGGCCATTGCGCCCGGTCTTGTCCATGTAGGTGGGGCCGATGCCCTTCAGGGTGCTGCCGATCTTCAGCTTGCCTTTCTCGGCCTCGCTGGCGGCATCGAGTGCGCGGTGCGTGGGCAGGATGAGGTGGGCGCGCCGCGCCAGCAGGAGCGAGGCGCGGATATCCACGCCCGCGGCCTCCAGGGTGCGCACCTCCTTCAGGAATATCACGGGGTCCACCACCACGCCATTGCCCACGAGGTTCATGGTCCCCTCGCGGAACACCCCGCTGGGGATGGTGTGGAGCACGTGCTTGGCGCCCTCGAAGATGAGGGTGTGCCCGGCGTTGGGTCCTCCTTGGAACCGGGCGATCACCTCGTAATCGGGGGCGATCACATCCACGACCTTGCCCTTGCCCTCGTCGCCCCATTGAGCACCGAGGAGCACATCCATCCGCGCGGCCGCCACGGTCAGCCGTTGAGTTTGGCGACGGCCTCCTCCACGGTGGGGGCGATCACGAACACCGAATCGAGCTTGGTGACCACGAACAGCTGCCGAACGCTGTTGCTCATCCGTGCGATGAGGGTGTCTCCGCCGCTGTTGCGGGTGCGGGTGAGCACGCTGATGAGGATGTTGAGGCCGGTGCTGTTCATGTACTGCAGGTCGCCCATGTCGAGCACCACGGAGCGCTGGCCCTTCTTGAGCTCCTCATCCAGTGCGCCCATCAGGCGGTCGGCCTGCTGCTGGTCCATGAGCCGGCCCTTGAGGTGGAATACGGGCGTGCCTTGGTGGTCAGTGATCTCCAGGTCGAAGGCGGGACGGTCGGTCACGGTCATGGGTCTTGGCGTTTGGTCTGGCAGGCGGCGCAGAGGCCGTGGATATGGAGCGCGTGATGGATCGGGCGGAAGCCGGTCATCCCGGCCACCGTGTTCTTGATCTGCTGAATGCGCGGGTCGCAGAACTCGGCCACCGCGCCGCAGGCATCGCAGATGAGGTGGTCGTGCTGGCGGTAGGCATGGGCCTTCTCGAAGAGCGCCCGGTCGCTGGTGAACCGGTGCCGGCGCACCAGGTCGCAGTCGAGCAGCAGGTCCATGGTATTGTAGAGGGTGGCCCGGCTCACCCGGTACTTCTTCGACTTCATGCGGCCGTAGAGCCGCTCGATGTCGAAGTGCCCCTCCTGGGCGTATACCTCGGAGAGTATGGCGAAGCGCTCGGGCGTCTTGCGATGCCCCTTTCGCTCGAGGTACTCGGTGAAGATGCGCTGAACGCTGCTCTGCTGGTCGGCCACGGCCATCATGCCTGCTTGCCGGTGCCTAGGGCGCCGGCATGGGCAAAGGTAGCAAGCGCGGCCGCCCGGCCACCCTCACTGGTCCACGCGCTCCACCATGCGCACGCCCCGCACCCGCCTCAGCTTCTCGATGAGGGCGTTCAGGTGGTCGGTGTCGTGCACGTAGGCCATCACCTTGCCCTCGAAGATGCCGTCGTGGCTCTCGAAGCTGATGGCCCGCATGTTCACGTTGTGCTCGTGGCTGATGATCGTGGTGATCTTGTTCACCAGCCCCACGTCGTCGATGCCGCTGAACCGGATGCCGGCGAGGAACTCGATGTTCTCCTTGCCCTTCCAGCGCGCCTTCACGATGCGGTAGGCGAAGTTGCTCATGAGCTGCACGGCATTCGGGCAGTTCACGCGGTGGATCTTGATGCCTTCGCCCACCGTGATGAAGCCGAACACATCGTCGCCGGCGATGGGGTTGCAGCAGGGGCTCAGCTGGTAGTCGATCCGCTGCAGGTCGTCGCCGATGAGCAGGGCTCCGGGGGTGGCGCCGCGGATCTCGGCCACCACCTCCTCCAGGCTGCGCTCGTCGGCCTTCCGCTCGGGCTTCGGCAGGTGCAGCCTGCCGTTGCGCACATTGGCGCCGTCCGCCAGCTCCAGGGCATGCTTGCCCCGCGCCACCTGGTAGTAGAGGTCCATGGCGCTCCGGGCCCCGAAGTGCTCGATGAGGGCGTTGATGTTCGAGGCATCGGCCTTGGCGCCCCATTTGCGCAGCTGGCGCGCCACCTGCTCGCGGCCCACCACCGCCAGCTTCTTCTTCTGCTCGCGCAGGCTCTGCTTGATGCGGTGCTTGGCCTTGGCGGTCTTCACGAAGCCGAGCCAGTCGTCCTTCGGCTGCTGCTTGCGGCTGGTGATGATCTCGATCTGGTCGCCGCCCCGCAAGGGCTGGCTCAGCGGCACCAGCTTGTGGTTCACCTTGGCGCCGATGCATTGCCGGCCGATCTGGGTGTGGATGTCGAAGGCGAAGTCCAGGGCGGTGCTGCCGGCGGGCAGGCTGCGCATCTCGCCCTTGGGCGTGAAGACCACGATCTCGTCGCTGAATAGGTTGAGCTTGAAGTCGTTCACGAAGTCGATGGCATCCGTGCTGGGGTCATCGAGCACCTCGCGGATCCGGTTGAGCCAGGCATCCAGTGCGCTGGCGTGGTCCTGGTCGTCCTTGTAGCGGTAGTGGGCCGCCAGTCCCATCTCGGCGATCTCGTCCATCCGGCGGCTCCGGATCTGCACCTCCACCCAGCGGCCGCCCGGGCTCATCACGGTGGTGTGCAGGCTCTCGTAGCCGTTGGCCTTCGGGGTGCTGATCCAGTCCCGCAGCCGGTCGGGATTGGGCTGGTAGTAGTCGGTGACGATGCTGTAGGCCTTCCAGCAGTCGGCCTTCTCGAGCTCGTGCTTGGTGTCGATGATGATGCGGACGGCGAAGACGTCGTAGACCTCCTCGAAGCTCACATGCTTCTTCAGCATCTTGTTGTAGATGCTGTGCACGCTCTTGGGGCGCCCCTTGATCTCGTAGCTGAAGCCCTCGCGGTCAAGCGACTGCTTGATGGGGAGGATGAAGCGGCTGATGAAGCGCTTGCGCACCGCTTCGCCCTTCTTCAGCTTGCCGCTGATCTCCTCGTAGACCGCGGGCTCCTTGAACTTCAGCGAGAGGTCCTCGAGCTCGCTCTTGATGTTGTAGAGGCCCAGGCGGTGAGCCAGCGGCGCGTAGAGGTAGAGCGTCTCGCTGGCGATCTTCAGCTGCTTGTCGCGCACCATGCTCTCCAGCGTGCGCATGTTGTGCAGCCGGTC
>DDRC01000213.1:16858-21191 GCA_002342985.1 Flavobacteriales bacterium UBA2426
GCAGCCGGTCGGCCAGCTTCACCAGGATCACGCGCACGTCCTGCGCCAGGGTGAGCAGCACCTTGCGGAAGTTCTCCGCCTGTATGCTGTCCGTGGCGAACTGCAGTCCGCTGATCTTGGTGAGCCCATCGATGATGGTGGCCACGGTGGGGCCGAAGAGGTCCTTCACGTCATCGAGCGTGAGGTCGGTGTCCTCCACCGTGTCGTGCAGCAGCGCCGCCACCACGCTGGTGGTGCCCAGTCCGATCTCCTCGGCGCAGATGCGGGCCACGGCGATGGGGTGGTAGATGTAGGGCTCGCCCGTCTTGCGCCGCTGGTCCTTGTGGGCCTCCACGGCGATGTTGAAGGCCTTCCGGATCAGGCGCGTGTCCTCGGCGGTCCGCTCGCCCTTGATGGCCCGCAGCAGGGTGCGGTAGCGGCGCAGGATCTCCTTGCGCTCGGCCGCCAGGTCGATCACCGGCGCCGCGGGCGCGGAGGGCTGCGAGGAGGCGGCGGGCGCTGTGCTCATCGCCGATAAAGTTAGGCCTCCGTGAAGGGCAGCGCGGGGAGCACCGTTCCGCGCACCTCGCCGAAGCCGATGCGCACGCCGTCGCGCTCGCAATGGCCGCGCATCACCAGCGTGTCCCCGTCATGCAGGAACTTCCGCTCGGTGCCATCGTGCAGCTTCAGGGGCTTCGTGCCCTTCCAGGTGAGTTCCAGCAGGCTGCCGTAGCTGTCCTCCGCATCGCCGCTGATGGTGCCGCTGGCCATCACATCGCCGCACCGCACGTTGCAGCCGTTCACGGTGTGGTGCGCCAGCTGCTGGGCCATGCTCCAGTAGAGGTGCTTGAAGTTGCTGCGGCAGATCACCGTCTCGTTCCCGTCTGCCGTGGCGATGGCCGCCTCCAGCGCGATGTCCAGGTGGCGCTGCCCCTGCTGGCGCAGGTAGGGGAGCACCGGCGGGTCCTGCACCGGCGATGCCGTGCGGAAGGGCTCCAGCGCATCGAGCGTCACCACCCAGGGGCTCATGCTGCTGCCGAAGTTCTTGCCCAGGAAGGGGCCCAGCGGCACGTACTCCCAGGCCTGGATGTCCCGCGCGCTCCAATCGTTGAACAGCACCAGCCCGAAGATGCGCTCCTCGGCCTCTGCGGTGCTGATGCGGTCGCCGAGGGCATTCCCCTCGAAGGTGATGAAGGCGACCTCCAGCTCCATGTCCAGCTGCCGCGTGGGGCCGAAGGCCGGTGCCGCATCGGGGGCTGGCTTGTACTGGCCCATGGGGCGCCGGATGGGGGTGCCGCTCACCACGATGCTGCTGGCCCGCCCGTGATAGCCCACCGGCAGGTGCAGCCAGTTGGGGAGCAGCGCGTTGCTCGGGTCGCGGAACATGCAGCCCACGTTGTAGGCGTGCTGGCGGCTGCTGTAGAAGTCGGTGTAGTCGCCCACCGCCACGGGCAGCAGCATCCTCACCTGCTCCGCCGGCAACAGGGCATCTTCGCGCAAGGCGCTGTCGTCGCGCAGCGTGGCGCAGTCCTGCCGCAGCAGCTCGCTCAGCCGTCGGCGCAGGGCGCGCACGGCCTGCGGGCCGCCCGCCATCAGGTCGTTCAGCCGCGGGGCGCTCAAGGCGGCGCGCTCCATCCCCAGCCCATCCAGCAGCCCGGCCTCGGCCAGCACGCTGAGGTCCACCGCACGGTCGCCGATCCGCGTCATCGGCACCGCCGGCTCTCCGTTCCAGCTGCCGATGCCGAAGGGGATGTTCTGGATGGGGAAGTCGCTGTTGGCCGGAACGTGGATCCAGGAGCGGAGGGAGGGGTCGTTGGGGGTGAGCATGGCAAGCACAGGCCCCAAAGATGCCGAAGCGGATCACTCCTTCACCCAGCGGCCGGCCGACAGGGGAGTTCCATCGCCACCCATGACCCGGTAGCCATACAGGCCTGCGGGCCATTCGCCCGCATCCAGCCGCGCTTGGCCCATGCGGAACAGCGTGCTGCCCACGATGCGGCCCTGCAGGTCGAACATCTCCACATACGCGCCACGCTCAGGCCCGTTCAGGCAGAAGTTGACTTCGGTGGAACCTGGGTTGGGGAAGGCCCGGACCTGTGCTGGGAATTCGTGGGCTTCAAATCCGGTGAAGCAAGCGCCTGCAGCGTATTTCTGCGCCCAGCATCGCCAACGCGGAACTTGTTCATCGAAATCCAGCTTGCCGCCAACCAGAATGAAACCGCCATCCGAGGTGGCAACGGTCCGGCTCACCCAGTGGAACGCATTCTCTTCCGCACCGTCAATCGTCAGCACGCACTCTGTGTTGAGCAGTGTATCAAGGTGGTACACCTTCACGACATTCGGCTCGAAAGGCGCCCAGATGTCATTGATGTTCTGGCCGAAGTGCTCATGGAGCGTGAAGAGGACTTTGCCGTTCCCGAGCATGGTAACGCCGCCTTGTACTGCCGGATAATTGGAGTACTCCACGCCTTCAGGGATGAAGACGCTCTGCAACTGCCCCTGGCGGCTGGTGCGCGCAACGGCGCCGTGTGAGGCGTAGCGCCCGCTCAGGATGAGATCGCCGCTGGGCAATGGATGCACCGAATGTGCAGACCAGAACGAATTCGAATAGAGAGGCTCCGGAGCGCCGGTCACGATCAACTGGCCGAAGCCGGAGATCGGCTCAAGGTCCGTGCTGAACTCCGTGAAGGCGCCCCAATTCCCCCATTGGTCCAACTCCACGAAGCCGGCATCCGTGGCCAGGATGAAGGTGTCCGGGGCGATCTCCGCGATGCCCCTGCTCAGCAACATATTAAAGGGATTCACGAAATCCGCGCTTGCCATCAAGGCCCCGTCCGATCCGAAGCGCATCAATCGCATTCGCGCGAAGGGCGGTTCTCCCGTTCCGGTTCTCGCAGCGGGCACGATCAGGTCGCCGGATGCCAAACGCAGCGCGTTGTCAAAGGAGATCCATGAGGTGCCCGGCAATTCGAACAGGGCTGAGTCCAATGGTGCACCGCTTTCGCTCACCCGATAGCGTACGATGCTCCAAGTGCTCAGCGTGTCCTGTGCTGTTCCGAGCAAGTCGTACCCTTGAGCACCAGGAACAGCTGCGGCTTCAACCAAGCTCAGGCGCTTCAGGCTCGGCCATATTCGGCGACTGCCGAGGATCCCGCCGGATGAGGAGGCGCTCACAAGATGGCTCTGCGAGCTGTCGTTGCCGAATGCGGCGCAGACAAGCAAGAACCCATCCGAGGTCTCGACAACCTGGCTCGTGGCTGCCAATCGGCCGGACAAGTCATACAAGATTGACCAGTCGGCATTCTGGCTGGCCGCACTCGTTGCGGCCAGCCAGAACGTCATCATCATGTTGGCCTTCACGGTTGGAAGCATGCCTTCTTGCCGTAGCGGTACACCACCTGATGAAACCGAATGGAGCAGCCCCAGCATACAGTCTGCTTCGAATCGAAGGTGCAGGAAATGGGCTGGCGGTCAATTGGTTTCAGCTGTGTGAGCACGTCCCATGCGTATTGGGTGTAAGTCCCCATCATTGATGGGCTCCAGCAATCCACACAATGCGTCTCGGGCTGCTGGCATCGGAAGATCTTCCATGGCGCGGCCGGATTTCCTGAAGGGAAATCCAGATAGCTCCAATTGGCAAAGAGGCCGGATTCCCATGACATCACACCGATCGCCCGTATGCTGTGCCAGTAGCATCCGGCCTGTATCAGCGGGATGTTGGCGTTCACGCGCCCTTCTATCTGCTTGTAGGCGCACCGCCCTGTTCCTGGATTGCTGCCGCAACCACAGCTCGTGATCGGGAAGGAGGAATCATCCCCCCATAACCAACTATTGGTGAATGTGGTGTTCAGCGCTTTCTCATATCCGCTGCCGAGCACGAGGTACACCTTCAGGTTGGCCGTGGTGCCGTTGCCCACCAGAGTGGCGTCGGCCAGTACCAAGTGGTTCAGCCCCGGTGCGAGCAGGGCGCTCACTTGGGCATGCGCATTGTTGAAGGCTTGTTGCACATCAGCATTCGAATAGCCTCCGGCAGATTCGGCCAGCGCGACCTCCACACTGTCCAGCGTGGTGGCGCTGCATTCCACCCAGGATGTCGCGATGGAGAAATTCAAACCGGCTTCAATGTACCACTCCGCGCTATCAGCGGAGTAGGTCGCATTGCTCTTCGCTGGAGCTTCCCGGCGCGCAGCTTCCACGAAGGACCGAACGCGTGGCGTCACATCGAGCTCGTTTGTTGAAGTGGGACTCTCCTGAACCGACTCCTCTTTGGAGCAGGATACCAGTGAGGCTGCCAAGGTGGTTGCAAGGGCAATCGCACTAAGCGCTAAGCGCGTTGGGCGTTGGGCGTTGGGCG
>DDRC01000213.1:21347-23690 GCA_002342985.1 Flavobacteriales bacterium UBA2426
TTGGGCGTTGGGCGTTGGGCGTTGCATGGTAGGTTTTTCTCAAATGTATTCAACCACATCGAAATGCAACGTTCGGTTTTAAACAACTTCCGCACAGCCTCAGCGCCATACACTTGCTGCGCATGCGAAGGCGCAACCTCATCCTCCTCCTCGCGCTCCACGCGTTGCTGGTGGCCTTCTACACCCTCCCCGCCTCGCTCATCCCCGAGCGCCTGCGCATCATCGGCCAGCTCTACGCCAGCCCGCTCTTCCACCAGCAGTGGCGCCTGTTCGCGCCCGATCCGCCGCTGTGCTCCTGTGCGGTGGAGCTGTCGTTGGGGGAGGAGGAGTGGCGTCCGCTCACCCGGCAGGACGACGGCTACCTGGACCGCCGCATGGCGCAATCCATCGCCCGCAACGTGCAGCGGGCGCTGGCATCCGGAGCCCAAGGCCCCGATGCACCCACCGCGCAGGCCATGCGCGCCATGGTCCGCGACATCGGCCGGGAGCAAGGCGCCATCCGCTTCCGGCTGGTGGAGCATTGCGTCACCCACCCGTTTCGGCCATCGGCCCGCGTCGAGCGCATCACCCCCTTGCCATGAGCACCGATCGCCCCATCGCGCTCTTCCAGCGCCTGGCGCTGCTCTGGCTGCTGGGCTTCCTGCTATCGGCGCTGCCCAGTGCAGAGCGGCTATGGCTTTCACCGGTCTCGCCCGCATGGCTGCCGCCCTCGCCCTTGCGGCACATCACCCACGCGCTCTCCGGTGCCGTGCCCGAGCCGATCATCGTGGTTGCCTTCCTCGTGCTGGGCGCAATGGCGGTCTGGCAACTGTTCGCTCCCGCCCGCTGGTGGGCCTGGGCGCTCATCTGGCTGCTCTTCCTCAACCTGATGAACCGCGCCTGGCTCGCCGGCAGCGGCGGCCAGCAGCTCATGGCCAACGTGCTCTTCTGGTCCATCTTCCTGGCCATGCGCCCCGGCCGCGCACGCTTCCTCGGCCTCTGGGCCATCAGGCTCCAGCTGCTCCTGGCCTACGCGGCCACGGGCCTGCACAAGCTCACCGGCACGCATTGGCTCGATGGCACCGCCATGGGCATCGCGGCCACCGATGAGGCGTTCGGACCGGCCTGGCTCGCGTCGGCGCCGGGCCTGGCGGCCTTCATCACCTGGTGCGTCCTCGTTCTCCAATTGAGCCTCCCCATCGCCATGTGGTTCCGCGGGGTGCGACTGCCATGCATGGCCCTCGGTGCGCTCTTCCACCTGGCCACGGCCATCTGCATGGACATCCCGGAGATGGGGCTGGCCTTCGTCGCATGCTACGCCATCTGGCTCGACGACCGGCTCTGGGAGCGCTTGCGGGGTATCCGCTCAGTGCGCTCCTGAGCCTGCACGGCCGAATCGGAACCAGCCACCGATCACGATGTTGTGCTGCACGAACCAGAAGTGCTGGCTCGCGTGGTCCTCGTTCCGGCCGGTGGTCAGGATCCGGGGCAGGTCGATCCAGCCGGCGCGCAGCGTGTTGCGCACGAAGAAGTGGCGCAGGAAGCTGAAGTGGAGGCCCAGCTGCGCGCCCACGCCGAACCCGGCCAGGTTGAAGCGGTTGTTCATGCCCTCGCCGAAGAGCCGCACATCGCTGCGCGGTATCACCGGCCCGGCATGGATGCCCTCGTAGGCGCGCAGCCGGAATCGGCCGCTGGCGCTGCTCCACAGCGCATCGTAGTGGTCCAGGTCCACGCTCAGCAGGTTGAGGCCGTCGGTATGCTCGAAGCGCAGGAAGTCGGGCGTCAAAGCCACCTCGCGCGAGCCCTCGTCGGTGGTGTACTCCAGGCTTCGGCTGCCGCGCACGTATCCATCCATCCGCACCAGCTGCCCCGCGCGCATCACGTACTTCATATGGTCAAGGCCCAGCGAGATGCTCCAGCGGTCCTGGAGGTGGTAGCCCAGCCGGTAGTTGTACTGCGGCACCCACATCTGCTTCGGGTCGAAATAGCCTTGGAAGGAAAAGGGGTGTGGCCGGTCATCGGCGCGGATGTGGCGCAGCGTGAAGTCGTAATCAGCGCCGTAGAGGTGCAGGTCGCTCCAGCTGTAGCAGCTGCGGTTGTATCCCCAATAGGCGAACCAGTCGCCTTTGTGGTCCTGAGCCTGGAGCGCCAGGGCCACGGTAGCCGTTGCGGCGAGGAGCGCGGCGCGCATGCTCAGCTCGTCACCGACCAGCCGTAGAGCGGCTTCAACCGCATCATCCCGCCCACATGGAACTTCACGCGGTCCAGCTCGCCGGCATCGCCGCCGCTGCGCAGCGCCGTATCGATCAGCTCCACGATCTTGCGGCAATCCAGCTCCTTCAGGCCGCGCGTGGTGATCGCCGC
>DDRC01000213.1:23916-24290 GCA_002342985.1 Flavobacteriales bacterium UBA2426
AGCAGCCGCTCGGCCTCCTTGCCCGTCAGGCCCTTGCTCCGCAGGTCGATGAGCATGCAGTGGTTGTCGGTGCCGCCGCTCACGATGTCGTAGCCCTTGGCCATGAAGGCCTCGGCCATGGCCGCCGCATTGGCGATCACCTGGCGGCCGTAGTCGGCGAAGCCGGGCGAGAGCGCCTCGTGGAAGGCCACGGCCTTGGCCGCGATCACGTGCTCCAGCGGCCCGCCCTGGGTGCCGGGGAACACCGCCCCATCCAGCACGGCGCTCATCATGCGGGGCTCGCCCTTGGGCGTCGTCAGCCCCCAGGGGTTCTCGAAGTCGCGGCCCATCATCATCAGGCCGCCGCGCGGGCCGCGCAGGGTCTTGTGCGTGGT
>DDRC01000213.1:24391-24777 GCA_002342985.1 Flavobacteriales bacterium UBA2426
AGGCCGCCGCGCGGGCCGCGCAGGGTCTTGTGCGTGGTGGTGGTCACCACATGGCAGTGCGGCAGCGGATCGTTCAGCAGCTTGGCGGCGATCAGGCCCGCCGGATGGCTCACATCCGCCAGCAGCAGCGCCCCCACCTCATCGGCAATGGCGCGGAAGGCGGCATAGTCCCAATCGCGGCTGTACGCGCTGGCACCGCAGATGATCAGCTTCGGCTTCTCGCGCAGCGCGGTCTCACGCACCTTCTCCATGTCCACCCGGCCGGTCGCCTGCTCCACGCCATAGAAGGTGGCGCGGTACAGCTTGCCGCTGAAGTTCACCGGGCTTCCGTGCGTCAGGTGCCCGCCATGGCTCAGGTCGAAGCCCAGGATGGTGTCGCCCGGCTT
>DDRC01000046.1:0-488 GCA_002342985.1 Flavobacteriales bacterium UBA2426
GGCCCATCCGCGCAAGCACAGCGAAGGGAAGCAGGGGCCGCATGCCGGCACCGGCATGGTGGGCGTGAAGATCTACGGCAAGGGCAACACGCCTACCTATTGGCACGAGTACGTGCAGGCCGAGCTGAAGGAGCCGCTGCAGGCCGGCGTGCGCTACATCGCCGAGTGCTGGGCCCTGCGCGCCGTGAAGAGCAACGAGGCCAGCAACAACATCGGCATCCTCCTGGCCGATGCCCCGGTGAGCACGAGGGACTGCCTTCCGCTGTACATGACCCCGCAGGTGAACGAGGAGAAGCTGGTGAAGGGCGGCTGGCATAAGGTGCGCGGCGTATTCGAGGCCACGGGTGCCGAGCGCTTCGTGCTCATCGGCAACTTCTACGGCGACGAGGCCACGCTGCACGAGCGACAGCCCAATGGTGAGCGCGGCGGCTACTACTTCATCGATGACGTGAGCGTACGCGTTGCCCCGCCCGGCGCCGCGCTTACCC
>DDRC01000046.1:634-6244 GCA_002342985.1 Flavobacteriales bacterium UBA2426
CGCCCCGCCAGGCACCGCGCTTACCCCGAAGCCCAAGCCCAGCGTGCCGCCCCCGCCGCGCCCCGTGGTGCCCGACCACGTCAGCAGCACGCAGGTCGACATCCACCAAGTGGAGCCGGCCGTGGGCACGCGCGTGCGACTTGACAACGTGCAGTTCGCCTTCGACAGGGCCGAGCTCCTGCCCGGCTACGAGAAGGAGCTGGACAAGCTGGTGGACCTGATGACCGACTTCCCCTTCCTGCGCGTAGAGATCGAAGGGCACACGGACGACCAGGGCAGCGACGACTACAACCTGAAGCTGAGCGATGCCCGCGCCAAGGCCGTGGTCGACTACCTGCTCAAGAAGAAGGTGGAGAAGGAGCGGCTGAGCTGGAAGGGCTACGGCGAGAGCCGGCCGCTGGCTCCCAACGATGGCGAAGCCAACCGCGCCATCAACCGCCGCGTCGAATTCAGGGTCATCGAGCGGTAGGCATTATCGCTTCCAGCCGCTGCCGCTGCCGTTCGCGCATCCGCTCGGTATGCGCCATATCCCATTCGAGGCGCGCGGAATCGCCGTTGTAACGCGCGATGCCGAAGGGCTCATCGAAGAGCGCGTAATCAATGCCCGCCGCTTCGGGCAGCATCGTCATGTCCACATGCATCCCGAAGCCGCCGGCCCAGTCCTCCGGCGGAATGCCGACCAGCAGTATCCGCAGGCGTTTGGATGCATAGCCCGGCGCCGCGTAGGTGACCTCCCATTCCCCGTTGCGACCGAGATCCAGCGCATAGCGACCGCTGTCTCCGGCGGCAGCCTCCAATCGGCGGCCCCACTTCCGGTCGAGCGCCTCCACGGTGCTCCCGCGCAGGGGTTCCCGCGTGACGGCATCCATCACCGCACCGAAGACGGTGCAATCAGCGTGCTGTGCATGCACGCATGGCATGGCGAAGGCTAAAGCGACGGCCAGGGCGAAATGAAGACCCGAACGGTCGGTTGTGCGCATGAGGTGAAGGTAGGCACGGGGACAAAGTCCAAGGTCCGTTGCCTTGGTCTTTCCATGTGCCAAGGCCCATTCTACGGTATCATGCCTGCGCACTCGGATCCGATTTGCCGATGCAGGGCCTGAAGGCTTCCAGGGCATGCCGCCGGATCCTGCACCGGACCCTAAGCGTCATCGGTCCCTCGGCATGATCATGGTCCTTCGAAGCCGCCCCCCGGAGTGCGATCCGCCAACGCATGGCGGAAGGTGGCCGAAGCCCTGCTTGGCTCTCCACAGCCCGATGATGAAAGCACGAAACAGCACCGAATCGGCCTTCGACGATAATGACTACTTTACGATCATCATGATGACGATATTCACGTCAACGGAATTCATCACCGACGAACTCGACCTGCGCACCGTGCAGGCGGAATGGGACACCACGCTTCACCAGCTCCGGTCCTCCTTCACGGTGGTGGATGCAAGCACGGTGGTGAAACGCGGGCATTACGCAAGGCTCACCCTGCACAAGGCCGGTCTAGACATTGAAGCTGCGGAACGGATCCTCTTCGAGAACCGCTTGCTCGCGCTCTGGTCGCGCACCGAGGACCACGATGTCTATCATTTCGGCGGGGAGTGGCTCTGGCGGTGGCGGGCGCCGGTGCCTTGGCTGGTGGAGCCGATCGGGCCCATGAACCGCCTGGCACCCAAGGCTCCCCGGCATCAATGGACCTACCGATTCCATCTGATCGAGGCGGAGCCGTGAATCGCACGGACGGCATCGAAGTGGGACGGCGCAATGGACATGGCCTCGTTCAGCGGAACGAACTCCTCCCCCAACTCATCGCTCCACCACGATCCGCCGCACTTCGCGACGGGTGGATTCCTCCACCATCAGCTCATAGGCGCCGGGGGCCAGGTCGAGTATGTCGATGCAGATGCGCGGAGCCGTGACCCTGCCGCTTCGCACCGCACGTCCCGTGACATCCAGGAGCCGGTACTGCGCCGATGGCCCTGCACCAGTAAAGGTGACGTTCAGAACATCCTTGGCGGGATTCGGATAAGCGCCCACCACCCCCTGCGAGCGCGCCTCGCCCATGGCCACTGCAGGCTGCCCCTTGCGCAGCGCGAACCGGTCGCCAACGGATCCATCGCTCTTGAGGTAGGTCCCGGTGAGCCGGTCGCCGACCAACTCTATGAGGAAGGATCCGCAGACCCCGGAGCCGCCATCGGCAGCAGCCATAACGGGATGATCGAGCGGCGATCCGCCTTCGCTGGCACCGCCGTTTCCGCACACCACGTAAACGGTGCCATCGGGTGTTCCGGCCAGGGTATCCTTCACGTATGGTGACAGGGGATGCCCTCCTGATCCATCGCGCAGCATGGCGCCCGGGTCGAAGGTGGACGATGGCCCATAGTGGCCATGGATGAGGTGGCTGCGCTCGTACACATGGCTGTGGCCGCCGAGCACGAGGTCCACGTCGAAAGCCTCCAGCACCGGGATCACGCGCTCGCGCATGGCGATCATCACGCGCTCCGCCCAATTGTCCGAATCATGCGAGCCCTTTGAATAAGGCGGCTGATGGAGGTAGGCGATGGTGAACCGCCGAGAATTGGCGGCAAGGTCCTGCTGCAGCCATTCCACCATGGCATCTATGCCGTCGGAGGTCCCCAGGAGGTCGTAGACCTCGGAGTTGAGCGAGATGAAATGGGCATCGCCGAGGTCGAATGAATAGAAGAGCTCATGGCCTGAAGGGAAGCCGCCGCACTCCCCCTGCCCCGGCATCTCGAAGAGGTCGTAGTAGGGCCCCTCGTGGTCATCGAGCGGGATGTTGGAATAGGGAATGCCCAGCAGCGCGCTGCGTCGCCAGACCTCCACGTAGTCATGGTTGCCGGGGGCAGGGAAGAAAGGCAGCCAGGAGAAGATGTCGCTGAAGCCTTCCAGCGCGAAGACCTTCTCATCGTACTCGCTCAGCAATCCTTCGTTGTAGACGTTGTCGCCGAGCCATATCCAGGCATCGGTGCGGCGTGCGTCCGGATGGGCCTCGAATGCCTGCTTTACGGCCACTTGCTGCGGGTTGCCCTTGCCGAAATCCCCCAGCGCCCACACGCGAACCGTATCCGTGCTGCCCGCGGGCGGGAAGGTGCGGAACCGATGGGCGGCATCACCACCGGCAAGCATGCCCTGATGGTTGCCGACCGCATAGTAGTAGGTGGTGGCGGGTTGCAAACCGGTCAAGCGCACGCGGTGCTCGTTGCTCACGATGCTGCCCTGGCCGGTATGAAGCGTCAGTGAGTCGGGATGCGGCCCCAGCCAGAGGCGCGTGGTGCCGGCCATGGCGGTGCGCCACAGGATGGTGACGGCATTGTGCGAAGGCGCCTGCAGGTAAGGCCCGCGGCGGATGGGCTGGGCTGCTGCCGCCACCCCGGCGGCGCACCAGAGCAGGCCGAGCAGGCGCAGCATGGGCATGGCCGGTGCAAGGTAACCGGCCGGCGATCAGTCGGGCTTGGCGGCCGCGCTTCCCTGTCAGTCGATGAAATCGCGGCCGCAAGGAAAGCAGTGCCGCCGGCGTCTCGGCGAAAGGAGCGGGAATCCGAGGAGCACGATGCCAAGGGCCAAGTCCCGTCGTGAATGACCGTTGCGGCTCGCCTCCGGCGATCCGCAACGGGGGCACCTCGGCCCATGCAGAGCGCTCACCCTGTGATTCCCATCCGCGAGCAACGGATCCGCGCACCCTGGGACACCAGGAAGAGCTGCCGCCCGTCCACCTCCACCGAGAAGGGCTCGACATACACCGGATTCAGGCTGTCCGCCACGAGCCATAGCCGGCCGCCCTCGATGTGCCATTCAGCCTCCAGCTGCGGCCCGTCGAAGCCGGGCAGCAGCACGGTGCCGTTGGGCTCGAACCGCAGGGCCTCGCGGCACGACCCCCATTGCAGCCATGCATTGGTAGAGGCCGGCTGCAGCGCCAACCCCTCGTGCATCACCTCATCGATGCACCAGCCGGCCGATACCAAGCGCTCTGCAACGGACGCGCGCGTGGCCCAAGCGATCGCGCCCAGCAGCAGCGTCAGCACAAGGGCCACGAGCGCCAGCAGCCGGGCCATCGGCAGCTCGATGCGCCCGATGACCGGCCATACGCGCGTGCGGCGGTCGAAGGCCTGCCAGAAGGCGTCGCCCTCCGGTGCCCCGGGCCTGATGAAGCCCCACTCCAGCAGTCGCGCCCGGGCCGCCTCCGCCTGGTGCGGCGGCACCTGCAGCTTGATGCCGCCCACCGCCTGCGCATAGAGGTTGTGCACCTGAACGGTGTGCTCGTCCTGCAGGCGGCAGTCGAACCCCTCATCCTCAAGCCGGCTCTTGGCCACCGCCAGGTCGGTGGCCCAGGAGAACTCGGCTACGGTGACGAATGCCGGCATGGTTGCAAAGGTGCGCGCGCCCCGGCGAAGCACGAAGGGCCCCTGTGCGGAGCCCTTCGATGCGTTGCGCAATCCGCCCCTACTCCAGGCTCGCCTTCTTCAAGCCATCCTCGATCATGCCATAGAACTGATCGAGCTTCGGCAGGATGACGATGCGGATGCGGCGGTTGGCCGACCGGCCTTCAGCGGTATCGTTGGCAGCGAGCGGGACATACTCGCTGCGACCTGCCGCGGTGATACGGGCCGGATCCACATTGTAGTCGCGCTGGAGCACGCGGGTGATGGTGACCGCGCGTGAAGCGCTGAGGTCCCAGTTGTCACGGAAGCAATCACGGCTGATGGGCACGTTGTCCGTATGGCCCTCCACGAGCACCTCCATCTCCGGCTTGTCGTTGAGCACCGTGGCCACCTTGGCGAGCACCTCGCGGGCGCGGGGGGAGAGCTCCGTGCTTCCGCTGCGGAAGAGCATCTTGTCGCTGAGGGAGATGAAGACCACGCTCTTCTCCACGTTCACCACCACGTCCGTGTCGTTGAGGTTGCCGAGCGAACTCTTGAGGCTCACCACCAGCGCCAGCGTCACGGAGTCCTTCTTGGTGAGCGCCTCCTGCAGGGTGCGGATCCGCAGGTCCTGCTCGCGGATCTGCTCGAGCGAGCGCTCCAGGTTGGCGGCTTCTTTCTGCGAGAGGGTGGCCATCTGGTTGACGCTGTTCAGCAGCGCCGCGTTGGTGCCATTGAGCTGGGCCACCTGGTCCTTCAGGTGCTGGTTCTTGTTCTCCACTTCGGCCAATCTCGCCTCCAGTACCGCCGCTTGGCCGCGGCAGCCGTCGAGCGCGCGGTTGCACTCATCAAGCTTGTTGTGGAGCGTCTCGTTGCTGCCCTTGATGGCGAGGTACTTCTTCTTGGAGACGCAAGCGGTGCCCAAAAGGGCCGAGGCTCCGATGAACAGGAGGGTGATTCCGGTGCGTGCCATGCGCTGCTGGTGTTATGGAAGGCAAAGCTATCAGCCGGCCCTTACCCTGCGGTGCGGGGCATGAACGGCCTTGACGCGCGCATGCCGTTGCCGATGCGGCATCGACCGATGGCTGCACGGTTTCACAACAAAGCCAAATGCCCTGCGCACGGGAGCAACCTGCCCCATCACGCCGCCGTCTTCCGAGTGTAAAGCCCTCTTGCCATGATGTCCTTCATCCGTCGAACCCCGCCCAATGCACTCGTGATCGGCCTCTACACCCTGCTG
>DDRC01000046.1:6355-6782 GCA_002342985.1 Flavobacteriales bacterium UBA2426
GGCCTCTACACCCTGCTGGTGGCCTTCGCGGTGCTGGCTTTCCGCAACCCGATGTGAGCGTGCAGCGGACGGCATGCGCGAAACGAGCGATGATGCGCGCCGCCCCGCCTCACAGCCCGTCCAGGCATTCGGGAGCAGGCTGCATGCGCATGCAGTCCGGTCGCAAGGGGCTTCCTGGTCATCCTACCGCCTCTTGCAACGGCAACGACGCACGTCCCAAGCCTGCCACGGCGACCCGGCAGGATAGACGTCCCGCACCGCGCACGCGAGCCTGACATCCGTCAGGGCCTAAGGCCTTCGGATGCCCGCTCTTTGCAGCGTGGAACGCGAAACGCTGACGAAGGTCACCTGCTACCACTGCGGCGATGCCTGCGCCGAGGAGCACCGGGTGCACGATGGGAAGGATTTCTGCTGCCATGGCTGCGAG
>DDRC01000018.1:0-542 GCA_002342985.1 Flavobacteriales bacterium UBA2426
CCCTCCAGCAGGCTCATCGCGGCCCGCCGCAGCGGGTTGTGTGGCACGGGGTCAGGCGGCGCGGAGGGGCTGCTCTTGTCGCTTCAGCCGGAAGCCCGGGATGATGTAGCCCAAGAGCATGGCGCCGCAATAGAGCGCGGTGAGCAGGCCCGCGTCCGCGGTGAAGTGCATGGCGATGCCCGCCGCCCAGAAGAGCAGGCCTCCGGCGATGAGCGGCCGGAACCTCAGCACCTGGCCGGTCAGGAAGGTGGGGAGGCCGGTGAGCAGCGTTACGGCAGGCCCCGGGTCCAGGCCATTGCGCAAGGTGCCGAAGAGCACCAGCATCAGGGTGATGACGAAGCTGCCCCAGACCCAGCCCACGATGCGGTCCATGGGATTGCTCACCCGCTCGCTGCGCGATTGGCGCGCGCCATGGATGGAGCTGATGAGCCCCCCCGCGATGCCCGCCACGCCCCAGGGCATGCCGTAGCGCACGGATGGGCTGAGGCCAGTGAGCAAGTAGGTGGCCAGCATGGCGCCCGTGAGCAGGATGCCCCAGAGCA
>DDRC01000018.1:806-959 GCA_002342985.1 Flavobacteriales bacterium UBA2426
GTTGCTGTTCCATGGTCGGGTTGAATTTTGGGCAAATATAGACAAGTCTATATAGTAAACAATATGGTGCCCACATTTGTGTCATGCGCATCCTTTTGGCAGGGGCTTCGGGCCTCGTGGGCGGGTCGGTGCTGGAGCAGGCCCTGAGCGCCG
>DDRC01000018.1:1242-1455 GCA_002342985.1 Flavobacteriales bacterium UBA2426
GACCTCCTTTCCGCCCTGCGCCCTGAGCCGGTGGACGCGGTAATCTGCTGTTTGGGAACAACCATCCGCAAGGTGGGCGGCGACCAGGCCCGGTTCATGCACGTGGACAAGGACCTGGTGGTGGGCCTGGCGCGCTGGGCCAGGCAGCTGGGCGTGCGCAGCTTCGCCGTGGTGAGCGCCATCGGGGCGGATGCGCGGTCGCGCGTGTTCTAC
>DDRC01000018.1:1594-12484 GCA_002342985.1 Flavobacteriales bacterium UBA2426
GCGGTCGCGCGTGTTCTACAACCGGGTGAAGGGCGAGATGGAGCAGGAGCTGAAGGGCATGGGCTTCCCCGAGCTGCACATCTTCCACCCCTCCATCCTCACCGGCCCGCGCAAGGAGAAGCGCACCGGCGAGCGCATCGGCATCGTGGTGGCGAAAGCCCTGGCCCCGCTGCTGCCGGACAAGTACAAGCCCATGCCGCACGATGTGCTGGCGAAGGCCCTGCTCAACTGCATCGGCAAGCCGGGCGGCACGCATGCGCACCGGGCGATCCGCGCGCTGGCAGGCGCTTAGAAGTTCACCAGGCGGCCTTGGGCCAGCGCCTGTTCGGCCTCATCAAGGCCCGTGCCCAGGCTGTCGCGCAGGGCGGTGAAGGCGGCGCGGTCGGCTGCGGCGATCGGCTCGGCGCTGGGGAATTCCTCGCGCCGATGGTCCACCTGCTGGCCGTTCTTCCAGAAGCGGAAGCACACGTGGGGCCCGGTGGCCAGCCCGGTGCTGCCCACCTCGCCGATCACATCACCCTGTTGCACGCGCTGGCCCTGCTTCACCAGGATCCGGCGCATGTGCAGGTACTGGGTGGTGTACACGCTGTTGTGCCGCACCTTCACGAAGTTGCCGTTGCCCCCGGTGCGGCCGGCCTGCTCCACCACGCCACCGCCCACGGCCAGGATGGGCGTGCCATAGGGTGCGGCGTAGTCGGTGCCGAGGTGGGCCTTCATCACCTTCTGCACCGGGTGCAGCCGCTTCATGGTGAAGCCGCTGGTGATCCGGCTGAATTTCAGCGGCGCCTTCAGGAAGGCCTTGCGCAGGCTGTTGCCGTCCTCGTCGTAGTAGGCCGCCTGCTTCCCTTCGCCGAACCGGAACGCTGCCTTGGCCACGCCGCCGCTGGTGTAGCGGGCCGCCAGGACCTCGGGCGGGCCCACGCGCTGCCCTTCCACGGTGCGCTCGGCATAGGTCACGCTGAACACATCGCCCTTCTGGATGCGGTAGAAATCCACCGTCCAGGCGAAGACCTCGCTCAGCAGCACCGCCAGCACGGGATCGGCGCCCGCCGCAGCGAGGTCGTTGTACAGCGCTCCGGTCACCGTGCAGGCGATGGCGTGGTGGCTGGTCTCCACGGGTCGCTCGCCCACGGTGACGTAGAGGTTCTCCGGCAGCAGGTGGAAGACCACGTAGCGCACGGGGTCGGCCTCGTAGATGAAATAGCGCGGCGTGGCGCCCGCGGTGTCGGGCGTAAGGAAGGCAAAGGGATGCCCGGCCCGGAGGCGCCGTACGTCGAAGAGCCCTTGGGCGCGCTCGGCCACGGCATGGGCCACGGCCAGGGGTACGCCCTCGGCGGTGAGGATGCTGCTGAAGGTGGCGCCGGGGCGCACCTTGCTTTCACGCAGCGTGAGGCCCTCCATGGAGACGCCGAAGACCGTGGGCGCCGGCAGGGGCAGCGTGGCGGTGTCCGCGGCCACGGGCTCCTCCACGTACTCCACATGCGGCCGCACGTCCACGCCGATGAGCACATACACCGCAGCTGCGGCCACGGCTCCGCCGATGCCCCACTTCACCCACCGCTTCATGGCGGCAAGAAAAGCAACCGCCCCGGCGCTGGGGCCGGGGCGGTTGGATGCGTTTCCACGATGCGCTGTTACAGCTTCGCGATCGGGTGGCTCAGCCCTTCATAGTCGCTGAGCTCCATCTTGATCGAGCCCACCAGCACCTTGGCCTGCGCCAGCACGGGGATCTTGTTGCCGTCGTCGGTGATCCACACGTTGAGGTCGTCGTTGGTCTTGAAGATGCGGCCCTCTTGCACCACCGGCTGGAAGCGCATGCACTTGTACCTGCCGTTGCGCAGCTTGATGGTCTCCTTGCCCATGTACTTCATCTGCAGCGGCCACAGCTCGTCGTCGAGGAAGGTCTCGATGGTGTAGACGTCGCCGGGCTTGGCGTTGCTGAAGTCGAGCGTGCGCGCGTAGTAGAAGGCGCTGAGCATGTCCTGCACGCTGGAGGGCACCTTGTGCGTCTGGTTCTTCTGCGTGGTCACTTCGCCGCGGTGCTGCTTGTACATGTAGTCCTGGCTGAACTCGAACCCGCCCTCGCTCACCCGGCGCTGGAAGATCCACGGGAACACGCCCTGCGCATCGAAGTGGCTCTCGTAGTAGTCGTCGACCTTGTAGAAGGCGTTGAACGCGCCCAGGCTGCGGCCGCGTCCCACGGCGCGCCACACCTTGCGGCCCATGATCTCCTGGTCGCCCTCTTTCAGCTCCACCACCGCCTCACCGGCATTCACGATGCCGTAGTGCACGATGTAGGTGAGCTTCTCGCCCGGCTTGAAGGCGCTGTGGTTCACCGTCCGGAACCCTGACGGCGCCGCCGGGGCGGGCAGGGGTTCAGCAGGACGGTCGCTCTGGGCGAAGGCCATGGTGAGAAGGCCGAGACCCGCCAACAGGATAGTGGATGTGCGTGCCATGCACCCCATAACGCAAGGTACATGCCGATCGGTGCGGTTGGCGGCGCCCAGCGTGCGCATGGCTTGCGCGGGAGCGGGTTGCGTGGGGCACCCTGGACCGGGGAGTGCGCAACGCGAAGGTATTAACTATCTAGTCTACAGCCAATTAGACCACGATATTCACGATGCGCCTGGGCACCACGATCACTTTCTTGGGGGCCTTGCCCTCCAAGCGGGCTTGCACCTCGGGGTTCGCCAATACGGCAGCCTCCACCGCCTTGGCATCCAGCGCGATGGGGAACTCGAGCTGCAGGCGTGTCTTGCCGTTGAAGCTGATGGGGTAGCTGAAACTGTCCTCCACCAGGTGGTCGGCGCTCCACTGCGGCCAGGGTGCGGTGGTGACGCTCGTGGCATGCCCGAGCTTCTCCCACAGCTCCTCGGCGATGTGCGGCGCGAAGGGCGCCAGGGCGATCACCAGCGGCTCCAGCACCGCGCGCTTGCTGCACTTCAGGCTGCCCAGCTCGTTCACCGCGATCATGAATTGCGCCACGCTGGTGTTGAAGCTCATCTTCTCGATGTCCTCGGTCACCTTCTTCAATGTTGCGTGGAGGACCTTCAGCTCAGCCTTGGAAGCCTCCTCTTCGGAAACATGAAAGGATTGGTTGATTGCTGATTGCTGATTGGCTGATTCGGGGTGGAAGAGGTTCCAGAATTTGCGCAGGAAGCGGAAGGTGCCCTCGATGCCATTGGTGTCCCACGGCTTGCTCTGCTCCAAGGGGCCCAGGAACATCTCGTACAGCCGCAGCGTGTCGGCGCCGTACTTGGCGATGATGTCGTCGGGGTTCACCACGTTGAACTTCGACTTGGACATCTTCTCGACGACGCTCTCGACAAGGAAGACTATCTCACCTTTCGATGCTAGTTCATCACTGTTGTGATATGGCCTTGCCACACCATCTTTGATGAAACCGTTCCTGCACAGATAAACACCATTGCGAAGATCATCCCTTGTTTCAACGGAGATCATCGCTGCCACATCAACTACGCCGTTGTTGACGAATCGGACATCCAGCGGAAGATGGGAGACGTTCTGTTCGTCAACAACGGAAAACCTTGAAAAGTCTATCAAGGGCACGAGATCAGCACTAATAAAGAACCGACCAAACCCCTCTGTTGGAGACGGAGCTTCAATGCGATCACCGTCTATGAGTGTTATGAAATTTCCGTCGGAATCGTCCCAATTCGCCTTGAACTGACTCCGAGAGGCTAACGCCGACACCCCCTGGATCATCCCCTGGTTCACCAGCTTCTTTGCGGGCTCATCGAAAGTGATCCAGCCGCGGTCGAAGAGGAACTTGGTCCAGAAGCGGAAGTAGAGCAGGTGGCCGGTGGCGTGCTCGCTGCCACCCATGTAGAGGTCCACCTGCTGCCAGTAGTTGATGGCCTCGGATGAGGCGAAACGACCCTCGTTCTTCGGGTCCATGTAGCGCAGGAAGTACCAGCTGCTGCCTGCCCAACCGGGCATGGTGGTGGTCTCCAACGGGAAGCCGTTGTAGCTCCAGTTGGCCGCGCGGGCCAGCGGTGGTTCGCCATCCTCGGTGGGCAGGAACTTGTCCACCTCGGGCAGCTTCAGCGGCAGCTCACTTTCCGGCAGCGGATAGGGGATGCCGTCCTGGTAGTAGATGGGGATGGGCTCGCCCCAGTAGCGCTGGCGCCCGAAGGCGGCATCGCGCAGCCGGAAGTTGATGCGGCCCTCGCCGGCACCCAGCTTCTCCAGCTCCTGGATGGCACGGGTGATGGCCTGCGGCACCTTCAGGCCCTTGAGGAAGCCCTCGCTGCAGATGGTGGCGTCCTTGCGTTCGTCGGCACCTTGCGACACATCCCAGTCCTCAGTTACCTGGATGATGTTATCTCTCAATTCTTGAAAGTGCTTCGCGAAGCGCCAGTCGCGCTGGTCGCCGCCGGGCACGGCCATCACGGCGCCGGTGCCGTAGCCGGCCAGCACGTAATCGCCCACCCACACGGGTACGGGGGCGCCGGTAAAGGGGTGCTTCGCGTAGCTGCCGGTGAACACGCCGCTCACCTTGTCCACCTCGGCCTGGCGCTCGCGCTCGCTGCGGTTCTTGGCGGTGTTCACGTAGGCCTCCACCTCGGCCTTGCGGTCGGGCGTGGTGAACTTGTCCACCAGCACATGCTCGGGGGCCAGGGTGATGAAGGTGACGCCGAAGAGCGTGTCGGGGCGGGTGGTGAAGACCTCGATGAAGTCCGCGCCGATGGGGAAGCGCACGGTGGCGCCTTCGCTGCGACCGATCCAGTTGCGCTGGGCTTCCTTGATGCTCTCGCTCCAGTCCAGCCCGTCGAGCCCATCGAGCAGGCGCTGGGCGTAGGCGGTGATGCGCAGGCTCCACTGCTTCATGCGCTTGCGCTCCACGGGGTGGCCGCCGCGCTCGCTCACGCCGTCCTTCACCTCATCGTTGGCGAGCACGGTGCCCAGCGCGGGGCACCAGTTCACCCAGGCATCGCTGAGGTAGGCCAAGCGGAAATGCTGCAGCACCATCTGCTTGGTGCGCTCATCGAAGGCGTTCCATTCCGCCGCGGAGAAGCCGCCCACAAAGCGCTCGATGTCGCCGGTGAGCACGCTGGTGTCCTGGCCGGCGCTGCCCTTCTCGGCGAAACAGGCGATCAGTTCGCTGATGGGACGGGCCTTCTGCTGCGCGTGGTCGTACCAGCTGTCGAAGAGCTGCAGGAAGATCCACTGGGTCCACTTGTAAAAGGACGGATCGCTGGTGCGCACCTCGCGGTCCCAGTCGAAGCTGAAGCCGATGTTGTCCAGCTGCTCGCGGTAGCGCTTGACGTTGACCTCGGTGGTGGTCGCAGGATGCTGGCCGGTCTGGATGGCGTACTGCTCGGCGGGCAGGCCGAAGCTGTCGTAGCCCATGGGATGCAGCACGTTGAAGCCGCTGTGCCGCTTGTAGCGCGCCACGATGTCGCTGGCGATGTAGCCGAGCGGGTGCCCCACGTGCAGGCCGGCACCGCTGGGGTAGGGGAACATGTCGAGCACGTAGTACTTGGGCCTGGACGGATCGTTGGTCACCCGGTAGGTGCCGCGCTTGCGCCATTCACCCTGCCACTTCCGCTCGATGTCCTTGTGCTCGTAAGCCATGTCCGTGCGATGGATCGGCGAAAGTAGCGGGCATCCGTGCGCGGGATACCTTCGCCGCCGGATGAGCGCCGCCCGTCGCATCAGGTCCCGCACGCGCACCACCAGCGTGGGCACCATCATCGGCATCACGCTGGTGCTGTGGATGCTGGGCATCCAGGGCTTCATCCTGCTCAACGCCCGCGCCCTGGAGCGCTACTTCAAGGAGCAGGTGCGGGTGGAGCTCTTCCTGAAGCGCGGGCAGAAGGAGGTGGACGTGATGAAGCTGCGCAAGGAGCTGGACGTGCAGCCGTGGTGCGCGGGCACGGTGCTGGTGACGCCGGAGGAGGCGGCCGCGCGGATGGAGGAGGAACTCGGGGAGGATTTCCTGGAGCTGCTCGGCGGGGTGAGCCCGATCGACCCGAACATCCAGTTGAGCATACGCCCGGCCTATGCGCACCCGGACAGCATGCGGTGGATCGTGGAGGGGCTGCGCAAGGACCCGCGGCTCAACGATGTGGCCTACAACGCCGCGGTGATCGAGAACATGCAGCGCAACTTCGTCACCCTCAACCTGGGCGGGCTCATCTTCCTGGTGCTGCTGCTGGTGGTGGCCGTGGCGCTCATCAACAACACCATCCGGCTGGCGGTGCACAGCCAGCGTTTCCTCATCCGCACCATGCACCTGGTGGGGGCCACGCGCTGGTTCATCAAGCGGCCCTTCCTGCTGGCCGGCCTGTGGCAGGGCCTGGTGGCGGCGGTGCTGGCCGTGGGCGGGCTCACCGGCCTGCTGTGGCTGGGGCGCCGCCATGTGCCCGACCTGCTGGCCTTCACGGATGCGGTCTCCCTGGGCCTGCTCTTCGCCGGGGTGGTGGCGGTGGGTCTGATCATCGCCCTGCTGGCCACCTGGATCGCCGTGGGCCGCTACCTTCGCATGGATCACGAGGCCTTGCACTGGAGCTGAACCGAACCGATGTCCAAGCAGAACCACTTCAACGACCTGGCGTTCACCGCCACCAACTACAAGCTCTTCGTCATCGGCCTGGCCATCGTGGTGGCGGGCTTCCTGCTCATGAGCGGCGGCGGCAGCGGCGACCCCAACGCCTTCAACGCCGACGAGATCTTCAGCGCGCGCCGGATCACCGTGGCCCCCATCGTCACGCTCATCGGCTACCTCTTCGTGGCCTTTGCCATCCTGAAGAAGAGCAAGGCCGACTAGTCGCGCATGACGCTGCTGCAGGCCATCCTACTGGCCATCATCGAGGGCATCACCGAGTTCCTGCCCGTCTCCAGCACGGGGCATATGATCATCGGCTCCACGCTGATGGGCATCGAGCAGGACGAGTTCGTGAAGCTCTTCACCGTGGCCATCCAGTTCGGCACCATCCTCAGCGTGGTGGTGCTCTATTGGAAGCGCTTCTTCCAGAGCATCGACTTCTACCTGAAGCTGCTGGTGGCCTTCCTGCCGGCCGTGGCGGCGGGGCTGCTGTTCAAGGACGCCATCGACCTGCTGCTGGAGAACGTCTTCGTGGTGGGGCTGGCGCTCTTCGGCGGCGGCATCGTCTTCCTCTTCATCGACCGCTGGGCGCCCGGCGGCACCGAGGCGGGCCCGCAGCCCATTGGCTGGCGGCGCGCGCTGATCATCGGCGCGTGGCAGTGCCTGGCCATGGTGCCCGGCGTGTCCCGCTCGGCGGCCACCATCATCGGCGGGCTCACCCAGGGCCTCACGCGGCGGCATGCGGCCGAGTTCAGCTTCTTCCTGGCGGTGCCCACCATGTTCGCCGCCACGGTGAAGTCCATGTACGACTACCTGGATGACGGCGGCGCCTTCACCGGCGAGCACCTGCAGCTGTTCGCCGTGGGCAACCTGGTGGCCTTCGTGGTGGCCATCATCGCCATCCGCGGCTTCATCGGCTACCTCACCCGGCACGGCTTCAAGGCCTTCGGCTGGTACCGCATCGCCGTGGGCGGCCTCATCATCGCCCTGCACCTCTTGGGGGTGCCCATGCAGATGCTCTGAGCCGCCGGAACGGCGCGACGGCGCGGCTTCACCCAAGGGCTCGATGGGCTTGCCTTTCTTTGCAGCGCCGCGCTCCTGCGGCTGATGCTCCTCCTTCTTTGCACGACTTCGAATTCACCCCTGAGACCGGCGGCCTCATCCTGGTGGACAAGCCGCTGGGCTGGACCAGCTTCGATGCCGTGAGCAAGATCCGCGGGGCCATGCGCAGCGTGGTGAAGCGCAAGAACTTCAAGGTGGGGCACGCCGGCACGCTCGATCCGCTCGCCAGCGGCCTGCTGATCATGGCCTACGGGCCCCGCACCAAGGAGCTGCCGCAGCTCACCGGGCTGGAGAAGGCCTACCTCGGCACCGTCACCCTGGGGGCCACCACCCCGAGCTACGACCTGGAGACGGCCCCCGAGCCGGTGGGGCCTTGGGAGCAGCTGTCGGAGGAGGAGATACGGGCCGCCTTCGAGCGCTTCCACGGCGAGGTGGAGCAGCGCCCACCGCTCTATTCGGCCAAGCGGCACCAGGGTGAGCGCGGCTACTTCCTGGCCCGGGAGGGCGTTCAGGTGGAGATGCCGGCGGTGAAGGTGCTCATCACCCGGTTGGAGGTCACGGCCATCCGCGGGGCCGACGTCGACTTCGAGGTGCATGTGAGCAAGGGCACCTACATCCGCTCATTGGCGCACGACGTGGGGCAGGTGCTGGGCTGCGGCGCCTACCTGAGCGCCCTGCGCCGCACGGCCATCGGCCCCTACCGGGTGGAGGCGGCACACCCGCCGGCGGCCTGGGCGCAGCGCATCGCACCCCTTCCCGACAGGGGTTGATCCCGGCCCGTCGAAACGTCCTTTTCAGCCGTCGGAAATCGGGCCCTGCTGTCGAGCGCGCATCGCGTTGACGTTCGCTTCACGGCGCGCTTATATTCGGCGCCCCAAACAGGGAGCGAGGCCCCGTAAGACCCCGCCCAAACCCATGAAGCTCAACGCATTCAAGTTCAACCTCCCCAAGGAGCAGATCGCCCTCTACCCCACCAAGGACCGCGACGGCAGCAAGCTCATGGTCCTTCACCGCAAGGACGGGAAGATCGAGCACAAGAAGTTCAAGAACATCCTGGACTACTTCAATGAGGGCGACACCTTCATCCTCAACAACACCAAGGTGTTCCCCGCCCGCATGTGGGGCAACAAGGAGAAGACCGGCGCCAAGATCGAGGTCTTCATGCTGCGCGAGCTCAATCGCGACAGCCTGCTGTGGGATGTGATCGTGGACCCCGCGCGCAAGATCCGCATCGGCAACAAGCTCTATTTCGGCAAGGACGATGAGCTGGTGGCCGAGGTGATCGACAACACCACCAGCCGGGGCCGCACCCTGCGCTTCCTCTTCGACGGCACCTATGAGGAGTTCAAGCGCACCATCACCGAGATGGGCGAGACGCCGCTGCCGCGCTACATCCGCCGCGAGACCGAGGCCAGCGATGCGGAGCGCTACCAGACCATCTACGCCAAGCACGAGGGTGCGGTGGCCGCACCCACCGCCGGCCTGCACTTCAGCCGAGAGCTGATGAAGCGCATGGAGCTGCAAGGCATGCACTTTGCCGAGGTGACCCTGCACGTGGGCCTGGGCAGCTTCCGCCCGGTGGAGGTGGAGGACCTCACCAAGCACAAGATGGACAGCGAGCAGGCCATCATCACCAAGGAGGCCTGCGACATCGTGAACCGCGCCAAGGACAGCAAGAAGCGCGTGTGCTGCGTGGGCACCACCACCATGCGCGCCATCGAGAGCAGCGTGAGCACCGAGAACCACATGAAGCCGTTCAACGGGTGGACGAACAAGTTCATCTTCCCGCCCTACGACTTCAGCATCGCCGACAGCATGATCACCAACTTCCACATGCCCGAGAGCACGCTGCTGATGCAGGTGGCGGCCTTCGGCGGCTACGACCACGTATGGAATGCCTACAAGGTGGCCATCAAGGACAAGTACCGCTTCTTCAGCTATGGGGATGCGATGCTGATCATCTGAAGCAACCAGCCGCAGAGACGCTGAGGCGCAGAGAGGAGAAGCTCTGCGCCTCTTTTCTTTGTGACAGCCCCTGCATTCTCCGCGTCTCCGCGCCTCTGCGGCAATAGTCATGCATCGCTCCACCATCCTCGTCGCCGGCGGCTCCGGCAAGCGCATGGGCGGCCCCGTGCCCAAGCAGTTCCAGGCCGTGAAGGGCCGGCCGCTGCTGATGTGGACGATCGAGGCCTTCCACCGCTACGACCCGGCCATGCAGCTGATCGTGGTGCTGCCCCAGGAGCACTTCGACATCTGGAAGGCGCTGTGCATGGGGCATCGGTTCTTCATCCCGCACGAGGTAGTGGCCGGCGGCGAGCAGCGCTGGCACAGCGTGAAGGCCGGCCTGTCCAAGGTGGCGGGCGACGGCCTGGTGGCCGTGCACGACGGCGTGCGCCCGCTGGTGAGCGCCGCGCTGATCGGGCGCTGCTTCGAGGCCGCCGATCGCCACGCCGCCGCCATCCCCGTGGTGCCGGTGGTGCCCAGCGTCCGCGAAACCACCGCCGATGGATCGCGCGCGCTGGACCGCACGAGGCTGCTGGCCGTGCAGACGCCGCAATGCTTCCATGCAGACCTGCTGCGCAAGGCCTTCGAACAGCCTTACGACCCCGCCTTCACCGATGAGGCCACCCTGGTGGAGCGGCTGGGCGTGCAGGTGCACCTGGTGGAAGGGGAGGACGCCAACATCAAGGTGACCACGGCCATGGACATGCGGTTGGCGGAGCTGATGCTCTAGGGTGGGGGTACCTTCGCCGCATGGCCGCGCTCACAGACATCCGTTCCCTCTCCTTGGAGGAGATCAAGTCGCTCGTCGCGGATCTCGGTGAGAAGCCCTACCGCGCCAAGCAGCTGTGGGAGTGGCTGTGGAAGAAGCAGGCGCGGAGCTGGGACGACATGAGCGACCTGCCGAAGGCCTTCCGGGCCCAGCTGGCGGAGCGTTGCGTGCTGCGTCCGCTGGTGCTGGCCGAGGAGCAGCGCAGCCAGGACGGCACGGTGAAGTGCGCGTTCAGGACCTGGGACGGTCATGTGGTGGAAGGCGTGCTCATCCCCACCCCCACCCGCCTCACGGCCTGCATCAGCAGCCAGATCGGGTGCAGCCTCACGTGCAGCTTCTGCGCCACCGGCAAGCTGAAGCGCATCCGCAACCTCGATGCGGGCGAGATCGTGGACCAGGTGGTGCTGATCGACCGCCTTGCGCACGAGTACTACCAGCAGGGGCTCACGAACATCGTGTACATGGGCATGGGCGAGCCGCTGCT
>DDRC01000018.1:12668-12792 GCA_002342985.1 Flavobacteriales bacterium UBA2426
TCACCGCGCCCGACGGGCTGGGCATGAGCGCCAAGCGCATCACGGTGAGCACCGCGGGCATCGCCAAGATGATCCGCAAGCTGGCCGATGACGGCACGAAGTTCAACCTGGCCCTGAGCCTGCA
>DDRC01000018.1:13007-13280 GCA_002342985.1 Flavobacteriales bacterium UBA2426
CATGCCCATCAACGAGCAGAACTCCCTCAGCGAACTGAAGGAGGCGCTCCGCTACTACACCCGGGTCACGCGCCAGCCGGTCACCTTCGAGTACATCCTGCTGCGCGGCTTCAACGATTCACTGGCCGACGCGCAGGAGCTGGTGAAGTACGCCAGCGACGTGCATGCCAAGGTGAACCTGATCGAATACAACCCCATCGACGAGGGCGGGTTCGGCCGCACGGAGGCGAAGGATGCCGAGGCCTTCCAGCAATACCTGGACAAGAAGGGGAT
>DDRC01000018.1:13350-14688 GCA_002342985.1 Flavobacteriales bacterium UBA2426
GCAATACCTGGACAAGAAGGGCATCATCGCACGCATCCGCCGCAGCCGCGGGCGCGACATCGATGCGGCCTGCGGGCAGCTCGCCAACAAGAACGAGCCCGCGCTGAAGGAGGGGGAGCGGCGGCTGAAGCAGGCGCCCCCGGCTCAGAACCCGTAGCCGATGCGCACGCCCAGGAACAGCGCCGGCACGCGGTCGTTGCGCCGCTCCACGGTGTAGATGAACTGGTCCGGCTCCGGGTCGGCGTTGATGATGTGCGTCTCCTTGACGATGATGTTCTGCCGGTCGCGGAAGGCCACGCCGCCGTAGAAATCGAGCAGCCAGTTGGTGCTGTAGCCCAGGCTCTGGTAGCCCAGCAGCAGCCGCAGGTCGTTGTAGGTGCGTTCGTCCAGGTAGCTCACATCGGTGAAGGTGCCGTCCGACCGCTTGGCGCGGATGTCCTTGCTGTACACCAGGTGCGCGAACTCCAGGTTCAGGTACAGGCCGTTCGGCTCCAGGTCGTCCTGCAGGTAGTAGCGCGCCCCGATGTGGTAGCTGGGGTTGGCGATGATGTCCGTGCCCGCGCCGAAATCGTCGGCATCGTCGCCCACGAAGGAGAGGGCCAGGTAGTTGCGCAGGGTGACGCCCAGGCCCAGCTCCATGCTCAGGCGGGGGGTGAGGGCGCGCTCGTAGTAGAGGGGGATCTCGCCGCGGAAGAAGAGCAGGGGATTGATCTTGAAGGCGTTCTTCACGCAGTCCACCGTATCGAACTGCGCCGCCAGCTGCTCCTTATAGAGCAGCACCTTGGCCTTGGGCTTGCCGCGGCCCTTCACCTTCTGGGCATGGGCGCCCAATGCGGCCGTGGCGCATAGGGCGAGCAGCAGGAGGCGGGCGGGGCGCATGGGCGGACGGTCCGGAAAGGTAGCGGGAGAACACCCGCTCCCCTACGGACGTTCGCCGTGCCCGGGGGTTGTCCGCTGCGGCGGCGCCCGTTGACCATCTTTGCCGCGCATGCCCACCCTAGCCGAGGTGCAACGGCCCATCGCCGACGAGCTGGCCGCCTTCGAGCCCCGCTTCCGCGAGGCCATGCGCAGCCGCGCCGCCCTGCTGGACCGCATCATGCACTACATCGTGAAGCGCAAGGGCAAGCAGATGCGGCCCATGTTCACCCTGCTCAGCGCCCGCCTCTTCGGGCCGGTGAACGACAGCGCCTTCACGGCCGCCAGCCTCATCGAGCTGCTGCACACCGCCACCCTGGTGCACGACGATGTGGTGGACGGCAGCCCCATGCGCCGGGGCTTCTTCAGCATCAACGCGCTGTGGAAGAACAAGATCGCCGTGCTCGTGGGCGACTACCTGCT
>DDRC01000018.1:14910-15104 GCA_002342985.1 Flavobacteriales bacterium UBA2426
GCCGTGCGCGAGATGAGCGAGGGCGAGCTGCTCCAGCTCGAGAAGACGCGCGGCCTCAACTTCAGCGAGGAGGTCTACTTCGACATCATCCGCCAGAAGACCGCCAGCCTCATCGCGGCCTGCTGCGCCAGCGGGGCCAGCGCATCCGGCCAGGATGCCGGCACGGTCGAGCGCATGCGCCTCTTCGGCGAGCA
>DDRC01000018.1:15444-15794 GCA_002342985.1 Flavobacteriales bacterium UBA2426
GTCATCGACATGGTGGTGCGTGCCGGCGGCATCCGCCACGCGCAGGAACGCATGCTGCACTACCGCGACGCCGCCCTCTCCATCCTGCACGGCTTCCCACGCAACGAGGCCCGCGATGCCCTGGAGGGGCTCGTTCAGCTCACCGTGGAACGCACCAAGTGAACCCCATGCACACCCGGACCCATCCCGTGCGGCGCCTGCCCCTGCTGCTGGCGCCCCTGCTGCTGAGGCTAGCGCCCATGGCCACCTGCCAGCAACCCGCTCCTGCGCCCTCGGTCGCCCCTGCGGTTCTGCCCGCCCGCGACAGAACCGCCACCGCCCCGCCCGCCGATAGCTTCCAGGCGATTCCC
>DDRC01000233.1:0-11389 GCA_002342985.1 Flavobacteriales bacterium UBA2426
GTGTACGTGCCGGCCGACGACTACATCCCCCGCGCCATTGCCGCCTGCAAGGCCCGCAACGTACTCTTCATCGCGGACGAGATCCAGACCGGCATTGCGCGCACCGGCCGCCTGCTCGCTTCCTGCCACAACAACGGCTGCAGCTGCACCAAGGGCCTCTGCGAAGCGCGCGAAGGAGTGCAGCGCCCCGATGTGGTTATCCTCGCCAAGGCCCTGAGCGGGGGCATGTACCCCGTGAGCGCCGTGCTGGCCAGCGATGCGGTGATGAACGTCTTCACCCCCGGCACTCACGGCAGCACCTACGGCGGCAACCCCATGGGCGCGCGGCTCGCCATCGAGGCGCTGGGCATCGTGCAGGACGAGGACCTCTGCGGCAACGCCGAGCGGCTCGGTCAGCTCTTCCGCGCCGAGATGCAGAAGCTGGTGGAGGAGTACGCCTTCATCAAGCTGGTGCGCGGTCGTGGCCTGCTCAATGCGCTGGTGATCGAAGCCCGCACGGCACCTGATGGCTCCCCCAAAACTGCCTGGGAACTCTGCCTGCTGCTGCGCGACAATGGTCTCCTGGCCAAGCCCACCCACGGGGACATTATCCGCTTCGCACCACCGCTGGTGATCACCGAGGAGCAGCTGATGGAGTGCGTGAACATCATCCGCACCAGCGTGCGGCAGTTCGCATAGGGCCTGAACGGTTGGTTCCGGTTGCGCTGGTATTCCAAACGCTGGAGTTAACTGGTCCCGCGTAGTGGTGCTTCCTTGAAACGACCTGCTGTACGAGGCACTAACCTATTTTAACATGCTGTTTATATACTCTTTCAATGCTGTGGCATTATTGTACTCTTGTTCTTTTGACGAGTACAAAAGACTGACATGATCACGTTTAACATGAGATAGCAACTCACTGACCACATCTCCATTCAGATCAAGTTCAGAGAAATATCGTCTTTTGAACTCAGGCCATTTTCCATGATCGTGGTTGAACCATTTTCGAAGCTCATTTGAAGGCGCAATAGACTTTAACCACAGATCTATCTCTGCATCTTCTTTGGATAGCCCTCTCGGCCAAAGTCGGTCCACAAGTATGCGGAATCCATCATTAGATCCAGCCTGTTCATATACCCTTTTTGTTTTGATGTTCATAATTCGGGTCGAAGTGGATAACGTTGGTTATCCGACGATCTTCGCATATCCGTCCGATCCTGGCGCGATCTACGCAACGCGCTGTAGCACACGTGCGCTGCGGTCCTGAGCCGATCGTCCGGGCGAAGTGATGCATCGAAGATACCGATCAGGACCTGCTGGCCAAGCCCACCCACGGCGACATCATCCGCTTCGCCCCGCCGCTGGTGATCACCGAGGAGCAGCTGATGGAGTGCGTGACATTATCCGCACCAGCCTGCGGCAGTTCGCGTAGCCGGCTACTCCTTCACGAACCGAACGGTGGCCGCTCCGCTTTCACCCCTGAACGCCACCGTGTAGCAGCCACTGGCCAGACCGGACACATCTAGTCCAATGCGCTCGGAGGAGGTCTTTTGGCTAAGCACGATGCGGCCGGACCCATCGCGCACGGTGATCTCGCCACTCCCTTGGCCCACACGGACCTCAACACGGTCGCGCGGCGGATTGGGGAACAGTTCCATCCTTGGGGTGGTGTTCTCCTGAATACTGGTGGTGGAGCACATCACCGCGTTCAGGTACTGCCAGATCTGGTCGTTGTATGCATTGGGCACGAAGACGCCCTGCGTGGGCAGGTCGCCCAGGCGCACCACGACCAGTCCCTCGGCCGGAGAGACATTGCAGATCTGGCCGTTCTTGCCCATAGCGCTGTACATATCGGAGGGGGCGGCTGGGCAGAGCATGCCGGGCAGGCTCAGCTGGATGCCCGGCAGCATGTAGGTGCTCTGGCCGTTGAGCCACCAGAGGTAGCCGTAGGCGGGGTTCAGCGCCTGCGAAGGGGTCACCATCGCCTGGAAGTAGTCGCTATCGGTCATGATGGGCTCGCCGTTCCATTGCCCCTGTGCCAGCGCCAGCAGGCCGAACCGCGCCATCGCCCGGGCCTTGCTGAGGAAGACATTGTTGCTGCCGATCTGAACGAAGGCGCCCTGCAAGCCGGTGGTGACCGTGAGCTTGCTGAAGAGGTAGCTGTTGAGCGACTGTCCGGTGGCATCCTCGATGACGCCGTCGAGCAGGGTGTACGGGGCATTGTGGTAGGACCAGCGGGTTCCGGGCTCGGCCAGGAATTGGAGGCACGCCGGGGCCGTGCAGTCAAGGTCTCCCGAATCATCAAGCCCGCTCGTCATGGTCAGCTGGTTGCGGATAGTGATGGCCGCCTCCTGCTCGGGCGTGCAACTGGTCCAGCCCACGCCGAGGTAGGCGCTGCTCGGGTCGTCGATGTCGAGGAATCCTTCCTCCTGCGCCTTGCCGACGAGGAAGGCGGTGAGGCTCTTGCCGGCGCTTGCCCAGTACCAGAGGCTGTCGGCCGTAAAGGTGCCGAAGTAGTGCTCGATGACGATGCGTCCGTCCTTGAGCACCAGGAAGGCCTTGGTGTTGGTGCTCTCGAGGAAATCGAGCAGCGGCGGAACCTGATCGGTGCACCAGTTGAGCGCAGCCGGGTCCTGCGTCTCCCATGCGCTTCCGAAGGTGGGCGGGAAGTACAGCGATTGCCCGCAGGCGGTGCCGAAGCTCAGCAGGGCGGGCAGCAGGAAGGAACGGTGCACCATGGCCGCAATATGCTTGATTCCTAGGACCCCGGGCGCAGCCCATGGTTCGATCGCGGCGAAGGATTCGCCGCATGCAGGCCGGCGGCAAGGAACAGGAGAGCGCCGTTGGCTGCACCGAGGATGCCGTAATGGACCATGACGTCGGCCATCGGTCCCAGCGCATCTCCCCAATTGCCGCCATGCCCAAGGAGCACGAGCAGGCCGGCGGCCCTGAGCCATCGCGGCCGTTCGCTGCTCCGCAGCCCTTGGATGAGGTAGGCGACCAGCGGCATAGCGAAGAGGAAGTGCTCGGTATCGGTGAGCGTGATGCTCGGAACGAGCGCGATGAGCAGGAGCGCCTCGAAGGCCATATTCCGTGAGCGTTCGCCTCCAGGGGCCTCCAAGCGCAGGTGGCGCAGCATCAACAGTCCGAACGCCAAGGCGATGGCCGCAAGGATGGCGGGTGCCTCCCAGGCCAAGGGTGCTCCCCAGATGCGCTGAAGCACTGCCCGGTGGAGGAATGAATAGATGGTGTTCACGTTCTCATGCTCGGTTCCGCCCGTGTGGATGAGCGAGGCGTTGTGGCGGGCCATCTCGGCCAGCCACTCGCCGTGCAGCTGCAGCGATGCGGAAGGGCCGAGGAGCGCAGTCGGCAATGCGACCGCCGCCACGAGCAGGGTCAGGGCCATGGCCAGCGCCGACCAGCGGCGACGCAACAGCAGCCAGGGAAGCAGCACCATGAAGTGGGGCTTCAAGGCCACCGCCAGGCCGAGCAGTGCCCCCGCTGAGCGGTGGCGGCCGCTGAGCAGCCGTTCGAGCCCGGCCATCAGCAGCCACAGCAGCATGGCGTTGACGTTGCCCAGGTGCAGCTCGCGATGCAGGTGGGCGCCGGCTGCAAGGGCCGTGAGGAATAGGGGAGCATAGGCGGCAGGTCGGCCAGGGAAGAGGTTCTGGCGCAGCAGCCGGTCGATCGCGAGCGCGGAACCGATGAAGGCGGCAATGACCAGCGCAAAGTGCAACGAGGCGGCCGCCTTATAGGGCAGTAGCGACACCGGCACGAAGAGCAAGGCCGCTGCCGGCGCATACTTGAAGAAACCGGTGCCCAGGCCATGCGCCACGCCATAGAGCGGTTCGCCGTTCAGCAGCGCTTGCGCCGCGCCGTAGTACACCCGGAAGTCATTGAGCCAGAACCGGCCATTGATCCGCTCCAGGCCGTAGAGCAGTGCACCCAGCACGGCCAGGACCAGGACGAATCGCCCGGGGAACGGGATCCGCGCGAGGACACCGCGCATCCGCCTATTGAGGCTTGCTGCGATCCACCTCCTTCACCAAGCGGCCATGCTCGTAATGGAGTTCCCGGTAGATCTGCCCATCCGGGCTGTAGTCATAGTGGATCCCGTGCTCCACGCCATTGGCCCATTGCTCCACGTACTTCCGGGTGCCGTTCTCGTAGTAGTAGGTCCATTCGCCATGCTCCACGCCATTCTGGAATTGGCCCACGTATTCCAGCTTGCCGTTCGGATAATAGACCTTCTCCATCACCTTCACCGCTTCCTCGCCCTTCCCTTTCATGTAGATGACCACCTCCGGCTTGCCGTTGGGGTGGCTGGCGGCGACGTATCTGTGGGTGCTGCAGGAGGCCAGCAGCAGCGCCGCGAGCAGGGGGAGGGGCAGGGAGCGCGCCATGGCTGGCGAAAATAGGGGAAACGGCTTCGGTGCGCGAGGGCGGCCTCAGGGCAGGGCCACGCGCTGGACGCCATGATTACCACCCCGGAGGAGATAGGCGCCGGGCGCCAGGTGCACGGTGGGCATCGCCTCGGGTGCCGATGCGGCGGCCACGGTTCGCCCGCCGGCATCCATGAGGTGCAGGGGTGTTCCCGGCGGCAGGCCTTCGACGGCAATCGCCGCTTGGCCCAACCGCACGCTCCAAGGCATTGAAGGTGTGCGTTCGGTCATGCCCACTTCCGGGGTGACCACCCAGCCGATGTCGCGCATCACGCCGATGGCGATGGGCCCTGGCCAGTGATTGGCCTGGCCCGCACTGCTGAAGGGCGTCATGAGCTCATTGGGGTTGCCGACCGGGAAAGTGGCCTCGTTGAGGTGGACGCAGCTGCTGCCCAAGGCGAAGGCCGCCGGTGCATAGATGCGCGCCGATTGCCCGGCATTGGCGGCGGCAGCGAAGGTGCCGTTGAAATAGACCTGGTTGCTGGTGAAGGCCGATCCCAGCGCTGTGCCGGGGTTCTCCAGCAGGTGCAGCTCCCCCTGTGCCGTGCTCGTGAGGTGGCGATCGAAGATGCCCGGCAGGCCCTCCTGCTCGGGCCAGGGGAAGGTGGTGATCAAAGGCCCGAAGTCACTGATCTGCACCTGGCCGAAGGAGCCTTCGGCGCCTACTTTCTTGGCCAATCCCACGAACCCCAGCCCGTGCCCGAGCTCGTGCAGGGCGATGCTCACAAGGTCATACTGCCCGGGCGGTGTGTTGCCGTCCACGCCGTAGTACCAGGCGGTGCTGCTGTTCAGGTACACGTTGATGTCGTCCTCGCCAGGATTCAGCTCGGTGCCCGTGATGCTGTTGGCCAGGGCGGTGGCGTACCAGGTGGATGGCACGGGCACGCCGGGAAAGTCCTTGCGCCCGTTGGGGAAGGTCACACCGAGTGCGGCACTGCCGAGCGGGAACCAGCTCACGGCAACCTTGATGGGAACATCGCTCTCCAGGATCCCGCCCCAGATCGCCGCTGCGTGCGCGATGGCAGCCTGCGCCTCGGGAGGGGTGCCGAAGTGGGTGATGCTGAAGGTGGCAGCCGAGGTGGCATGGGTCACCCCCAGGGCGACCGTGCAGGCAAGCAGCGAACGCATGCTACGAACCTACGCATCGGCAGCGTCCTCCTGTCCGAATTACCGGCCCACCCGCTTCCCGCTCACCCGCTTCTCGCCGATGTACAGGTTGGGGTCGATCCGCACCGGAGCACGCCGCCCCGCGCGCGCATCCACCGTCGTCCAGTCAGCCGTGACCCCTGCGGTCAGAATGGTGCGGCTTCCCACCTCGAGAAGGACCGGCATCCGCAGGCCCGGTACGCCGTTGGCCCATCGGCACATGAGCCGGCCCTTGCGGACGCCCCACTCCAGCACCGGCACCTTGGTCGAGCGCAGGTACTGGTCGAAGATGCTCGGGTGCAGCAGCTCCTTCGTGCGCCCGTCGAAGCCGATCATGAAGCCCTCCACCTCGGCGCTGGTGACGATGCGGTGCCTGAACCGTCGGTTCATCTCCAGCAGCATGGCCCTGAAGGTGCTGTCGCCCACGATCGCCCGTATGGTGTGGAGCAGGTTGGCGCCCTTGGGGTACATGTCGCCGCTGCCCTCCTCATTCACGCCGTACGGCCCGATCAGGGGCCGGTCGTTGCGGATATTCCGTCGGATGCCGCGGCAGTAGGCATCGGCCGCCTCGCGCCCCAGCAGGCACTCGGTGTGGAGCACCTCGGTGTACATGGTGAAGCCCTCATGCACCCACATGTCCGCGATGTCAGCGGTGGAGATGCTGTTGCCGAACCACTCGTGCCCGCTCTCGTGCACCAGAATGTAGTCCCAGGCCATTCCGTGGCCGGTGCCGCTGAGGTCCATGCCCAGGTAGCCGTTGCGGTACTGGTTGCCGTAGGCCACGGCGCTCTGGTGCTCCATGCCCAGGTGGGGCGCCTCCACCAGCTTGTAGCCATCGATGTAGAAGGGATAGGGGCCGAGCCACTCCTCGAAGCAGCGCAGCATGCCGGGCACCTGGGCGAATTGCGCGCGGGCGGCGGCCTCGTTGGCGGCCAGCACCCAGAAGTCGCAGTCCAGCGGCCCGTCCAGCCCCGGGTGAACCGTGCTCCAATGCACGTAGCCGCCGATATAGGGCACCAGGTTGTAGGTGTTGATCGGGCTCGTCACCTGCCAGTTCCAGGTCGTTGTGCCGTCGCCGTTCCGCTCCTTGCTGCGCAGGCGTCCGTTCCCGATGGCCTGCAGGCTGTCCGGCGCAGTGATGCGCAGGGTGGCGCCCCGCTGGGGCTCGTCGCTCTGGTGGTCCTTGCAGGGGTACCACGAACTGGCTCCGAGGCCCTGGCAGGCTACGCTCATCCAAGGCTTCCCCCAGTCATCCTTCCGCCAGATCCATCCGCCGTCCCAGGGTGGATTCTTCGCAGCGATCGGTTCGCCATGGTAATGGATGGTGACGGTGCTCGCTTCGCCGGCCTTCATGGGCTGGGGCAGCTCGATCCAGATGACATTGCCCTCGCGGGTGAAATCGACGGGCCTGTCGGTGACCGTGATGGAACCGGCCTGGAAGACGGAGGCCTCCATCACGATGCTGTCCACCGTCAAGGGCTGCTGCAGGTCGATCTGCATCCGCCGGCCTTCGGCCACGGCATCGAAGGCGATGATGGTGCGCCCGGCGATGGTGCGGCGCTGGAAGTCGGGACGCACGCTCACGTCGTAATACACCGCATCCCACCAGGCGCGCCCGGGGCCGATGCTGCCCCGCAAGGTATCCGCACGGGTGAAGGCCTGATCCGCACGGGTGAGCTGCCCCCAGCCTGCAGGCGCCAGGGCCAGCCAGAGGACCGCGGTGACCGCTTGCTTCATGCGGGCAAGGTAGCCGGTCGCTGCGCTAGCCATTGCGGGGCGGTGCCGTGGGTGGAGCGGCCTATCGCGCGGGGTCCTGCGCAGGCCCGGTTGCGGAGAGCATCACCACTTCCAGCTTGCGGATACCGTACTTCTGCTTCAGGCTGGCGCGGTGCTCCTCGCCCTCCTCGCGCGTGCCGAAGAGCAGCACATCGAAGTCCATGTCATTGATGTCCTTCAGTTCGGCATGCCGGGCGCGGAACTCCTCCTTCAGCTTGGGCTTGGTGGCCGCCTCGGTGGTCTCGATGAGCGGCGTGATGTACACCGTGGGGCCGTTCCGCCAGTTGCCGATGGCGAAGCTGTAGATGGTGCTCTGGGCATGCACGGCGAAAGCGCCGAGCAGCAGGGCCAGGAGGAGGATGGTGCGCATGGTCAAGGCTGAACAAAGATTATGCTCATCGCACTTCGATCTCGTCCAAGAACAACCACGCCGGGTTGCCGGCACCAGGGTCGCCAGCGGGAATGATGCCGCTGTGCAGCACCTGCAGCTGCACGTAACGCGCTTGGGCCGGCTTTTCCACCGCGAACACGTTCCGTCCTTGAACCCTGGTCATCATGGTGGACTTCCGCTTGATCGGATCCGCCGGGATCACGGGGATCTCGCGCATCGTCGGGATGGCCATGCCGACCGAGGTATAGTTCTTCCCATCCGTGCTCACTTGGAACTCGATCGCCTTCGGCGCGTGGATCCAGCTGTGGGTCTCGTTCAGGGCGCCGATGGCGATGCGGCTGATATCCTGCACGCTGCCCAGGTCCACCGTGATGGTGACGCCCTCCTTCCAGCCCAGCCACTCCGTGTTCACGCGCTTCTCCTGCGCGCTGATGCCATCCACCAGGGTGAAGGCACCGCCCTCGTTGTAGCGCTCGTTGGGTGCAGCGCTTAGGGTGATGGGGCGGGCGGTGGCGAGGTTGAAAAGGAATTTCCTTACAGCAACAGGATAGCCCTTGCCGGGGGGCCTGGTCTCGGCTTGGATTCGTGCTTCGACAATACAAGAACGTCCTATGACGAGTGTGTCCGTAGATCCCCCGCCTCCCAAGGGCAGTCCATTTTCATTGTAGACTCTCCAGATTATGTCCGTGTGTAGGCCTTCTATGCCAGAGAGCGCGTCGATTCGGATCTGGCCAACACTATCTCCTTGAGATGGAAGGATTCGAGCTTGATACAGGCTCTTGCTGACGTTCACGTTCATGGCCTCCAGCCTCGGGAACTCGCCTTCTAACCGCTTGATGAAGTCGGCCTCGTTGCGTTTCTCCTTGGGCGTCCACAGCACTTCCGCCAAGGCCAGCATACGCGGCACGGCCATGTACTCCACATGCTCCGGCGTGAGGATGTACTCCGTCCATACGTTGCCCTGCGCGCCGAGGATGTACTTCTGCTCATCGGGCTTCAGCTCAGCGGGGATGGGCTCGTAGCCGTACACCTTCTGCAAGGTGGTGTAGCCGCCGAAGGCCAGCGGCTCGTTCGCGGGATCGCCCTGGTAGTGGTCGAAGTAGCAATGGCTGCCGGGGCTCATCACGGCGTAATGCCCGCTGCGCGCCGCTGCTATGCCGCCTTCGGTACCGCGCCAGCTCATCACCGCCGCGTTGGGCGCCAGCCCGCCTTCCAGGATTTCGTCCCAGCCGATGATCTTGCGGCCCTTCGCGTTCACGAACTTCTCGATGCGCTGGATGAAGTACGACTGCAGCTCATGCTCGTCCTTCAAGCCTTCGGCCTTCATCCGCGCCTGGCACTTCGCGCAGGCCTTCCACGCCTCCTTGGGGCATTCATCCCCACCGATGTGGATGGTGGTGCTGGGGAAGAGGTCCATCACTTCGGAGAGCACCTCCTCGAGCAGGGCGAACACGCTGTCGTTCCCCGCGCAGAACACGTCCTCGAACACGCCCCAGCCGCGCTCCACCTCATAGGGACCACCCGTGCAGCCCAGGTGAGGGTAGGCCGCCAGCGCTGCCAAGGCATGCCCCGGCATCTCGATCTCGGGAACCACGTTGATGTGGCGCGCCGCCGCATAGGCCACGACCTCGCGGATCTGCTCCTGCGTGTAGAAACCGCCGTAGGGGATGCTGTCGTACTGGAGCTTGGCATACGGCCCCACCTGACTGCCCTTCCGCCATGCGCCCACCTCGGTGAGCTTTGGGTACTTCTTGATCTGGATCCGCCAGCCCTGATCGTCCGTGAGGTGCCAGTGGAAGCTGTTCATCTTGTAGCGGGCCAGCAGGTCGATGTACTTCTTGGTGAACTCCACGCTCCAGAAGTGGCGGGAGGCGTCCAGGTGCATGCCCCGCCAGGGGAAGCGCGGCCAGTCGGTGATGGTGAGGCAGGGGAGGGTGCCGGTCGCGCGGCCCTGCTCCAGCAGTTGGATCAGGGTGCGGCTGCCCCGGAAGAGGCCTTCGGCGTCCGGCGCATTGACCGTAATGCCGTCGCTCAGCACCTGCAGGTGGTACCACTCGTCGGGAAGAGCGGTCTCGGTTTGAATGATGTTGAATCGTATGCGTAGCGGAACCTCGCAGAGTATCTCCGCTTCAGGGTGGAGTCGCAGGATTTCCAGACCAACTTGACTCCTTTCGTCGCCCGCATTCCCTTCGACCGACCATGGGCAGGTCAACGAACATGTGCCACCGGAATAGGTCATCTCCACGGGCGCGGGGATGAGGGAGGGCAACGGGGCCTGCTGGGCCGACGATTGCACGGCCATCAGGAGCAGAAAGGGCAGAAGGCGCATGCTGTAAAGGTGCATCGCACCCTGCTTGGCGCCACCCGGGCCGGGTGCCTGATTCAACGGACTGGTGACCAGGGAGGTACGTTGTCGGAGTCCCGGTTGGAAATCCGGGTGGAATACCCCATCTTTGCACCCCCAATTCCGGGACCTAAACACAAACCGCGACATGCCAACTCGCATCCGCCTTCAGCGTAAGGGCAAGAAAGGCCGGCCTTACTACCACTTGGTGGTGGCCGATTCCCGCGCTCCCCGCGACGGGAAGTACATCGAACGGATCGGCGCTTACGATCCCAACCAGAACCCCGCATTCATCGAGATCGACCGGGAGAAGTGCTTGGATTGGCTCCAGAAAGGCGCCAGCCCCAGCGATACCTGCCGTGCCATCCTCAGCTACACGGGCGTCGTGTACCGCAATCACCTCTTGAACGGGGTGAAGAAGGGCGCCTTCAGCCTTGAGGAGGCCGATCGCCGCTTCGATGCCTGGATGAACGAGAAGAACGCCAAGATCGAGTCGAAGCGGAACAAGCTGGTCGCCGGGAAGACGGATGCCGAGAAGGCCCGGATTGCCGCTGAGCTGAAGAAGACCGAGGAGATGGCCGCCAAGCTGAGCGCGAAGCTGGCCGCCAGCGCTGCCGCTGAGACCGCTGCGCCTGCCGCTGAGGAGGCCGCCGCAGAGGCTCCCGCCGCCGAGGGCGAAGCTCCTGCCGCTGAGTAAAGTGGAATGAGAACTCATGGAGGCCCCGCCATCGGCGGGGCTTCTTCTTTGCAGGCTGGGCTGATGGCCTGCATGTCGCGGATTCGACCCGGTGCCAGGGGGGCATATGCATCATGAGTTGGCCAATGACCCTGCGGTTCGTGGTCGGTGCTTGCGCAAGCCGGAGCCCGTGGAGCGTGCCGGCCTACGTGTGGAGCGCGCCAGCGCGCATGACCTGCGCATCTGGCAAGCCCTCCGGTACAGCTTGATTGCGACATTATTGACAGGGGTGGCCCCAGATGGGGGGCAGGTGCGGAACCACCAGGTGGCGATGAGAGCGACGGGTGGCACCACGCCGAGCAACGCCTTCGCGGCATCCGGACGGCTGGCGGGCGTTGTGCATGCAGGCGTGCGCAGGAGCGATTGGCACTGCGCCGCCAGCATCGACGATAGGGCCAGTACGGGCTGACGATCGACGGCGCTTATCCCTTGCGTTTAGCCGACTCCTTGGATGGGCCCTTGCCAACCTGGAAGTCGCCAGCCTCGAAGCGACGCAGCAATTCGGCCACACGCTTGGCCTGTGTGGGCGCGGTCTTGGCGCTGCCTACCCAGTAGCACATGCTGCGCTTCATGCC
>DDRC01000233.1:11574-12449 GCA_002342985.1 Flavobacteriales bacterium UBA2426
TCATCCGGGTTGGGGTGCTTCCAGAACTCCACGTGGACCGGGTCGCCCACGCGCTTGAGCTTGGCCGCCCTGCGGATGTCGCCGCCCAGGATGATGATGTGCACCCCGCTCTTCTGCGGCATCAGCGCGCGGTCCACCGCCACGCCGTTCACCGTGCCCAGCACCCGCACGCGTCCCTTGGTGCCGAACTCCTGCACCACATCGATGGGCACTTCCACGTACGTGAAGGCCATCTGCGCGTTCATCTTCTCCAGCGGAGCGGTGAAGCGGTAGGTCTTGGCAGCGGGATTCTTGGCCATGGTCAAGTGTCGACCCTTGGGGTCGACGGTACAAGTGCATGATCAGCCGCCCGCCTTCTTCGCCTTGTAGCCCTTCTCCGTCAGGTAGGCCAGCACCTTGTCGCGGTGATCGCCCTGGAGCAGGATCACGCCGTCCTTGGTGTTGCCGCCCACGCCGCACTTGCTCTTCAGCGCGCGGCCCAGGTCGTCCAGGTCGCCGGGCTTGCCCACGAAGCCCACGATGCGCGTCACCTCCTTGTTGCCCTTCAGCCGGTCAAGGTGGATGCGGAGGTCCTGCTGGGGCGGGGGCAGGGTGGCGGGCTCACGTGCCGTGCTCAGGTTCTTGTTGGTGCTGTAGACCAAGCCACCAAGGCCGCTGGGTGGGCGCTTCTTCATGGGGCCAAAGGTCGCAGTTCAACGCAGAGGCGCAGAGGGCGCAGAGAGGCGCTGAGTTGGAACATCAATCACTCCCGATCCGCCTGGATGCGAATGTTCCCGCTCGGACCTCATCTCCCGATGCGCTGCACGCCTCAGCCGTTACTCTCCGCGTTCCTCCGCGCCCTCTGCGCCTCTGCGTTTCTCCTACTTCCACCACGT
>DDRC01000155.1 GCA_002342985.1 Flavobacteriales bacterium UBA2426
GAGGAGCGCTCCCAGGAGGCCGGCGCCACCGCCACCGCGACGGCCTCCGCCGGAGGGCATGCTGGGCCGATTGCTCGTGCCGCCGCCGGGGCGGTCAGGGGTCATTCGTATGGGCATCGCGGAGAGTGTTAAACGACTGGGCCTTGCTGCCGCTTCCGGTTGGGTGGCCGGAAGGCCTGTCATCCGTCATGGTCGATTCGGATGACGTGGTCGAATTTCGCTCACAAATGCGGATTCCATGTCATTGAGCAGAACGATTGCCCTCTTCCTTCTCCTGCCGATGCTGGTGGCGTGGGCGCCGAGCATCGCGGTGGCGCAGAACCAGGATGCGCACCTGGTGCTCAAGCTGCAGGCATTCGATTCCGATGCGCATGCGCGCTTGCAGGCCGAGGTGGCCAAGGATCGGTCCATGAGCCTGGAGTATGCCTGTGAATGGAGCGGCGTGGTGGTGCTCAAGCTCACCGATGTGCCGCTGTCGGACCGGGCGGATGCCATCACCTATGTCCGCCGGCTGCTGCAATCCGCGCGGGTGGACAAGGGCGCGGAGTTCCTCAACGTGCACTTGGAGGCGCGGGGCACGGGCAAGTGCTGATCCATCGGGCGGCGGCCTGCGGGTACCTTTGCCGCCCTCATGGAGTGCACGCGCATCGGCTATGCCGCCACCAGGCGCTTCACCCGGCTGGTGGAGGAGCACGCCGGGGGCGATGCTTTCCTGGATGCGTTCCGCTCCTTCCCGCCCACGCTGGACGGGTTGAGGGCAGCCGCGCAGCAGCGGTCCTTCCCGGCGGCATCGCGCACCGTTCTGGTGGAGGCGCTGCGCCGGCAGTACAGGGGATCGGAGCCCATGGCCGCCGTGGAGCGCAATCTGGCGCTCCTGGCACGTCCTGATGCGCTCGCCGTCACCACCGGTCATCAGCTCTGCCTGTTCACGGGGCCGCTCTACGTCCCGTTCAAGCTGCTGAATGCCATCCGCCTGGCGCGCACCCTCAGCGACGACCTGGGTCGGCCGGTGGTGCCGGTGTTCTGGATGGCCACGGAGGACCACGACCGCGCCGAGATCGACCACGCGTGGCTGGGTGAGCGACAGGTGCACTGGCCGGGTGCCGCCGCCGGGGCCGTGGGCCGCCTGCCCCTGGAGGGCATCGCCCCCGTGGTGGAGCAGGCCTGCACCCTCCTCGGCAGCGGAAGCGAAGCCGAGGCCCTGGGGCGCTTGCTGCGCGAATGCTATCAGCCTGGCCGCACGCTGGCCGATGCCACGCGCCGGTTCGTCCATGCGCTCTTCGGTCGGTTCGGGCTGCTGATCCTCGATGGCGACGATCCCGCGCTCAAGGCGCTGTTCGCGCCGGTGATGCGCGAGGAGCTGCTGAATGGGATCACCGAGCAGGCGGTGCGGTACGCCAATGAGCGGCTCGCCGTGCGCCATGCCGTGCAGGCCCATGCGCGACCGATCAACCTGTTCCACCTCAGGCCGGGGCACCGTGCGCGCATCGAGCGCGACGGCGACGGCTATCAGGTGCTGCACGGCGGGCCGCGATTCGACCTGGATGGCCTGCTCGCGGAACTGGAGCAGCATCCGGAGCGCTTCTCGCCCAACGTGCTGATGCGCCCGCTCTACCAGGAGACCATCCTGCCCGGCATCGCCTACATCGGCGGAGGAGGGGAGCTGGCCTATTGGATGCAGCTCAAGTGGCTCTTCCAAGCGGTTCGGCTGCCCATGCCCGCGGTGCTGCTGCGCACCAGCGCCGCCTTCCTCACGGCCAAGCACGACCGCCAGCGCCGTGGGCTCGGGCTCGCGCTGGAGGACCTCTTCCTGCCCGCCCACGCGCTCATGGACCGCGTGGCCCATGCGGCATCCGGTCGCTCGAGCGCGCTGCCGCAGGAGCGCGCGCTGCTCGACAGCCTGTCAGCTTCGATCCGCGCGCGTGCCACGGCCATCGACCCCACCTTGGGCCCGAGCATCGATGCCGCAGCGGTGCGCATGCAGCGGATCCTGGCGCAAGCGGAGGCCCGCATGGCCAGGGCCCTGCGCCGGCGCGAGGCGGTGCACCTGGGCCGTGTGCAGGCCATGCTCGACGCCCTGTTCCCCGGGGGCGGGCTGCAGGAGCGGCGCCACGGCATCCTGCCCATGCTGGCCGCCAGCGGCCCCGGGGCGCTCGATGCGCTGCTGGACGCACTGGACCCGCTGGATGCGCGCTTCACGATGGTGGTGGACGGCTGAGCGGGCCACTCCGGGCGGGCTGGCTACTTTTGGCCGACCCTACCGTTCACGTATCCCGCCACTGTCTTGTCCGAGCGCATCCTCATCCTCGATCATGGTTCGCAGTACACGCAGCTCATCGCCCGCCGTGTACGCGAACTGAACGTCTACTGCGAGATCCATCCCTACACCCGGGCCCGCGAGCTGGCTGCCGATCCGGCGGTGAAGGGAGTCATCCTCAGCGGGAGCCCGAGCAGCGTGCACGATGCCCATGCGCCGGATACGGACCTGGACGGCATCCTCGGCCGGATACCCGTGCTGGCGGTCTGCTACGGCGCCCAGCTGCTCGCCAAGCGCGCCGGTGCACCGGTGGAGCGCAGCCGGGTGCGGGAGTATGGCAGGGCCCACCTGAGCACCATCGTCGACAGCCACCTCTTCGACGGCATCCAGGCCGGAACCCAGGTCTGGATGAGCCACGGCGACAGCATCACCGCGCCCAGCGAGGCCATGGACGTGATCGCCAGCACCAAGGATGTCCCCGTGGCCGCCTACCGGCTGAAGGACCACATGACCTTCGCCGTGCAGTTCCACCCCGAGGTGTACCACACCACCGACGGGCTGCAGCTGCTCCACAACTTCGTCATCGGCATCTGCGGATGCGCGGGCGACTGGACGCCGCACGGCTTCGTGGAGCACACCGTGGCCAGCCTGCAGCAGCAGCTCGGCGATGACCAGGTGGTGCTGGCCCTGAGCGGCGGCGTGGACAGCAGCGTGGCCGCGCTCCTGCTCGACCGTGCCATCGGCGATCGCCTCCATTGCATCTTCGTCGATAACGGACTGCTGCGGAAGGATGAGTTCGCGCGCGTGCTGGAGAGCTACCGTCACCTCGGCCTCAACATCACCGGCGTGGACGCGAAGGCCGAGTTCTATGCCGCGCTGAAGGGGCTCGAGGAGCCCGAAGCCAAGCGCAAGGCCATCGGCCGCACCTTCATCGAGGTCTTCGACCGCGAGGCGCACCGCATCCAGGATGTGAAGTGGCTCGGCCAGGGCACCATCTATCCCGACGTGATCGAGAGCGTGAGCGTGAACGGCCCCAGCGTCACCATCAAGAGCCACCACAACGTGGG
>DDRC01000174.1:0-8547 GCA_002342985.1 Flavobacteriales bacterium UBA2426
GCGCCACCCGCTGACGCTGGCCGCGATGAAGGCCGCGCTGGTGTACATGAAGAACGAAGGCCCGGCCCTGCAGGAGCGCCTCAACACCATCACCGAGGATATGGTGGCCCGCGTGAACGGGCTCTTCGACCAGTACCAGCTCCCCTACCGCTGGGTGAACTTCGGCAGCGCCTTCAAGACGAAGTACGACGAGAGCGTCAACTACACCGAGCTCTTCTTCATGCTGATGCGCTACCACGGTGTGCACGTGCTGGACTTCCCGCACTTCATCACCACCGCGCACACCACGGCCGACATCGAGTTCATCATCAATGCGGTGGAGAAGACCTGCAAGGAGCTGCGTGAGAGCGGATTCATGCCGGAGCGCACCTACCCCATCCCCGTGGTGAACAGTGTGCTGGGCGGGCACCTGCGCAAGTTGAGCGAGCGCGTGATCAGCGCGATGGAGCCGCCGGTGCCGGGCGCGCGCATGGGCCGCACACCGAAAGGCGAGCCCGCGTGGTTCGTGCCCGACCCGAAGCGGGAAGGCAAGTACCTCATGGTTGAACTGGACGAGAACTGAGCAATAGCACCTACGCCGAGGCTTCGGCGCTTGAAAATGGAGAAGTTCATCCAAGAACCCCGATTCGTCGCCGTTGACTTCGACCCCTTCACCGGGCCGGCGATCGAACGCACCATCCCCACCACGGAAGCGCAACGCGAAGTGCTCACCGCCTCCGAGATGGGCGTGGACGCCAGCTGTGCCTACAATGAGAGCGTTTCGCTGGAACTGAAGGGCACGCTCGACCGGTCCGCCCTGGAGCACGCGATGCACGAGCTCGTGAAGCGCCACGAATCGCTCCGCTCGATGCTCAATGCCAGCGGCACACGCATGCTGGTGACGGAGGAAGTGGAGTTCGAACTGCCCTTCACCGACCTCTCGGTGCTGAGCGAGGCGGACCGCACCAGGCAGCTCGACGCCATCGCGCAGAAGGACATGACCACGCCCTTCGACCTGCGCAACGGCCCGCTCTTCCGCGCGCAGCTGATCCAGGTCGCGAGCGATGTCCATCTGCTCCGCCTCTCCGGCCACCACGTGGTGTGCGACGGCTGGAGCCTCGGCATCATGATGGCCGAGATCAGCGCGTTGTACAACGCAGCGAAGAACGGCGGTGCACCGAAGCTGCCCGAAGCGAGCACCTTCAGCGCTTACAGCCTGGCGACGATCGACTTCGCCAAGAGCCCCGACCACGCGGCTGTCGAGCGCTACTGGCTCGACCTCTACAAAGGGTCCGTCCCGCGCCTCGACCTGCCCACCGACCGTCCGCGGCCCAAACAGAAGACCTACAAGGGCCACCGCCTCGACCTGCTGCTCCAGCAGGACCTGGTACGCGGTCTGAAGGAAGTGGCCACGCGCAGCGGCGCCAGCTTCGTGACCACCTTGATGACCACCTTCGAGGTGCTGCTTCACAAGCTCACCGGCGACAGCGACATCGTGGTGGGCCTGCCCGCCGCCGGTCAGAGCGACCTGGGCATGAAGCACCTGGTGGGCCATTGCGTGAACCTGCTCGCGCTGCGCAGCCGCATCGATGAGGAAAGACCCTTCATCGAGCACCTGAAGGCCCGGCGCACCGGCGTGCTCGACGCCTTCGACAACCAGAAGTACACCTTCGGCACCCTGCTGCGCAAGCTGAACGTGCCGCGCGAGCCCGGCCGCATCCCGCTCTGCCCGGTGGTGTTCAACATCGACATGAACATGGACGATGGCGTGGCCTTCGACGGGCTGCAGCATCGCTTCATCAGCAACCCGCGCGCCTTCGAGAACTTCGAGCTCTTCCTCAATGCCACCGGCAACGAGGGGCACCTCACGCTCGAATGGAGCTACAACACCGACCTCTTCGACGAGGCCACGGTGCGCGGCTGGATGGACCAGCTGGTGTCGCTGATCAAACGCGTGAGCGCCGCGCCGAATGCCACCATCGCAGACCTGATCAGTGACGCTGCCCTTGTTGGTGAGCAACAGATGCCGAAGCCTGAGTGGACCGGTCGTGCCACGGCGTATCCGAAGGTGGACATCGGCAGCCTCTTCGATGAGGTGGCTGTGAAGCACGCCGATCGCACCGCCGTGGAACTGCTCGATCAAAAGCTGAGCTACCGCGAGCTGCAGCAGCGTGTGCATGCGTTGAGCGCCGCGCTCATCGGCATGGGCGTGAAGCCCGGCGAGCCGGTGGGCCTGTGCATGGACCGCAGCTTCGACATGGTGGTGGCCATGCTCGCCACGCTTCGCGCCGGCGGCTGCTTCGTGCCCTTCGATCCCGCCTACCCAGCCGACCGCCTAGCCTTCATGTTCAGCGACACCGACGTGAAGGTGATGCTGACGCAGCGCCACCTGGCGAATGCATTGCCGAGGCACAACGCGCGCAGCATCTTCCTCGATGAAGTGAAGCCAAGCGGTGATTCACCCGCGCCTAAGGTCTCGCCGGACTCACCCGCTTACATCATGTACACCAGCGGGAGCACCGGCACACCGAAAGGCGTGGTGGTGCCGCATCGTGCCATCCTCCGCCTGGTGCGCGAGCAGAACTTCGTCGCCTTCGGCCCCGACCTCTGCTGGCTGCAGCTCTCGAACATCAGCTTCGATGCGAGCACCCTGGAGATCTGGGGCGCCCTGCTCAACGGCGGAAGGCTCGCCCTGCAAGCCCAGCAGAAGCCCACGCTGCCGGAGATCTGCGATGCCATCGCCAAGCACAAGGTCACCAGCGCGTGGTTCACCGTGGGGCTCTTCAACATGCTGGTGGATGAGCAGCTCGACCGCTTGCGCGGACTGAAGCACATCCTCACGGGTGGCGATGTGCTGAGCGTGCCGCACGTGAAGAAGGCCTTGAAGGCACTCGGCCCCAACGTGCTCATCAACGGCTATGGCCCCACGGAGAACACCACCTTCACCTGCTGCTTCCCCATCAACAGCGAAGCGAGCATCACCGACAGCGTGCCCATCGGCTTCCCGCTGAACAACACCACCGTGCATGTCCTCGACGACCAGCGCAATCCTGTTCCGGTGGGCCGCAAGGGCGAGCTCTACACCGGTGGCGACGGCGTGGCGCTGGGCTATTGGAGGCGCGACGACCTCACGGCGGAGAAGTTCATCGACGACCCCTTCAGCGGGAAGAGCGGCGCCAAGCTCTACCGCACCGGCGACATCGTGAAGTGGCAGGCCGATGGCAGCATCGCCTTCGTCGGCCGCGCCGATGGGCAGGTGAAGATCCGCGGCTTCCGCGTGGAGCTCGGCGAGATCGAGAACGCGCTGAACGACCTGCCCGCCGTGAAGGACAAGGTGGTCATCGCCCGTCAGGATGGTCCTGGCGAGAAGCAGCTGGCCTGCTATGTCGTGCCCTCGGAAGCGCACAAGGGCCCACAGGACGAGCTCCTCGACACGGTGCGTGAGCACTTGCGCGGGAAGCTGCCCACCTACATGGTGCCCACGGGTTTCGTGGTGATGACCGAATTGCCGCTCACCGCGAACGGAAAGGTCGACCGCCGATCCTTGCCCGCACCCACCGCGCAGACCAGCGCGCTGAAGGCCGAGCACGTGGCGCCGCGCAACAACATCGAGCGCGCGCTCGCCGCCATCTGGGGCAAGGTGCTCAACACAGCGGACATCGGCATTCACGACGACTTCTTCGACCTCGGCGGCCACTCGCTCATCGGGATCCAACTGCTCGGGCAGGTGGAGCAGCAGTTCAACCGGACGCTGCCGCTGAAGTCGCTCTTCGAGGCCCCGACCATCGCGCAGTTCGCGGAGCTGCTGAAGGGCGAAGGCGCAACCCACGATTGGAAGAACCTCTCGCTCATCCAGCCCGAGGGCGATGGGCTTCCGCTATTCTGCGTGCACGGCGATGAGGCCAGCCACTTCATCCCGAAGCACCTCGGAAATACGCGGCCTTTCTATGCCTTCTTCCACCAAGGCGAGGACGGCAGGCGCATCGAATACGCATCCGTGGAAGCGATCGCCGCGCACTTCATCCGCGAGTTGAAGCAGGCGAAGCCCAAGGGCCCGTACCTCCTCAGCGGATACTCCTTCGGCGGCATCGTGGCCTACGAGATGGCCCAGCAGCTCACCGCGGCTGGCGAGGAAGTGCCGGTGCTCGCCGTGTTCGACACCTATGCGCCCGGGCTGCACATGAAGGCGGTCCAGGCGGATGCGAAGCCCTGGGACGGCCTGAAGAAGGCGGTGATGCGGGGCATCGTGGGCAGGGCCTTGCGCAACGGGGGCATCGTGCCCGCGCGATTCCGGAACTTCTACATCACCGATACCTACGACCAAGCGGTCATGTCCTATCGCGCGAAACCATACCGCGGCAGGCTCACCGTGTTCAAGGCCGAACGGTCATGGGGCCCCCAACAGATGGGATGGGAATCCCTCGCCTCAGGCGGCCTTGAGGTGGCGGTGGTGCCCGGCGACCACTACGACCTGATCAAGGAGCCCAACGTGGCCGTGCTGACGGAGCGCCTGGCCTCGATCCTCGACCATGCCGGTGCACTCGAGCGCCGCGCCGCAGGCTGAATCCGGCAGGCCGTGCATCCATCGAATCGGCCGATGCATCGAACGGGATGCCGTCTCGGTCGAAGTGGCACGGCCGGCACCGGCTGAATCCTAAAGTTCGCGTGGTGATAACGCTGGACGGATGGGCTGGACGAACCTGATGGTCATCCGGCGGTCGGGAAAAGGCGCGCCCTTGGTATGCGTGCAATGCGACGCGGGCAACCGCCTGCTTCCTAGATACCTTCAACAGGACCGTCCGGCGTTCGCATTCAAGCACCAGGGCGATGACGGCAAGCGCATCGCCCTGAAGACCGTGCCCGCCATCGCCGCGCACTACCTCGACGAGCTCCGGGAGGCGCAACCGAGCGGCCCCTATATCCTCTGCGGCTATTCATTCGGAGGCATCGTGGCCTACGAGATGGCGCAGCAGTTGTCGGCTGCCGGTGAGCGGGTGCCCCTTTTGGCCATCATCGATTCCTACGCCCCATCGCTGCACAGCGAGGCCATGCGCGAGGGACGTCGGCTGCATACCCTCCTGAAGGATGCGGTGATGCGCCGGATCGTGGAGGATCGCCTGGCAAAGGGACTGCCCCTCTCCGGGAAGCTCCGCCACTTCCACATCATCGACACTTACAGCAAGGCGGTGACGGCGTACCGCCCGCTTCCGTTTGCCGGGCACCTCGCCGTGCTCCGCTCAGCCGACGGCTGGGGCCGCGTGGACCTGGGCTGGAAGCCATTGGCCGCAGGAGGGTTCAGCCTCCACCTCGTGCCCGGCGATCACTACGACCTGGTGAAGGAGCCGAATGTGCGCCGCCTGGCGGGCTACCTCGGGGAGTGCATCGCTGCGGCGGAGGATCTGCCGCCCTCCGCCGTTCCTTCGCGGTCGTGACCGTCCGGACCATCACCCTTCATTGCGCCCTGCCTGAGCCGGCCGGCACCGTCGCCCACCGTGCGCAGGGCCTTCCAGCGCCCGGCTCCGTCCACCTGTGGTTCGCCCCCCTCCGCGATCTGGAGGCCTTCCATGACCGCTACCTGGGCATGCTGGATGCCGAGGAGCACGAGCGTGCAGCCCGCTTCAGGCAGGAAGCGGACCGCATGCGCTACATCCTCGGCCATGGATTCCTGCGCGAAACGCTTGCGCACTGCCTCCAGGCGCAGCCCGAAGCCCTCCGCTTCAGCCGCGGGCCGTTCGGCAAGCCCGCCGTTGACGGGAGCGGAATTCGGTTCAACTTCAGCGACACCAAGGATGCCGTGCTCATCGGCGCTTCCTCCGACGAGGAGATCGGGGTGGACCTGGAGACGGCGCACCGGCGCGTGGAGCACGATGCCGTGGCCCAGCACTACTTCACCCCCGAGGAAGTGGAGGAACTGGAGGCGCTCGCGCAAACGGCTGCGAAGGAGCGCTTCCTGGAGCTATGGACCCGCAAGGAGGCCGTGCTGAAGGCCAGCGGCGTGGGCATCATGGATGACCTCCGCGCCATGCGCGTGAGCACGGGCCGCCACTGCATGCGCGTGCAGCACCCCGCATTCGCGGCGCATGCGGCGGCGGAATACCACATCGGCACCTGGCGGATCGGCGATGCCCACATCGCGAGCCTTGCATCCGCGCGCCCGCTGACCCCGATCTGGGTGCGGCTAGGTGCTTGATCAAGCCTCCTCGCCCCAGAACCGGGGGTGGAAATTGAGGAGGTACAGCCTATCGGTGGCCCTGGTGACAGCGGTGTAGAGCCATCGGATGTACTCCCGGTCGATCATCTCCTCCGTGATGTAGCCCTGGTCCACGAACACCGTGCGCCATTGGCCGCCTTGGGCCTTGTGGCCGGTGACCGCGTAGGCATACTTCACCTGCAGGGCATTCGCATAGGGGTCCTCGCGGAGCTGCTTCATGCGCGCGGATCGCGAGCTGCTTGGCACGCCTTCGGCCACCGCCTGCGCAAGCAGGCGCATGCGGGGCTGAGGGAGCGCTGGGCTCTCCAAGGCCAGCGTATCGAGCATGACCTTCGCCTCCAGCTCGCGCTCCTCGAGGCCGGTCCACCAGCCGAGCACCATGTCGGCGAACCGCAGCCCATGCCGCTCCTCGATGCCGCGCACGCGCTTCACCAGCACCTGCTCGCCGTTGGCGATGAGCCCGGGACGGCCATTGAGGCCTGCCCAGAGGTAATTGTTGCGCACCACCATGAGCCGGTCGCCGGGGGAGACCTCCTCCTCGTAGCCATGGATGCGGACGCGCACCTGCTGGTTGTAGAGGTAGGCCCGCTTGTTGCTCCGGCACACCACGCACACCTCGTCATCCCCATCCCGTGCATAGGCGGACTCCAGGGCCTCCTGGAGCTCATGCCCATTCACACGGATGACATCGCTGAAGGGCATGAAGCGCGGCAGGAGCACCGCTGAGGCGTCGCCGGAATCGTCCGCCGGGCCGTGCTCACCCAGTGCAACCGAGCGCCCGAGCAGCGCCCGCAGCGCAGTGGCGTTGCGCAGTATACCCGAGGCATCGGCCTGCCGCACCACCTCGGTGAGGTCCACTGCGCCTGCGGTGAGGCCGATTGCCCGGAGGTCGGAGACGGTGAGCGCCGGGCTGCGGTCGCTGCCCACGGGTGGCAGCTGCGCCGGGTCGCCCACCAGCAAGAGGCGGCATCCGGGGGCGCCGAAGACATGCTCAAGGAGGTCGCGCAGGAGGTCGCGCGTCCCGAAGGCTTCGTCGCCGCCGGCAGCGCCGATCATGCTGGCCTCGTCGACGATGAAGAGCGCGCCTGCATCCTTGTTCGCCGCGATGCTCACGCCCGGGCCATCTTCCCCCTCACCCACCCGATAGATGCGGCGATGGATGGTACTGGCCTCCGCACCCGCGTGCGCCGCCAGCACCTTGGCCGCCCTGCCCGTGGGTGCCAGCAGGATAACGGGCGACCGCATGGCTTTGAGCGCCCGCACCAAGGCACCCACCAAGGTGGTCTTGCCCGTGCCGGCGTAGCCCCGCAGCACGAGCGTCGGCAGCTCGCGCTGCGTGAGGAGCAGGCGCTCGAATGCCTCGATAGCCCGCTGCTGGCCCGCGGTGGGCGCATGGCCCAGGTCGGCGAGCAAGCGTTGGGAAAGGGGCCTGGCTGCGGTGTTCTGGGGCATCGGCTTCGGAACGGGGAACGGCCTTTCGGGGGCAGCCAACGCGCCAAGGCACGGGGTGAAATTATTCTACTTTTGACCGCCTTCCAGGGCACCCTTGACCACCATGAAGAGCATCGGCGGCTACATCTTCCCGGTATTGCTGATCATCCTCGGCGGGATCATCTTCGTGATCGGCCTTTCCTCCGGACAGAACATGTGGGTGAAGCTCGGCTCCTTCCTCACCCTGCTCACCGGGGTCATCGCGCTGCTGCTGCAGCTGGGGATCCTGGGGCGCAAGGCCGGGATGGCCATCGGCATCGCCTTCGGCCTGATCGCGGTTTTCCTGGCCTTCCGGAACTACCGGTCCATCGCGGAGGTGATCGAGTTCAACGAGCGGAAGGCCGCCTATGACGCGCGCATCATCCAGGCCTTGAAGGACATCCGCGATGCGCAGTCGAAATACAAGGAGGCCAACAACGCCTACACGGGGAACCTGGCGGTGCTCCGCGATTTCGTCAAGAACGGCACCTACCCGATGGTTCGCAAGGAGGGCCAGGTGCCCGACACCCTGACCGAGCTGCAAGCGCTGCAAATGGGGATCATCGTGCGTGACACCATCCGCGCTTCCGTGCTCGATTCCGTTTTCCGCACAGCGCGCGCCTTGGAGAAGCGCGTCTATCCCTTCAACCCGGACAGCCTGGGCTTCTCCCCGGTCTCCGGAAAGCCATTCCTGCTCACCGCAGGCATGATCAACTCCAGCGGCCGCAGCGTACCGGTGATGCTGTGCAAGGACCCCAGCCCGATGGTGGCCGGCGACACCCTGCTCTTCGGCAGCATGGAGAAGGCCACGGTGGCGGGCAACTGGAAGGGCGACTGACCCCCATGAAGAGCGGAGGCTGGTCGTCGCCGCGCTACCAGAGCGCCCG
>DDRC01000174.1:8779-13121 GCA_002342985.1 Flavobacteriales bacterium UBA2426
CCCACGCCATGGACACCGGCGAGCCCACGGCGCTGCAGTGGTCGGCCGATGCCTCGGCCCTCGATTCGGAGGCGCTGCCTCAGGCGCCGGCATCCGTCTCCTTCGTCACCCTGCCGGAGTGGAGCACGCTGGTGCCCGAAGCCGCCTTGGAGCCGGGCACCGAGGCCGCGCACCTGCGCCTGGTGCATGGCGGCCTGCCCACCGGGGCCTTGCGCAACGAGCCGTTCGACAGCCTGGGGGCGGTATGCATCTATGTGCACGACGACGAGCGCGAGCGCATGGTGCTGGACCGCTTCCCTGGGGCGCAGCCGGTACCCATGCAGGCGCTCATGCTGCGCGGCGCGCTGGCGCTGGCCGGCGAGGGGCCTGCCCTCCTCCTCCATCGGAGCCACGACCGGCTGGATGCGGCCGTCGCCGACCAAGGCCGGGTGCTTCTCACCAACACCTATCCGGCGAAGAGCTCGCAGGATGCGCTGTATTACGCGCTGCTGGCCGCGGAGGGGTGCGGGCTGCGCCCCGGCGACCTCATGCTGCATCATGGCGGCACACACCTCACCGCGCACGAGCGCGACCTGCTGAAGCGCTATTTCCCTCGGGAGCGCGATGCAGCGGCACGCTGGCCCGCGCTCCAAGGCGCCGGCCTTGATCCGTTCCGCTGGTCGGCGCTGCTGGAACAGTTCGCATGCGCGTCATAGGCGGCAAATACCGCAACCGCCGGATCCATCCGCCGGCCGGCACCGATGCCCGGCCGACCACCGACTTCGCCAAGGAAGGGCTCTTCAACGTGCTCCGCAACAGCGTGCCCCTCGAAGGCATCCGCGTGCTCGACCTGTTCGCCGGCACCGGCAACATGTCGCTCGAGTTCCTCTCCCAAGGGGCCGACGAGGTGATCAGCGTCGAGAGCGACCGAAAGCTCTTCGACTTCATGCAGCGCATGGCCCGCGAGCTCGGCGAAACGCGCTGGCGGATGGTGAAGGGCGACGCATTCTCCTTCCTCTCCAGCCACCGCGGCCAGTACGACATCATCTTCGCCGACCCCCCCTTCGCCATGGAAGGCATCGAGCGCATCCCTACCTTGGTGCAGCAGGCCAGATCGCTCGGGACGGAAGGGCTGCTGATCGTGGAGCACTCGGAGCGGGTGAGCCTTGCGCACCTGCCGGGGTTCCAGCGCCAGCGGAGCTACGGCCTGGTGCAGTTCAGCTTCTTCGCCCCCCTCCCCGCCACGAACCCTGCATCCGCATGAACGCCCCGATCGCCGTCTTCCCCGGCACCTTCGATCCGATCACCATCGGGCACGTGAGCATCGTGCGCCGCGCACTGCCGCTCTTCAGCCGGATGTTCATCGGCATCGGCGTGAACACCACGAAGCGGACCATGTTCAACGAGGCGCAGCGCGCCGCTTGGGTGCGCGAGGCGTTCCAGGGCGAGCCCAAGGTGGAGGTGGTGGCCTTCGAGGGCCTCACGGTGGACCTCTGCCGGCGCGTGGGCGCCACCTTCATCGTGCGCGGCCTGCGCAACAGCACCGACCACGGCTACGAGCGCAGCATCGCCCTGATGAACCGCCAGCTCGCCGGGGTGGAAACGCTCTTCCTGCCCTCCGCACCGGAGCATGCCCACATCAGCAGCACCATCGTCCGGGAGCTCATCGCCAACAAAGCGGATGTGGCTGCGTTGGTACCCATGGATATCCGCGCCGCCCTGGGATGAGGAAGGCCCTTGCCGCATTCGCTTTCATCAGCGCGCTCGCCGCAACCGCGCAGGAGGCGGTGATCGATGTGCATGCGCCCGCCTACGCGGGCAAGGCCATCCTGCTCTACCGCTATCAGGACCTCTTCACCCTGCGGACCGAGCGGCTCGCCACAGCGCCGATCGGCGAGGACGGGCACGCCCGGCTCTCCGCCCCGGTGGAGGGCACGGCGAAGCTGCGGCTGCGCGTGGGCGAGGCCTTCGCTGACCTCTACGCCCGGCCGGGAGCGCGGTACAGCGTGGCCTTCCATCCGCCCGAGAAGGGCATGGCCACCAGCCTGGGCGGCAGCACCCGCGCCGCCCTGGTGTTCACCGCCCTGGATGCGCTGGACGCCAATGCGCTCACCGCCGACCTCAACGGCCGGATCGATGCCTTCATCGCGGAGGACCTGGCCACCGACCAGGCGGCCGGGATGCAGGCGCTGGAGGTGCAGCGCAAGCAGGGCGCAGTGCCCGACTCGGCCAAGCGGCCGCCCACGCTGTTCGTGATGCCCACCTGGAGCAAGGTGCGCGTCGACACCTTCGAGCAAAAGGTGAGGCGCTTCTATCGCGATGTGGATGACCCTTGGTTCGCGCATTACCTGACCTACAGCTTCGCCGGCCTGCGGTACGGCCCACGGGTGAATGAGGCCGAGCTCTTCGCACAGTACCTGAAGGGGCAGCCCGTGCGGTACGACGACCCGGAGTACGTGCGGTTCATCCGCAGTTTCTTCGCCGAGCAGCTGGTTGCAGCGGAGCGCTTCCATGGCCCCGCCTTGGCCCGCGCCTTCGAGCTGGGCCAACCGGACAGCCTCGGGGCCATCCTCGCCGCGAACGACTTCCTCCGCGACGATGCCCGCCTCCGGGAGCTGGTGATGATCGACCTGCTGCACCAGCAGTACCATGGCCGCATCGTGAAGCGCGCCGGCGCCGAGGCCATCCTGCGCCGCGTCAGCGAGGCCTCGCCGTTCCCCGAGCACCGGCTCATCGCGGCCAACATGCTCTGGGACCTTACATCCATGCGCGTGGGGCAGCGGCTGCCGCCGATGCGGCTGGAGGATATGCAGGGGCGGGATCTGGCGCTCGACAGCCTGTTGGCCGGGCCGGTCTGCATCGTCTTCACCGCCAGCTGGTGCAGCTACTGCGACCTGGAGATGCAGGGCCTGGAGCAGCTCCACAGCGAGTACAAGGGCATCGTGCCCATCATCGCCATCGGCCTCGACCAGGACCCCGAGCCGCTCCGGCGCTACATCAAGGCGCACCCGGGCATGGGGTTCCGGTGGCTCCGCGCCCAGGCCGAGCAGCAGGTGCGCGACGACCTCCGGCTGAAGAGCCTGCCGGCCGTCTTCCTCCTCAACGATGGCGTGCTCGCACGCTCGCCTGCACCATTGCCCAGCAGAGGCCTCGGTGCCGTGTTCCACCAGGTGAAGGCCGAGGCGGAGCGCAGCGGCCGCATCAAGGTGTGGGACGAATGAGCGCTGCTCAGCGGCGGAGCGCCGCCCAGGCCTCGAACACCGGCCGCAGGGAGGGATAGGTGTCGCGGATGAGGGCCGGCAGCTCCTCGCGCTCCGCCCATCGCACCTCCTCGATCCCCTCCTCGGCCTGCGCGGTCAAGGGCTCCGACGAGGATGCGCGCATCAGGTACCAGTCCGTCCGCTTCAGGTGGTCCGCCCCCTTGCGGCGGTAGGTGTGCCAAGTGGTGTGCAAGGGCGCGATGAGCCGGATGCCGTGCACGCCGCACTCCTCCTGCACCTCGCGCACGGCGGCCTCCTCCAGGCCCTCGCCCTCCTCCACCTTGCCCTTGGGCAGGTCCCACTTGCCCAGGCGCCGGATCACCAGCAGGCGCCCGCGCTCATCCTCCACCGCCCCGCCCGCCGCGGGCACGAAGCGGTAGCCTGCACGGAACGCGTCCCACACGGGAAGGCCGGATGAGGAGTAGAGGCGCACGCCCGCCACCTCGGGGCGCTCAAGGGCCGCCACCGCAGGCGCGATCTCCTGAGCCTCACGCACATTCACCACCAGCCAGTGCTCACGGAGCACCGTATCAGGGTCGCCCTCGATGACCTCCAGCGGCTTCCCCTCCATCCAAACGACATACTTTCGCTCCATGGCTTCCCCGCTCGATCCTTCGCTGAAAGTCGCCGAATTCCTGCTCCAGATCAAGGCCGTCAAACTTAGCCCGAAGAAGCCCTTCACCTGGGCCAGCGGCTGGAAGAGCCCCATCTACTGCGACAACCGGAAGACGCTCTCCTACCCGGCGGTGCGCACCTACATCCGGCAGCAGTTCGTGCACATCATCAACAGCGAGTTCGGGCGTCCGGACATGATCGCCGGTGTGGCCACCGGCGGCATCGCGCATGGCGCGCTGGTGGCCCACGACCTGGGCCTTCCCTTCCTCTATGTGCGCAGCGGCGCCAAGGAACACGGCATGAAGAACCAGGTGGAGGGCGACCTTACCGTGGGGCGCAGCGTGGTGGTGGTGGAGGACCTGGTGAGCACCGGGCAGAGCAGCCTCAACGCCGTTCAGGCCCTGCGCGACGCCGGCTGCGAGGTGAAGGGGATGGTGGCCATCTTCTCCTACGGCTTCGATGCGGCGAACAAGGCCTTCGCCGAAGCC
>DDRC01000174.1:13249-14668 GCA_002342985.1 Flavobacteriales bacterium UBA2426
CAAGGTGAACCTGCACTCCCTCACGAACTACAGCATCCTGCTCGACCAGGCGCTGCGCAGCGACTACATCACCGAGAAGGACCTGCTGCCGCTGAACGAATGGAGAAAGGACCCTGCGAACTGGGGCGTGGGGAGCAAGGTGTAGCGGCCCAGCGGGTGCGCGTGGATGCCGCTGAAGGCTGACGCTCCCCGTCCCGGACTGCCGCTGGCCCTCTACGGCGGTAGCGCCCACTCTTCCATCGCCCACCATCGGAAAACCCATCCATCATGACGCGCATCGAGAGCAAGAGAGTCACCATCGCCAAGCCGGCTGCCGAGCTGCACGCCTTCCTGCAGGATATGAACAACTTCAGGCAGCTGCTGCCCGAAGGGCGCATCAGCGATTGGCAGAGCGATGGGAAATCGTGCTCGTTCAAGGTGCAGGGCGCCGCGACCATCGGCCTGGAGCTGGCGGGCGGCGAGGCACCTGGCCTGCTGAAGCTGAAGGCCACCGAGCGCAGCCCCTTCCCCTTCACGCTCGATGTGCACCTGAAGGAGGAGAACGGCGCCACCACCGCCTGGCAGGAGTTCAATGCCGAGCTCAACCCCTTCATCAAGATGATGGTGGAGAAGCCGCTGGGGAACCTCTTCGATCATATCGCGGATAGGATGGCGGCGGTGCATGGGTAGCCCACGTGTTCATGCGGTCCTGTGCAGATGGGCTCACGGTCTCAAGTGCTCTCGTATGGATATGGGCAGAATAGCGGACAGGACCAACGGGGGTTCCATACAGCTCGTTGACTAACGATGGCGGGTCGCAGGAACCGAGTGAGCGACGATGATGCGAAGCCTGCGAAGCTCTCCAGAGCCGCGCTGCGCAAGTTCTTCCGCGTGTTCCGCTACATGCGCGAGCAGCGTGGGCTCTTCGCGGTGGGGATGCTGTGCCTGCTGCTCACCAGCCTGCTGAGCGCGGCCTTCCCCTGGCTCATCGGCCACCTGATCGATGCGCGCGCCACCACGGGCTTCTGGGAGGCGCCGTTGATGGACACCGCCAATGTGCACTCCATCCTCAAGCTGCTGCTGCTGGTCTTCGCCGCGCAGGCCTTCTTCGGGTTCTGGCGCATCTGGAGCTTCGGGGCGGTGACCGAGAACGCCCTCACCCGACTGCGGCGCGACACCTACGCCCACCTGCTGAAGCTGCCCATGTCCTTCTTCGCGCAGCGCCGCGTGGGCGAACTGAACAGCCGCATCAGCGCCGATGTGGCCCTGCTGCAGGACGCCTTCACCAGCGTGCTAGCCGAATTCCTCCGGCAGTTCGTGGTGCTCACCGTGTGCATCGTGGCGCTCACCTACCTCAGCACCGAACTGATGCTCACCATGCTGGCCACGCTGCCCGTGGTGATGCTCGTGGCCGTCTTCTTCGGGCGCTTCATCCGCAAG
>DDRC01000074.1:0-3017 GCA_002342985.1 Flavobacteriales bacterium UBA2426
GTCGAGGTGGTTGGTCGGTTCGTCAAGGAGAAGGATGTCGGGCTGTTGCAGGAGCAAGCGGCAGAGCGCGACGCGGCGGCGCTCACCACCGGAGAGCACCTTGATGGGCTGATCGGCTTCGGGGCAGCGCAGCGCATCCATGGCCACCTCCAGCTTCTGGTCGATGTTCCAGGCATCGCTCGCTTCGATTCTGTCCTGCAGGACGCCCTGGCGCGCGATGAGCTTGTCCATCTTGTCCGGATCGTTCAGCACATCCTCATCGGCGAACTTGTTGTTCACCTCCTCGTATTCCTTCAGCAGGTCCATGATGGGCTGCACGCCCTCGCGCACGATCTCGATCACGGTCTTGCTCTCATCGAGTTCGGGCTCCTGCTCGAGGTGGCCGATGGAGTAGCCGGGGCTGAGGTGCACATCGCCCTCGAAGCTCTTCTCCTTGCCGGCGATGATGCGCATCAGCGTGGATTTGCCCGAGCCGTTAAGGCCGAGCACGCCGATCTTGGCCCCGTAGTAGAAGCCGAGGTAGATGTCGTTGAGGATCTTCTTTCCGGAAGGGAGGGTCTTCCCCACCTTCACCATGTTGAAGATGATCTGGCGGCCTTCTTCTGCCATGTCGCTTGGATTGTCCGCATGCGCGCGGCACGGTCGGAGTGACCGGGCTACCGCTTGCGGGCCGCGAAGATCTCCATTCGCGGCCAATCCTTCAGCATCCCCGGCTCCTCGAATCCGTGGATGGACTGCCCGCATCGGCTGACGGCCTCGTCCGGAGCGGGGCCGCCGGGCGACCCCACGACCACGAAAAGCCGCGCACCGGGAGGCGGGTCCCCGCGCCGGCCCACGGCTTCGATCCGGTGGCGCTGGAGGCTGAAGGCGATGGCCGCCTCCCAGGCCGGGTCCACGCAGAGCCTGTCCGCGGGCGCCAGCGCACCGGCCAGGAATTCCGCAGCGGCCGGAGCCTCCGGCAGATGATCCACCCGGTCGCGTGCCACCCCCGTGCCGCTGGCGAAACCGGCTACCAGCGCAATGGACGCCCAACCCGTGCGGGTGCGCTTGCCGAACCCCTGGAAGACCCTGTCCTGGACCAGCTTCAGGAGGTAGAACAGCGCGATGGCCGATCCCAGGTGGAGGAAGAAGAGCATGTAGGCCCATTGCCAGGGATCGCCCGCATCGCGCAGCAGCAGCGTCAACGGCAGCGCCCCCAGCACCAGGGCGAAGAGGATGGCCCTGTACTTGGCCGAGATGTAGGTGGCATGCAGGAGGCCGGCGAATCCGAGCAGCGCCACCCCGGTGGAAGCGGGGTCCACCACCCATACCCAGAGCTCCAGCACCTTGTCGGCATACCCCGCAGCGAAGGACTTCCACGAAGCATCGCCCTCCGTGACGTGGTGGAAGAGCTGGTCCACGCCATGGGTCACCGCCACCGGCAGGTAGAGCAGCAGGGAGCCGGCCAGGAAGACCGCCGCGGAGAGCCCGAGCATGGCCAACCGCTGATTCAAGGAGCGCTCGTACTTGGCCATGATGCTGAAGAGGGTCCAGAGCAGCACCATCAAGGCCGGGAAGACCATGGATGGAACGGCCCAGGTCCCCAAGGCCAGTGCAAGGCCCATGAACAGTGCGGACCACGGGTTGTTCTCGCGCACCAGGTGCCGGCCCAGCAGGAAGGCAGCCAGCATGGCACACCAAGTGATGCTGTAGCCGTGCGCAATGGCGCTGAGTTCGGCCAGGGCAGGGTATCCGGCGGCCATGGCCAGGGCCATGAGGGCGATGTACCGGTTGAATAGCGACCGTGCGAAGAGGTAGAAGAGCGGCAGCGCAGCCAGACCGGCCAGGAAGGCCGGCATGCGGAGGCCCACCGCATTGACGCCCAGCAGTGCCGTGCTCCACTTCGTGAGCAGGGTGTGCAGGATGTGATTGACCGGCAATGAATAGTCCGAGACGGCCTCGCCGAACGGCTGCACGGCGAAGGCCATATACGCCGTGGCCTCGGATGCCGTAATCGGCTCCAGTACCAACCAGAGACGAAGTGCCGCACCGATAAGGAGAAGGAGGAGCACCACGCGCTTGTGCGCCGCCGAGGTGCGCTTCACGTACCGTTCGCGGGCATCGGCCAGGTCGTGCTTGAACCAGTGCCAGGCGCTGCCCTGCGCACGCTCAGCCGAGCGCCGCCGCTGGGATCGGCGCTCCATGGGCTCCTCGCTCGAAGCTCTTCGGGGGGGGCGATCGGCTGGCACGTGGCTGACGGACTGGTCTGAGGAGGCTTGAGCAGGCTCAGCGGTTCACATCCTGCATGCTGACGATGCTATCCACCACATACCTGCTATGGCCGCGCCAGGGTATGGCCGCCACATACTCCCGGTAGTGCAGATTGAACTGCTTGCCGCTGTTGGCCATCAGTTTCTGCGCGACGCGCTCATCCTCCACCGAGAACAGGAACTCGAAGCTCTGCATGGTGCCGGCCTGGCTGCGGATGCCGGTCTGCACCATCTTCCCCTCATAGGTCTTGAACAGCACGCCCTTGTGCACCACGTAATTCAGTTCCCCGGCTTTAACGCCGGTGCCAAAGACCCAGAAGTACCTGAAGTAGGCGAACACGGCCGCAGCGGCCAGCAGGACGACCACGATCTTCCACAGGTGCTTGCGCATGGTAAGGACTTGGTCCGCAAGCTAAGGCGGCCATGGGAATTCGACGGACTGCCATTCACCCCGGCCGGATAACCGCTCATCATAAACAGGTACCATGCCTTGCATAGTACCAAACCAAACATGCATCTTTGCCACGTCAAGGACCAAAGCCGCACATCATGAAGGTCGACAACACAAAGGCGCAGATGCGCAAGGGCGTCCTGGAGTATTGCATCCTCGGCGTGCTGGCCAAAGGGGAACGATACCCGTCGGACATCCTGTCGGACCTGAAGGATGCGCGGCTGATCGTGGTGGAGGGCACGCTCTACCCCCTGCTCACCCGATTGAAGGACAGCGGCCTGCTCACCTACCGATGGGAGGAGTCACGCTCCGGGCCG
>DDRC01000074.1:3149-5157 GCA_002342985.1 Flavobacteriales bacterium UBA2426
AACCACCGAGGGCGAGCGATTCCTCACCGAGCTCGACCAGACCTGGGACGAGCTGGTGCAGGCCGTGAAGAAGACCACCCGCAAGACCACCAACTAGGCCGATCCAACCCCAGCCACCATGAAGAAGACCGTCACCGCCAATGTCAGCGGCACCGTGTTCCACATCGAGGAGGATGCCTATGAGCGCCTGCAGGGCTACCTCGAGGGCATCAAGGCCCGGCTTGAAGGCACCGCCGGCCGGCAGGAGATCATGGCCGACATCGAAGCGCGCATCGCCGAGCTCTTCCAGGAGCGGATGGCCGGCCAGCGCCAAGTGGTCTCCATCGAGGATGTCGACCACGTCATCGCGGTGATGGGGCAGCCCGAGGACTACGGCGATGGACAAGCTGAACAGGCCACAGCCGGGCAGACGGCCCAGGAGGCCGGCGGAAGAGGGTACAAGCGCCTCTACCGCGACCCTGACGACAAGTGGGTGGGCGGCGTCATCGGGGGCCTGGCGGCTTACATCGGAATGGACCCGTTGTGGCTGCGCATCATCATGATCGTCTTCATCCTGCTCGGGAGCGGCACGCCCATCCTGCTGTACATCCTGCTGTGGATCCTGGTGCCCCTGGCTGATACCCCGGCCGACCGCCTGCGCATGGAGGGCGAGCCGGTGACCGTGGACAATCTGAAGCGCGCCTTCGAGGAGGGCGGCCGACGGGTGGCGCATGAGGCCAACGAGATCGGCAAGCGCTGGAGCAGCGGTGCCTCAAGGCGCTCTTCCGCCGCCGGCCAGGTGATCGTAAAGCTGCTTGGCGCAGGGATCGTCCTTTTCGCCTTCAGCCTCCTGCTGGGCCTCGTCACAACGGCCATCGGCGGCACCTGGGGCCTTTGGCATGCCACCTGGTCGAGCGATGACATGGGCCTGCTCGACTTCGCAGGTCTCCTGTTCAATTCGCATGAACAGACCATCTGGCTGATGGTGGGCCTGGCACTCCTGTGCCTGATTCCCGTGGTGGGGCTGCTGCTTGCGGGATTCAAGCTTCTGCTCGACACGGAAACGCCGCGCTGGTTCGGCGTTTCCCTCACCGCCCTGTGGATCGCCGCCTTCGTCCCGGTCACCCTCGTCGGCATCGAGCTCGGCCGCGAGTTCCACCGCAGCAACAGCGTGCGGGAATCGATTGACCTGGCCCCTCCCGCCGGCGACATCCTCTACCTCGATGCGCTGATGCCGGCAGAGACCGCAGGGGATTGGAGCTTCCGCTTCAAGGAAGGCGAACTGGATGTCGACCTCGACGGCCTGCACGTGGCGGATGGCATGATCGCCGGCGGCTGGGGCCGCCTGGATGTCGCCGCAAGCCCCGATAGCGTCTACCGCCTGGTGGTGGTGCGCGAGGCCCATGGCCGCAACGCGAAAGCCGCCCTGGCCCGCGCCTCGGCCATCGCGGTGGATCACCGCCAGGAGGGCGAGGTGCTTCAGGTGTCGCCGGTGATCCGGTTCCCGGCGGCGGACAAGATCCGCGCCCAGGATGCACGCTTCACGCTGCAGGTGCCGGTGGGCAAGGGCATCTTCTTCCGCAGCGGCTGCGAGGAGGTGATCCATGACGTGGACAATGTGACCAACACGCTGGACCGCGACATGATCGGCAAGACCTGGCGGATGACGCCCGCAGGCCTGGAGGAAGGCCGGCCCGGGCAGCTGGTGCCGGAGCCGCCGGCCATGCAGGAGATTCCGGCTCCGCCAGCGCTCCCCAAAGGGAAGCCCAAGAGCGGGCCCACGCCCGACGAAGAGGGTCAGAAGACCGTGGTGAGCCAGGCCCATGTGCAGCTCCCCTCCCTCCTCAGCCTGCTGCGACTGCGGATCTGATTGCGGTGGAAAGAGGGTCGCAACGAGGGGTTGGACCGTCGCACCGCCAAGCGCCCTGGCCGAAAGCCGGGGCGCTTTCCGTTCAAGGCATCCGCACTACGCGCTGCTGACCGGCGCGGCCGGCGCACTCCACCCGCAGCAGGTAATTCCCGGCCGGCA
>DDRC01000185.1:0-2778 GCA_002342985.1 Flavobacteriales bacterium UBA2426
CTTCTCGCCCACGTCGCAGTCATGCACCCGCAGCGGGCTCTCAGCCGACGCCACCCCCAACGCGCAGGGCTGCGACTCCATCATCACCATCGACCTGGAGGTGATCGACCTCGACACCACGCTCATGGTGGATGGACTGCTGCTCACCGCCAATGCCACCGGCGTCCAATACCAATGGCTCGATTGCGACAACGGCAACCAGCCGATCGCCGGCGCCGACCAGCAGAGCTATCTGGCCCCCGCGGCGGGCAGCTACGGATTGCGGGTGAGCGCGGGCGGCTGCAACGAGCAGAGCGCCTGCGTCTTCGTGGCCAGCACGGGGCTCCCCACCGCGCAGGCGGGCGATGCGTTCCCCATCGTGCCGAACCCGGCCATCGGTCCCTTCCTGATCGAAACGCGCATGCCGGGCACGATCCGCATCCACGATGCGCGCGGCCAACTCGTGCTGGTGCACCAAGCACGCGCAGGCCGTCACACCACCGATGCCGTCCTGGCGCCGGGCGTCTACCTCGCGCGGCTCGATGGCTTGGCCCGCGCGCAGCGGCTGCTCGTGGAGTGAATGCGCCCCGGCACCGCCAGGATGCACGGACCGGGCGGCGCGTGCGATGCTGGCATGGCTGCCACGCCACCGGACCCGTGCACGTGCACCGCAATCGCGACCTTTGATCGCCATGCGCTTCCCTTCCCTCCTCCTGCTGCTGCTCGTAGCTCTTCACCTGCACGCCCAAACCTGGGAGCTCGTCACGCCCATCAAGACCCGCAGCGACCTCACCGCCGTGCGCATGCACAGCCCCACCGCCGCCGTCACCATCGACCGCACCCTGGGCCACGTGCTGCGCACCGCCGACGCGGGCGACAGCTGGGAGCGCATGCCCTACAACCTGCTCAACGTGCCGCGCAGCCTGTGGATGTGGGACGACCAGCGCGGCATCATCGGCGCGGAGACCGGCCGCTTCTACCGCACCACCGACAACTGGAGCAGCGTCACCTCCGTGAACCTCTTCGGCTTCGGCCACGCCGCCTGCCTCAGCTTCGTGAACGACACCCTGGGCTGGGCCGCCAGCGAGAGCGGCAAGATCGCCCGCACCACCGACGGCGGCGCCAGCTGGACCCTCCAGACCAGCGGCACCACCAACGCCATCGTAGGCCTCTACTTCGTGAACGATACCCTGGGCTTCGCGTCGGCCACCGGCGCGGTGCTGCTGCGCACCACCAACGGCGGCGATACCTGGACGCCCATCATTGCGCCCATCACCTACAACATGCGGGGCTTCCACTTCATCGATGCCTTCAACGGACTCGCCGTGGGCATCGGGGGCGAGATCATCCGCACCAGCGATGCGGGCCTCACGTGGACGCAACAGACCAGCCCCACCACCAACAGCCTGCTGAGCCTCTTCGCGCGCGGCGACCTGCTGATCGCCGTGGGCAACGGTGGCGTGGTGATGCGCAGCACCAACGGCGGCGACACCTGGAGCGCCCAAATACTGGAGCAATTCCAGGACCTCTACCATGCGTACATCGACCCCAGCGGCTTCGGATTGCTCGGCGGCGAGGCCCGCGTGTACCGCACCACCGACCACGGCGCCACCTGGACCGCCGTGCAGATCGGCACCTACCACACCAAATTGAGCAAGGTGAGCTTCGGCACCGACCAGTTCGGGGTGGCCGCCGGGTGGCAGACCATGGGCGGCTACGAGAACGGCGTCATCCGCACCACCGACGGCGGTCGGCACTGGACCAACGTGAACGCCGGGAACGCCACCTGGGGCGCCGTGCACCTGCGGTCCAACGGCATCGGCTGGCTCGGCGGCGGCGTGGGCGCCAACCGGCACACCACCGACTACTTCGCCACCAGCACCAACCACCCCGGCCCCAACGTGGCCATCCGCAGCACCTGGGCCTTCAGCGCCAGCACCGCGCTGGCCTGCGGCGGCTACGTGAACGGCGGCTGCTACCGCACCACCAACGGCGGCAGCACCTGGCAGCTGACGCTCGATGGCGGCAACATCTTCGACCTCTGGTTCGTGAACGACAACCTCGGCTTCGCCGGTGGCGATGGCGGCGTGCTGGCCCGCACCACCGATGGCGGCGCCACCTGGGAGTGGCTGGACCCGCCCACGAACGCGGCCATCAACAGCCTCTTCTTCCTCAACGACACGCTGGGCTGGTACGCCGGCAACGGCGGCGCCCGCACCACCGACGGCGGCGACACCTGGACGCCGCTCAACGAGCTGCCGCAGTTCACCATGAGCATCTTCTTCACCGACCCCGACACGGGCTATGCGGTGCAGTTCAGCGGCTACGTGCTGCGCACCACCGATGGCGGCGATAGCTGGGAGACCATCGTGCCCGCGCCCTTCGATGTGGGCCTGAACGATGCCCAGCTGGTGGACGGCGCCCTGCTCGCCGTGGGCGACGACGGCGATGTGTTCCGCGCCGCGCTGCAATGCCCGCCCACGCCATACAGCCCACAGGTGCTGCAGAGCGGCACCACCCTGTGCACCGGCTACCGGCCGCAGATCCAATGGTACCTCAACGGCGAGCCCCTGCCCGATGCCACCTGGCCCTGCCTCACCGCCGCTGAGCCCGGCAGCTACACCGTGGTGGTGACCGATGCGCTGGGCTGCGTGAGCGCACCCTCCGCTCCGGTGCAAGTGATCATCACCGGCGTGCGGGGGGCGGGGCCAACCCCCCCCCCCCCCCCCCCCACACCCCCCCCCGCCACCCCCCCCCCCCTCCCTCCCCCCGCCCCCCGCCGCGCGGCCGGCGCCCACA
>DDRC01000185.1:2895-3585 GCA_002342985.1 Flavobacteriales bacterium UBA2426
GGAGCTGCACGACCTGCAGGGGCGTCGCGTGCACCAGCAGCGCAGCACCGAGCGCAGCGCCGTGCTGCACCTGGAGCACCTGCCTGCGGGCATGTACCTGCTTAGCGCGGCCGGGGAAGGGTGGGGAGTGCGGGTGGTGAAGGAATGATCCGTAGCGGGGCCTTCGAGAGCCTCAGGCCCCGGTGCCGTTGAGGACACTGCGAAAGGGGCCTTCGAGCCCTGAGGGCTTGCGCTGAGCGCTGTCGAAGCGACCCGAAGGGCAGGCCCCGGGGCCCGTTAAGGACAGTGTTCTCGAAGCCGTGGGTGGCTGAGGACCCTGAGGACCCTGAGGTTCTCGAAGGGTCGAAGGGTCGAAGCCACCCTCTAATTCTATCTTGCTGTCATGCACGGCTTCATGTACATCCTCCTGTGCGCTGATGGTTCGTACTACACCGGCAGCACCACGGACCTGGAGCGACGCATCGCGCAGCATCAACGCGGCGAAGGAGCCAAGCACACCCGCAAGCACGGACCCGTGCAGCTGGTCTACTACGAGTGGTATCCGCGCGTGGACCATGCCTTCTACCGCGAGAAGCAGGTGCAGGGCTGGAACCGCAAGAAGAAGGAGGCCCTGATAGGGCGAGCCGGGGATGCTGCCGGAGCTCGCGAAGGCGTATCGGGATGTCCGGGGCCTTCGAGTGCCTCAGGCCC
>DDRC01000185.1:3720-10388 GCA_002342985.1 Flavobacteriales bacterium UBA2426
AGGCCCGGGACGGGGGTGGCTGAGGCTCTCGAAGCCACCCCCGTCGAGTTCCTCAGTCCTTCACCACGCGGTGCGTGAGGCGGGTGCCGTTCGCTGCGTACCACACCAGCAGGTAGGTGCCCGGCTGCAGCTGCTCCAGCGGCAGGCTGTTGGGGCCGGCGAGCAGGCGCTCGGTGTGCACCAGGCGGCCCTGGGCATCGAAGACCTGCAGAGGGCCGGGCTCCTCCAGGCTCACCACCAACTGCCCGTGGAAGGGGTTGGGATGGGCCGCGAAGGCCAGGTCCGTGCGTTCGAGTGCCGCCGTTGGGAAGTCCGACGCGGCGAAGGCCCGTGCGTACACGCCATCGTCATCGCCCTGGAAACCATTCCCGTTCCACACCACGAGGAAACCGCCCTCGGGCAGCTTGGTCACCGCCGGGTAGCGCTGCGCGCCGCTGGTGGTGGTGGTGGCGAACTGGAAGCCCGTGTTGGGGGCGCCCAGGAAGAGGGCGTAATAGGCCCGCACGCAGTAGTCCAGCGGGTCGTTCAACGACGTCTTGTAGTTGTTGGTGAGCACCACGGCGCCGTTGTCGTGCAGCTCGCAATCGGTGTAGTAGTAGGCATAGGGGGCGCTGGTGTTGCCCACGCTGGCGGACAGCACGTTGCCCGCAGCGTCGAGTACCCGGCCCGCGAACACGTCGGTGCCGTTCACGCCGGAACGCGCGTAGATCAGCAACTGGTCCTGGGCATTGATGGACACGTTGATGACGCCGATCGATCCGTTCACGCTGTACACGCTGGCCTCCGGGGCCTGGGCCAGCAGGTTGGCGTTGAAGGGCTTGCGGTAGATGTGGTGCGGGGTGGGCGACCCGCCCTTGTACACCGTCACGATGCCTCCGCTACTGGTCCAGCGCACCTGGGGCAGCTGGTAGTTGGAGTTGGGCACTTCGGAGACCTGCACCGCCGGGCCGGTCCAGCCATCGGACAGCAGGTCCCACTTGCGCAGTTGGATGTGCTGGTTGATGGGGTACACCGCCACCAGTTCATCGCCCCGGATGTCCAGGTCGTGGTCGTGCGGCAGCCCGATGGGCCGGATCTCCTCCAGGCTGTTGTCCGCGTTGAGCACGCGCATGTAGCTGGTGCCCGGCGCCGCGCCCGAGGTCCACAGGATCAGGTAGCGGCCCTCCTTCCAGTAGTGCACGTAGGGGCGGTTCGCGCTGCCCAGCCCGGTGGCCACCTGGAACTCGTCCGTGAGCGGCTGGTGGTCCGGGCCGTAGCGGCGCGCCCAGATGCTGCCGTTGCTGTCGCCCTGGGCCCAGCTGCGCCAGGCGATCACGTAACCCCCTGCGGTGTCGCTGGCCACGTGCGGAAAGGTCTGCTGGTCGGGCACGTATTGGTTCACCAGGAACTCCAGCGTGAGGGGGTTGAGGCCTTGGGCACTGAGGGCGCCCATCCCGAGGACCTGCAGAAGACAAAGGGTCGAAAAGGAACGGAGCATGGGCAGGTGGTACGTCTTGCACCTGCAATGTAGTGAACGCCGCACGGATGGCCGGGGCCTTCGAAAAGCTCAGCCACCGGGGCCTGAGGCACTCGAAGGCCCCAGTGGCTGCCCTGAGTACCCTGAGGTTCTCGAAGGGTACTCAGGGGGCTCAGAGCACCACCGTACGCGTGGCGCGGCCGCCGCCCTGCAGCAGCTCCACCACATACGCACCCGCGCCGATGGCATCCACCGGCAGCACCTGCGCGCCAGTGCCCCTTGCCGTGGCCACCACCCGGCCGCGCAGGTCCAGCACGCGCAGCTCAGCCAGGCTCGTCGGGTCCGTGGGCAGCACGTGCAGCAGACCTCCCTCCTGCCGCAGCGTGAAGGCCGCAGGGTCCAGCGCCGCCACGCCCGTGTTCACCTCCACCTCCACCGCGCACGGCAGCAGCAGCGTGGAGGACCCCGCCGCGTTGGTCACCGTCAGCTGCACGTCATGGCAACCGAGCTCTGCGTAAGCGATGCCCTGCGGATCGCGCTCCAGGCTCTCCGCCGGCACACCGCCGGGGAATGCCCAGTACCACGCGTACGGGTGGTTGGTGCTGGCATCCGTGAAGTCCACCTGCGCACCGGCCATCACCGGCCCCGCCGGACCGGAAATGCCCGCCTCCGGAGCCTCCAGGCAGGCCAGCGAGGCGCCGCCCTGCAACTGCCAGGTGAGCGCCAGATCAAGGCCCGACACGGCGTAGCGCATCACGTAGAGCATGTACCACTCACCGGGCAACACGTCCAGGTAGCGCACGCGGCCATCGCCCCCGGCCGCCTCGCTGAGGTCCGTGGCCGTGTAGTTCAAGCCGATCGCACCCAGCACCCCCGCGAAACTGCAACGCACCGGCGGTGACTCCAGCACGGATACCGGGCCATTGAACGGACCCCACACCGCGAAGTCGAGGTCCACCGGCTGCGCAGGCGTGAGGGTGAAGGCCAGCTGCCCGGCCGTGGCCACCTGCACATGCATCCACACCCCCTGCTGCTCATTGGAGACGATGCAGCCCCGGTTGCCCGAGTCCAGGTCCTCCACCTCCCCTACACCGGGCTGTTCGGCCGAGGTGGCGTAGGCGGTGTCGCTGCACACGTGCATCGCGTACTGCAGATCGGCATGGAGGAAGGGACCCGGCTGGGCCAGCGCCGGCAATCCGGCCAGCCCCAGTAAGGTGAGAAGTGAACTGCTGCGCATGACCAGGGTGGGTTGGTTGGACGACCGATGGGGGACCATCGAAGATACGCGCGATCGATCACCGATCAATGCACCCCCATCCGGCGTCCCCGATCGGCCCGGCGGGCGATGGCGGCGACCACCGATGCCGAGGCCGCATGCAGCGGGCCTCTTCACCCGGTTCGACGCTCGCGCTAGTAACTAAAGTTGACAAGCGCTGCCCGCCTGCGCAGCACTGTATCCGCGACCTTGCGCCATCCCGCTCAACCCGTGCGCCATGCTCACCACCGCTCCCTCCCACCTCCGTGCGCTGCTGCTCGCAGGCCTGCTGCTCCCCGCGCCCCTGGTCCATGCCCAACAGATCTGCGGCACCACGGAGCGCCTGCAACAGGAGACCTTGGCGCACCCGGAACGCGCGGCCCGGCGGCAGGCGCTGGAGGTGTTCACCCAGCAATGGCTGGAGGATAACCCCACCTCCGCCGCGCGCAATGTGATCACCATCCCCGTGGTCTTCCACGTGCTGTGGCGCAACGCCGAGGAGAACGTGAGCGATGCGCGGCTGCTGGCCCAGCTGCAGCAGTTGAACGCCGACTTCGCACGGCAGAACATCGATGCGGGCAACACCCCGGCCACCTTCGCCGGTGTGGCCGCTGATACCGAGATCCGCTTCTGCCTGGCCCAGCGCGACCCGGAGGGCAAGCCCACCACGGGCATCGTGCGGCGGCAGACCACCCTCACCGACCTCAACTACGGCAACAACAGCGTGTTCCAAACGGCCCTTGGTGGCAGCGATGCGTGGCCACGCGCCAGCTACCTGAACATCTGGGTCTGCGACCTGGAACCGGTGCTGTTCGGCTACGCGCAGTTCCCCGGCGGACCGGCGGCCACCGATGGCATCGTGCTGCAACACGCCGTCGTGGGCGGCTTCGCCGAACCGGGCACCATGCCGGGCTACGCGTATGGCCGCACGGCCACGCACGAGGTGGGCCACTGGCTGAACCTGCTCCACATCTGGGGCGATATGCCCTGTGGCGATGACCTCGTGAACGACACGCCGGTGCACGACGACGCCAACTACGGCTGCCCCACGCATCCGCACCTCAGCGCCTGCCTCGGCAACCCGGCCGAGATGTTCATGAACCACATGGACTATGCGAACGACGACTGCAAGAACCTGTTCACCGAAGGGCAGGCGGCGCGCATGCAGGCCACCCTCGCATCCAGCATATCGGACCGCGACCAGCTCGCCGGCTCACCGGGCTGCCTGCCACCCGATGGCGGCAGTTCCTGCGCCGCGCCCCAGGGCCTGCTGACCAGCGCGGCGGACAACACCACGGCCACGGTGCAATGGGATGCCGTGAGCGGAGCCACCAGTTACGACGTGCGCTACCGGCCCTATGGCACGGAAGCCTGGACCACCGTGAACAGCATCGCCACTTCGGTGCAGATCACCGGGCTGGTGGACGCCACCACCTACGATTGGCAGGTGCGCGCCAACTGCACCGGCGGCGCATCGGCCTTCTCCCACATCCTCCTCTTCGCCACGGGCACCACGGATGCCGACGGCGATGGAAGGCCGGCCGGCATCGATTGCGATGACAGCGACCCCGCCACCTACCCCGGCGCGCCCGAACTGTGCGACGGCCTGGACAACGACTGCGATGGCCAGGTGGATGAAGGGCTCGTGGGCGGCACCATCCTGTTCGCGCCCGCGGATGGCGTGAGCGAAGGCGGCGCGAACGTGCAAGTGACCTTCGGCGGCACCACGCTCTTCAGCGGGAACGTGGACATCGCCTTCGACGCGGAGTACGGCACCACGTTGGGCCAGGTGGACCTGTGCGCGCCCATGGGCTGCCTCGAGGTGCTGGTGCAGGAGACCGGCACCGCGCTGGAACCGGTCGGCTATTTCATCCCCCTCGACCAGCAGGGCGACTTCATCGCCTTCGACTTCATCCCCGGCACGCCCGTCACCATCGCCACGGTCGCGATGGCCGAGGTCTGCGGGGATGGCATCGACAATGATTGCGATGGCGAGGTGGATGAGACCATCCTGTGGTACACCGATGCCGATGGCGATGGCTTCGGCGACCCCAGCACCGGACTGCCCTCCTGCGCGCCCCTGCCCGGCAGGGTGGCGGTCGCCGGTGACTGCGACGACCAGAGCGCCTCGGTATCACCCGCCGCGGCGGAGACCTGCGACGGCATCGACAACGATTGCGATGGGCAGGTGGATGAGGACTTCCTCTGGTACGCCGACGCCGATGGCGATGGCTTCGGCGATCCGGCCACCGCGCAGGCCGGATGCCCGCCCCCGGGTGGCGTGGACAACGGCGATGATTGCGACGATGCCGACGAGGCTTCACTCGCCATCGGCCAGCCCTGCGACGACGGCAACCCCGGCACCCACTCCGATACGGTGAATGGCTCCTGCCTCTGCGTGGGTGTCCCCGTGAACAACTGTCCGCCGGGCGAGATCCCCGACTGCAACGGCAACTGCGCGCCCGCCGACTGGGTGGGCGACGCCTGGTGCGACAAGGGCCTGTGGTACTCGGAATACAACGGCCACTTCATCAACTTCCACTGCGCGCAGTACAACTTCGATGGTGGCGATTGCGACCTCCCCGAATGGTCCGGCCCCAAATGGACGGATGCTGATGGCGATGGCTACCCGGTGAGCATGGACTGCGATGACACCGACCCCACGATCCGCTACGTCGGTGAGGAGTGCGACGATGGCGATCCGGAAACATGGTTCGATGTCCGCCAAGCGGACTGCACCTGCGCGGGCATTCCCGTGGACACCTGCCCCGAAGGGGAGATGATGGACTGCAACGGCAACTGCGCCCCTGCCTACCTGGTGGGGAACGGCACATGCGAAGAAGGCCTTATCTGGCGTGGCGTGCCCATCTCCTTCAACTGCACGGAGTTCGACTTCGAGGGCGGCGATTGCACCGATGCCGATGGCGATGGATACCCCACCAGCATAGACTGCGACGACGCTGACCCCGGCCTCACCTTCCCCTTCCAGCCCTGCGATGATTGCGACCCCGACACCTTCAACGACCGGATCGGCCTGGACTGCACGTGCAACGGGGTGCCCGCGGGCTCGCCCTGCCCCTATTACGACGAGGTCCAGGATTGCAATGGCAACTGCGTGCTCGCCAGCTGGGTCGGCGACGGCTTCTGCGATGACGGAAGCTTCGAATGGGAAGGCGTGCCCATCTTCCTCAACTGCCCCGAGTTCAACAACGATGGCGGCGATTGCGGCGGTGGCTGCCCGGCGGAGCTATGCGGCAACGGCATCGACGATGATTGCGATGGGCAGGTGGACGAGGATTGCCCGGCCATGCTGCTGGTGCGCGCCCTCCTCGAAGGCCCGTATCCCCCCGGTGCCGGCCTGATGCACGACGGCCTCCGCACCCTGGGCCTGGTGCCCCTGGTGGAGCCGTACACCGCGCTCGGCTATGCGCACGTGGGCGGTGGCGGCGAAACGACCACGCCCGGCGTGATGGCCCTTCCCGGGAATCTCGCGGTGGTGGATTGGGTGGTGGTGGAACTGCGCGACCCCACCGACCCCGCCACCATCGTGGCCACCCGCTGCGGCCTGCTGCTGCGCGACGGCACTGTGATGACGGAGACGCTGGGCCACCTCACGTTCCCCGTGCCGCCCGGCCCTTACCACGTGGCCCTGCGGCACCGCAACCACCTCGGGGTGATGACCGCCGGGCCCGTGACCCTCACACCGGGCCTCACCACCGTGGACTTCACGGTGGAGACAACGGCCACCTACGGCACCGATGCCCGCAAGGCCCTGCCCGAAGAAGCCGGCACCATGGTGCTGTGGCAGGGCGATGTGGACGGCAATGAACGCATCCAGTACACCGGCAATGGCAACGACCGCGACCTGATCCTGCAGGCCATCGGCGGCACCATACCCACCAGCACCGTGAGCGGCTACCGCACCGAGGACGTGAACATGGACGGCGTGGTGAAGTA
>DDRC01000185.1:10574-24504 GCA_002342985.1 Flavobacteriales bacterium UBA2426
GGGCGAGGGCAACGACCGCGACCCGATCCTGCAGAACGTCGGCGGCACGGTGCCCACGAACGTGAAGGAGGGCAGCTTGCCGTAAGGGGGATCGCACATGGCGCGAAGGGCATGGGGCGGTGTTCCGCCTCCTCCCTGCCGCACGCGCCCCGGGCCGCAACGGCACAGGCCGATGGCGCTTGGGCGAACCGGGACACGATCCGGCTGGGGGTTTATTTTCACTACCCCTATCCCTGCCCCGATGACTACCTTCTACCGCATAGCCATCATCGATGACCATTGGGTGATCCGCGAGGGGCTGAGGAGCCTGGTGCAGGACTGGCCCAACGGCCAGGTGGTGCTGGAGGCCGCCGACGGCGTCGAGTACGAGGAGCTGCTGCCTGAGGTGGGCCATATCCACATCGCGCTGGTGGACCTGATGATGCCCCGCCGCGACGGCTACCAGACCATGCGCTGGATGGGCCGCCACCAGCCGCGCACGCGCGCCCTGGCCTTCAGCGTTGACCCGCACCACCAGCACGTGACGCAGGCCCTGCAATGCGGCGCCCGCGGCTTCGTGTACAAAGGCCAGTCGCGCGCCGAATGGCACCGCGCGCTCGAGGACGTGGTGACCCGCGACTTCCATTTCAACCAGTACGTGAGCCGCGCCCTGGTGAAGCAGCTGCGCGAAACCACTGCCGACCGGCGCCCCGATGCGCTGTGGGACAGGCTCACCGAGCGCGAGCGCGAGTTCCTGCTCCTGTACGCCACGCACCTCAGCGAGGGCATCGAGGCCATCGCCCGGCGCATGGGCGTGAAGCGCAGCACCGCCGAGACCTACCGCGCCGCCGTGGCCGAGAAGCTCGGCGTGCCCAGCCGCGCCGAACTGGTGGCCCTGGTGAAGGAGAACCGATGGGACAAGCCGCAGTGGTGAGGGCAGGTGCATCCGTGCGGGCGCTGCAATGCGCCGGGATGGATGGCCGTGCGCCTGAGCGAAAGCCTACAGGCCGAAGGCCGCCTTCGCCTTCTTCCAGTTCTTCTTCAGGATGGGCCGCGCCACGCAGGTATCGCCGTGCGAGGGCTCGCCGCTGAAGTGGCAATACTTCTCCGGGTAGTCCGGGTCGCCGAACTGGCTCCAGACCTGGAAGGCCGGGTAGCTCAGCGGCTTCTCTACGTTGAAGGGGATGGGCTCGCCGGTGCGGATGCAGTAACCGGTGGAGGGCTGGGGGGCCGTGCCAGGCACGCGCTTCATGACCGGTGGCGCTTCAGCACCGTTGGAAGTAAATGATTTCAAGGGCTGCGCAATGGCCAGGATGCTCATGGCCTGTTCATGGGCCTGGGCGAACAGCTCCGCATCAGCAGCCTGCTCCAGCATGATGCCCAGCTCCTTGTTGTTGCGCTCGCTATGGTCATGGAGATTCATGCTGGTGAGCACGAACCGATGCTCGTTGAAATAGCATTTGGCATGCAACTCGGGCAACTGGTACAGCTTGATGCCCTTCACTTCCAGCAGGGCGTCCACCTGGTCCTGCTTCGCTTCATCCTCACGGAAGACCACTGCAACCGCAATGCCCCGCTTGGCAGCAGCCTTCAGCTCGTCCAGATAGAGCTTCTGAACCTTCAGGTAAGGGCTGATGAGCACGATGGACTCACGCGCGCCGCGTATGACCTTCTCAATGAAGAAACCCGTCCCTTTCGCTGTAATGATTTCTGCCATGGCATGATGATCCGCCCCGAAACTATCACCGACAGGGCACAGCGCAAGGGCGGTGACGTGGCCTTGCGAACAATCTAGCGCGCTCCTGTTGCCGCCTGGAACCCAAGGAACCGCGCCCATTCAAGGATAGAAACCGAACCCGAGCTCAGCGCCAAGCGGACCGGAGTACCACAAGGCAGGTAGCCAAGCAAGGTCTTGCCCTTATTAAGTGAGCCCCAGCTTCTGAAGCTTTGCGCTGATGAAGCTAGGCGGCCGATTGAACTTGCTGACCAGGCCACGGATGCTCGCGCCGCGCCGATGCAGGTTGGCCAGCGTCACGTCGTCCGCTGCGGACCAAGGCGCATCGCTCCAGGCCTGGGGAGCTTGACTGACGGACGCCTGAGCGCCCTTGGCCTTTCCCTTGCCGGCACGTGACTTACCAGCAGGCACGGAACGTGGCTTGCGCATCGCTGGCAGCGTCTGGTCAACCACCTCCACCCCCTCGGCACGCAACACTTCCTCAATGTCTTCGGCGGTGCAGCCGTACTGCACAGCCAAGGCCGCGCTGGTGACGCCCTTCAAGTAGCTGCGCTTCATGGCATCGCACTGCACCCCGGTGAAGAAGGGGCGCTTGCGCAGCGGAGCATTCGCAGGGGCAGGTGCCATGGCCGCCTCTAGGAAGGCGATGATGCGCTTCAAGCTGCCCGCATCCAGTTCCACCAGATGCCTGCCGCGACGCGGGCCCTCATGCACCGTTTCCGTGATGCGCACGAACGGGGCTGACGATGCATGCTGCAGCACATCGAGCCGGTAGGTCTTGCCGGAATGGCTGAAGACCTCAGAGTGAAGGATGGTAGCCATGGCATTACAGGTGGTGGATAGTAGCGGAGCAATGCTCGAGCTCTTGGGTCAACAGGCCATCGTGCTGAACGTGTCCTACCACTACCTGCTGAGCATGAACCAGCATGAACCGGTTGCGGTATCTGGCCGTGTCAGACGTTACACGGGTGATATGGGGGGAGAATGGCGCCACAATCAACAAGCGCCCCTTCCGAACTTCTGCATCCAGCTCATGCTCCAACCTCCTCTTCATGCCCCTTGCCAGCACCATCACCACCGGCTGAGTGCCTTTGAGCAGGTAATGCAGCACATCCTTCTCCAACTGGCTGTGCGCACCCAGCATCACGCACTGGCCCGCCTCGCGCATGGCAATGGCCCAGTCATAGCACTTGAGCACTTGGGCGGCGGGCACCTTGCGGCTGCACAAGAAGGCGGTCTTGTGCTGGTCCCAGATGGTGGGATCACCAATGTGGTCGAAGGGCAGCGCCATGGCATTCACCCACTGACATAGTTCCTGTCAATGGTGCAATGACAATATAGTTCTTGGATAGACCGGTCGCGATCACGCGATCGCCAACGTATTCCCGTAGGCGGCAAGGTGCTCGTAGGCCACCCGCACGTTGTCCGCATCGGCCAGCGCTTCCTTGCGCTTGCTCCAGGACCGCATGCGTTCCTGAATGGCGGGCACATCCAATCCGGGTTCCTGGTCGAGCACGTAGGCCACCGAGGAGAGCAACTCCAATGCATAGGTGGACCGGAAGCCGGCCACCAGATCGGTCAACCGCCCAAGCCGTGCGTGTTGCTCGGCATTCAGCGTGCGGGCGATGTACGCCTCCACCTCCGCGCGACGCTCGTAATTCAGCTCCAGTTCCTCGAAGGGCTTGGCATCGTGCTGTTCCAAACCTCTCAGGTAGGCCCCGTTCAGGTCGTACAGTACGTGTTGCACCTGCACCGAATAAGGGCCATAGCTGGCAGGCTTGAACTCCAAGCGCTTCAATTGCGCTTCGCCCAAGAGCTTCAGGAAGAACGCGAGCTTGTTCGCCACAAAGAGGCTCGCAGGTTCGCCCAAGCGCTCGAAGTTGAAGAGGGCATGCAGCAGCATGGCACGGCCGGGCGTCAACTTCACTTCGCGCGCAGCCTCCTTCTGCAGCACCTGCTTGATCTCCGCTGTCGGTTCGTACACCACCACGCGGACATCCAGGCCGCCCAGATGCTCCTCGATCATGGGCTTCACCTTGGCCCATTGCAAACCCCCATTGCCGCAGCCCAAGGGCGGCACTGCGATGCTCTGGATGTTCCGCTCCTTAATCAAGGCGACCAGCGCCTCCAGCCCTTGCTCGATGTAGGCATAGCTGCTGCGGTGCTTCCAGTCCTTCTTCGTCGGGAAGTTGATGATCAGCCGCTCGCCGTGCATATCGGCGTCCTTAACCGCGAGCAAGGTGCCCACCGCGAGCGTGCCGCTCTTGCAGGCTTCCTTGTACTGCTTCAGGTTGGTCTTGTACCGTTCGGCGAACTGCAGGGCGATGCCCTTGCCCATCACACCCACGGTGTTCACGGTGTTCACCAGGGCGTCGGTATCGGCCTCGAACAGATCGCCGGAAGTGTACGTGATCCTGGTACTCACCCTTTGTCTGAGAGCCGGGCGAAATAGGACACTTCGGTAAGCCCTCGGGGCTGCCTACCGTCTTGCAACTTGCCCTTTACCGAGATATAGGCGTTCTGCTCCCGATGTGCCTCTAACGCTTCGGCGTATTGCTCGGCATTCAGTATCACCCTTGCTCGCACCAGTTCATCGCTATCGCGCGGCTGGATACGTAGGATCACTTCTCCGGCACGGCGTCCATCGGGCCCAGGATCTCCGTTCAGGGTTTCGACGGTACCGATGTATTCCTCCTCTACGATCTCTTCCTTCGGCTTCAACGCTTCCCGAATATCCCTGACCAGCGGGAAGTAGTCGCGCTGTATCGTGATCACCGTAGGCTTGTCAGGTGTTGGTCCAGGCAAAGACGAAGCCCAGTCCACGCGAACTTCCAGGGCATGTTTGCTGTCGTCGTACACGAAGTAGTCCAATGCGCCAGCAAGATTCGCTGAGACGATCGGTTTCTGATCGGCCATGACGCGATCGACGAACTCTTGTTCACTCCCCTCCTCAATTGCATTCACGATCTGTCGAAGCCCGTTCGCCAAGGCCATCGAGGTCTTGCGCACCAACGGCAGGTCTTTCTCTTCCGGACCGAAAAGCCCATGCGCTCCTCCCTTGTCCAACGCACTGATCGGGCAGGATACGTTGAGCACAAAACTGCCCTGTTCCGTATGGTTGAATCGCGCCTCCTCCAGGAAGCGCTGCGCCTCCTTCATGCCCAACCGGGGATGATAAGCACGTGGCATCAGCACCGTGGTAGCAGAGGACAGCAATAATTGCTCACTACCCTTCATTGCTGAAAGCGCATAACCGAAAGGAATGGAGTCATCATCCGACCGGTCATCGAACAGCCTGAAACGGTAGGTGTCCTCATGCACCCGTTGTACATCGCGTACAAGCTGCAGGACAGGCCGGCCTTCGATCTCCGCCAAACGATGCACAGCGATGCTTACCGACTCTGTATAGCCCGGCACACTGCTGCTTGTAGGATATACCAATTGCCTAGGCTTGTAACGCTCATGGTTCAGCACCACAAGACCATCCTTAAGTGCCTCGCGTACCTGCACCCAGCCTCGCGCCGTGGCATACTCCCTCAGGCTTGTGGGGGCTATGGATATCTGTGCTGACCTCATGGTACTTGGTAGTCGATGGGGGCGCCGTTGGACAACTGTGCTGCCAAGTTCAGCAACTCACTGGGGCCAAAGATCTGCGCTTTGGGAAGATATACCGTAGTGGCTGTTGAGTTGGTCGTTGCCGGGGCGTTCCGCAGGCTTACCCAATAAGCGCAGCGCCTCAGGATCAAGGAGTCAACGCTATGCACGAGCCAATCCTTATCCGTCGGGGGCAGGAACAAGACCACGAGAAATCTAGGCACACCTAGCGTATGGGAACGAAGGTCATCATAGCGGTCAATACCTTGAAGGGAATATGAGAGGTGGGTGCCATTATCCGCAGGCACCGCTACGGTAGCCTTCAATTGGAACTTCATGGTCACCTCAGTGATGTACCCGCCCCCGGGAAATGGAGCCCATGCGGTCACTTGCGCATCCACACCATTGTTGTCAGAATGACGGCCTGCCGGTTCACAAGCCATGCCAGCCTTCGATGCGACCGCATGCAGGTAGGCATAGCTCAATTCGCTTTCGATGTTCGGGATCGATAGTGCTTTCATGACGGCTTTATCGGCAATGGCGAAACCCCAAGGTATGCGCTGTGTGTCAAAGTTCCACTGCTCCCACTCACCTCCTCCTCACCCTCTCCCTCCCCTCTGTTTCCAACTCCCCCGTCCTCACCAACCCATTGATCAAGCTCCGCCCGATATCGAACATGCCATCGGTGGTGCGGCCGTAACCCATCCAGCGCACCCAGCGGTAGATCGCCTCTTCGCGCTCCACCCAGCTGCGGCCCAGGGCGGCGAGGAACTGCTCTTTGAGGAAGGCACGGTCGTAGTCCTCCAGGCGGCGGGCCAGCAGGCGCAGGGTGCCGCCGGTGTTCTCCAATATGCCGCGACGCACCGCTGTGCGCAGGGCATCATCCAGTGCGGTGCGCAGGGTGCTGCCCAGGCGTTGGTTGCCGAGGGCGGTGTTCACGTCGCGCAGGGCCTGTTCGCGATCGCGGGGACCACCGCCACCGAACACCTTGCGGATGGTGCGCAGTACCTCCTCGCGGTCCACGGCCGACCGAGCACTCCCATTATCTGATCTTCTGATCGTCTGATCGCCCGATCGTGCTTTGGCCTTCGGCTTCGCGGTCTTCTCCTTGGCCTTCGGAGCGACCGCTACACGAAAGGGTCAGGGTCGGGCTTAGAGCCCTTCGCCGTTGCCTTAGCCTTCGGTGGCTTGGTCTTCGTGGCTTTGGGCTCAGCGGGGGCGGCATCACCCGCATCCTCGCCTTCCAGCTCATCGCCCATCCGGTACTTGATGTCGTAGTTGATCACATGGTCCAGTTCCTCCTCAGTCAACCCGTAGTGCTTCGCGAGCAGAGCGTCGATCTCGTCGATGATGGGTTTCGAGTGTTTGAAGTAGAAGTACTGCTTACTCATCGTGTAAGCGCGGCCCCGAGTGGAATACTCTCTTGTCTGAACTTGGCTGTTGGCCTGTACATCCTTAACCAGCGTGTCGGATAGGCGAGATAGGGTTTGGCCGTGTCGATTGGCCAGGTCTGCGATATCTGCTGGAAACTGCAAGTCGGGTGAATTGACAACTTGGCAACTCGAATGAACTACATAGTCCATTGCGAACAAGCTACTTGAGAGTATACAGAGCGCGGTATCACGTTGCGCCTTAGACGAGAACGACAATTGCTTCATCTCCCCTGTCATTACTTGCACACCGTTCTCCTTGAGCACGGGTGGTTCGCAGAGTACCTTAAACCAATACAGCACTGCACGGAAATAGTACAGTACGTGGGAGCCTGGTGCAGTTCCGGAGAGAAGAGTAGAGCCCTTTGACTTCTCGGTGTATCGTGCAATAGCGCGTGCTGTGATAGCAGAAGGCATCTTAGGTATCCTGAAGGAATCCTTCTGTCGCACAACCTGTACGTAATGCTGAAGTGAGAACAGGTGATCCCTTTCTTCACCAAACCAACGGTTGTATCGGGTGACGTTAATACTGGTGCTTGTTGAGGGGCCCAGAATCCATATTGCCAAGAGCATGTTCGCTCCTTCGAAGAGTTTCGCCGGCCTCCAAGCAAAGCTGCTTATCCAACAAGCACTATTCGCAATCATGAGGTCTTGCATCGGCTTCATCTTCTCGGCGGAAATGCTGCTGTTCGGTATAATTAGGCCGATATATGATTGACCATGGTGCAGCCATTTACAACGTTCGGATACTAGAGCGTATAGGTTGTTCGTAGATGCCGTTCGATACCCGCTTACTCGATATATGCTCTGCACTTTCGTGTACTCCACATACGGCGGGTTCCCGATGATCACATCGAAGCCACCGCGCTGGTGGACAATGCCGTAGTACTCTGCGAACCAGTGGAAGGGCGTATGGCTGGCCTTCCAGGCATCGAACTGCTTCTGCTGCTTGGGCAGGTCCGTGATGGTGTAGCTCTTGGCCAGGTACACGTCCAGCTCATCGCGTAGCGCGGCCAGGCGCCGCTGTAATTCGTCCTTGGCGGCGCGGAAGGTCTGGTAATCCTCGCCCTCGTTCAGCTGGATCTCCTTGTAGCGCTCAAAGGCCTTGTCCACCACCTCGCACTTCTCCTCCACGCGGTCCTGTTCGGTGGTGTCGAAGTCCAGGCTCCACGCGCTGATGCCCTTCACCTCGGCCTTGGTGGCAAAGCCCACCAGCGTGTTGCCGCTGCGGATGTTGAAGTCGATGTCGGGAAGGGGTTCTATGCCGTAGTTCTCCTTCTTGGGATCGGGGTCCACGGTGCTCACCAGCTTCAGGAAGAGGCGCAGCTTGGCGATCTCCACGGCCTCGCGCATGATGTCCACGCCGTAGAGGTTCTGCAGGATGATGCTCTTGTAGATGAAGTAGTCGCGGTTGGGGTGCTGCTTCATGCGGTCCAGCACCTTGCGGAATTCGGGGTGCTTCTTGCCCGTGCCCTTCTCGTTGTCCACCTCCACGAACCACTGCATGCGGTCCAGGCATTCCTCGTACAGTGGTTGCAAGATGCCCAGCGCGGCAAAGAGGAAGGCGCCGCTGCCGCAGGTGGGGTCCAGCACGGTAATGCGGCTGATGGCATCGTAGAAGGCGCCCACCAGGTCGCTGCCCTCGTACTCATGGATCACATCCTGCGCGAACTGCCGGATGTCCAGGTTGTAGGTGATCAGGTCGTTGATGGTGGTCACTTCCCCCGCCACCAGCTTGCGGCGCACCTCCAGGTAGCGGCGGCGGCGGTCGATCAGCTCGCGGTAGATCTCGGTGGGCAGCGCGATGGCCTCCGGTGCCCGCACATTCCACACCTTGCGGATCTTCCACAGATCCTTCTGCTCGGGGTTCAGCCCGGCACGCACCTCGGCGGGCAGGTCGTTGAAGAGGGGGTGCTGCCACCACGGCCCGGTGTGGTGCGCATGATCCTCCGCCACCACGATGCCGTGGCGCACGCTGGGGTAGATGTACTTGTCCGGATCATCGCGCAGCAGTTTCCACACGCCGCCCTCGGGCTTGAAGGCTTGCGCGTCCTTGCGCTTGGCCTCGTCGAAGAGCCAGGGGATGATGGTGTTCTTGCTGATGTACTCGGTGATGTCCTCCTTGGTGTAGTAGGCGCCCATTTGCGCCCGGTCGTTGATGTACTGCTCGAAGATGTATCCGATCACATCGGGGTTCACATCGCGGCCGCTGCTGCTGGCGCGCGTGTCCAGGTGCCAGTTCCAGGTATCGAAGAAGGCGAAGAGGTTCTCGAAGGCCTTGTCGCCCACCTCGATCGGGTGGTTCTTCTCCAGGTCGTGCACATCGAAGAGGCCGCCGTTCAGGTAGGGCACCTTGCCGATCTCGGCCAGCAGTTCCTTGCTGCGCGTGGGGCTGCCCAGCCCTTGGTGGAAGAGCACCAGCAGAAAGTCGCGGTAGAAGGTGTAGAACTTGTTGTCGCCGCGTTTCTGCTTGCTCTCCTTCAGCTTGTTCTGCAGGTAGTCCCGGTCGCCGTTCAGGAAGCCCTTTTTTTGGATGAAGTAGATGAACATCAAGCGGTTCAGCATCAGGCTGGCGTACCACTCCTGGTCCACCTTCTCCTGGATGCCCTTGATGAACTTGAGGAACTCCTTGTGCTGGGCGCTGAACTCGCGGTAGAACTTCTTGGTAACGTCCTTGGTGTTCTTCTCGAACTGGGCGGTCACCTGCTCCTTCACATCCACCAGCGTGATGCCTTCCTCGGCCTCCAGCGGAATGAAGAGGCCGCTGAGCTTCTGGAAGAGCAGCTCGGGGTCGGTGCCTTTGTGCCAGGTGGCCTCGTGGTAGGTGATGGGCTGGTGCGGGCGGCGGATGGCGAGCTGCCAGACCTGCTGGCTGTTGGCCGGGTCCACGTACACCACCAGGTGCTCGTTGGTGGCCTTGGTCAGCTGCTTCTCGATCTTCTGGCGCGTGGCCTTGTCGGGCACAGGCGCATGGTCGTGCACGGCCACTACGAAGCCGCGCTTCTCGGCCACCAGTTTCAGGGGAATGGTGTCGGTGCCCACGCGCAGGGGCAGGTCGCTCTTCTGCGGGCGGTCCCAGCCCAGTTCGTTGAAGAGGGTGCCGATGGCGCGCTCGCTCAGGAGCTTCTTGACGGCCGTGCGGCTCAGATGGAACTGGCTCATGCGTTGGCTACAGGGCTGCGCAGCCCGATGCTGCAAATGATGTGGGGTTGGCGGAACTGGTGCTCGTGCGCCTCGTCCGGCCGGTTCACCAGCGTATCGTCCTCGTAGAGCGCTGTGACCAGTTCGGCCAGTTCCTCGTCCTTGATGCCTTCGCGCAGGCGGCGGTTCAGCAGTTCCTTGCTGCGCTCGCGGAAGGGGTATTGGTGGATGCTCTCGATGGCCTTCTTCAGGTTCTCGGTGGCGAAGAGCTCGCCCTTGGTGCGCTCGTGGTAGGCCAGCAGGCGGTGGTACACGATCCAGCGCGCACCGTTCTTCTTGCCCAGCTGCCCACCGATGCGGTTCTCGCTCTCCTGGATGTGGCCCAGCCCGCTCTTCACCAGCTGGTGGTGGTCGGCCAGGCGTTCGGCGGTGGGTTCCCCGGCGCCGCACTCCAGCGTCTTCAGGATGCGGAATTGGCTCTGCGTGTACAGTTCGCCCTTGGCGTTCACCCAGGCCAGCATCTCGTTCTCCTGCGCGGTGCGCACAAAGACGGCCACGCCGGGCGGCGATTTGGCCTCATGCTCGGGCAGCGCGCGGGTGCTGTACACCACGTTGGGCATGGCGGGTATGCGCTTGGCCAGAGTTGGATCGGTGAGGTTGGCCTCGTTCCAGATCTGGTAGGCCCAGCTGCCCAGGTCCACATCGTCGTCGTCGTCGTTGTCGTACAGCCCCTCCTTCTCGGCATAGAGGTCGTGCAGGCTCACGGGGTCGCCCTCGAAGAAGACCTCGTCGGTGCCCACTACCTCGGCGTTCTCAGTGATGCGTTGGCGCAGGCGACCGCGCAGGTTGATGATGTTCTCCAGGCCATCCTCCGGCAGGAAACTGTAGCAATACACCTTGTCGCTGGCCTGGCCGATGCGGTCCACACGGCCCGCGCGCTGGATCAGGCGGATGAGCGCCCAGGGCAGGTCGTAGTTGATGATGATGTGGCCGTCCTGCAGGTTCTGGCCTTCGCTGAGCACATCGGTGGTGATCAGCACGCGCAGCTCGCGTTCGTTGTCCGTGTACTGCGGACACTTGTTGCTGCGCGGGCTGAAGCGCTGCGCCAGTTCGGTGGGGTCCTTTTCGTTACCGGTGACCACCGCGATGCGGTCCACCCCGCGGGCATCAAGCTCTTTGTGTAGGTAGTAGGCGGTATCAGCGAACTGGGTGAACACGAGGATCTTCTTCGTGGGGTGCTCCTTGGTGCAGAACTTCAGCAGGGCCATCAGTTGCTTGTCGCGGTCAGCGCTCCAGTCCTTGCCCAGGGTCCACACGCTGTGCAGTTGTTGCACATCGTCCAGCAGGTGTTTGCGCAGGTCCTTGATGAACAGGTCGGCCCGTAGCCATTTGAAGCGCTTGCGGAAGCGGGGCACGTCAAGGGCGGTGTAGAGCGTGGCCGCGTGCTCGGCGTAGCGCTCGCCGTGCGCGTCCAGGTCCAGCCCGGCCAGCCATTCGGGATCCTCATCCTCAAAGAGCTGGTCGATGAACTCCCCGTCCTGGATGCCGATGGGCAGGTCCAGCCCATTGTCCAGCGCATGCACAAAGAGGTGGTTGCGCAGAATGTGCCGTTGCAGGCTCAGCAGGAAGGCATAGCCGCTGCTTTCCAGGCGCTTGAAAAGGCTGGTGCGCGCAAAGCCCACCATGCGGCGCCCGGCGCGGCTCAGGTCGTCGATGATCTTGTACTCCTTCTCACTGGCCGTGCGCTCCTGCTCGGGGTCGATGTACTGACGCAGGCCATAGCGCGCCAGGTGCAGTTGCCGGATGGTGTTCACCACCTGGGTGCTGTACAGCTTGGCGTAGGGGTCCTTGGGGTCCTTGGGGTTGAAGCCGTAGAAGAAGGCCTTGGGCACCCGGTCGGGAAAGCTGAAGCGCGTGCCGTCCTGGAACTCCAGGTAGGGCTTGCCCGTGGCTTCGTCGATGGGGCTGTGCTTCTTGATGAAGGAGCGCGTGCGCCGCACCATGTAGTGCTTCATCAGGTCGCGCCAGTCATCGCTGAAGGGGCTGTGCTCAAAGGCGCGCAAGGTCTGCGGTTCGGTCTGGTGCTCGGCGCGGAACACATGCTCGCCACCGAGGTCCTCGATGTACTTGTTGGGCCGCAAGCCCAGGTCGTCCTCGGGATCCAGGAAGAGCCCGAGCTGCGCGCTCAGGTCGAAGTAGCTCTTGTTGTACGGCGTGGCGCTCAGCAGCACCACGCGGCTCTCGTTCTTGTGGATGTACTCCCGGATGGCCTTGTAGCGCTTGCCCTCGGGGTTCCGCAGGTTGTGGCTCTCGTCCAGCACCACCAGCTTGGCGCGGGGCAGCTCGTCCAGCTTCTTGAAGTCCACCTCGCCCAGCGACAGGATCTCCGTGTGCAGCTCGAACTCCTTCTTGAAGCTCTTCCACATGGGGATCAGGTTCGGCGGGCAGATCACCAGCGAACCACGGTACTCCGTTTCCTGCACCAGCTTGATGAGCGCGGCCGCCGTGAAGGTCTTGCCCAGACCCACCACATCACCGATGAGCACACCGCCCCGCTTGTCCAACATGCGGGCGGCCATGCGCACCGCCTCCGCCTGGAACTTGAGCAGCTTGTCCTTGAAGGCCGGTGGCACCTCGTAGGTCTGCAGGCCGATGCGCGCCTCGTTGCTCAGGTGGTACACGATCTTCAGGAACAGCTCGTAGGGTGTGCGCTGCGCACCGGCCCAGCTCTCGTCGATGATCTTCAGCAGGTCCTCGCTGATGTCGATGCAGTAGCGTGCCTCCCAGCGGTCCTCGAACCATTGGGCCAGCTTCCTCGCGGCATCGCCCTCCACCACATCCACGTTCAGTTCGCCATTGCCGCGCAGCCCGCTGAAGGTGAGGTTGCTGCTGCCCACGAACCCGATGATCGGATTGAAGCGGTCATCGCGAAAGGCCAGGTAGAGCTTGGCGTGCAGCTGGTGCAGGAGGTGCAGCTTCACCACCACCTTCTTGTCGCGGATCTGCTGCGCAAAGCGGCGCAGGTTGCGCTCGTCCGCTTCGGAAGGCAGGCCCAAGGTCAGTTGGTTCCGCAGTTCCTCGGCCAGCTTGCGCTTCATGGCCAGCACCGCCTTCTGGTCCGGCTCGGTCACCGCGCCGTTGGCATACAGTTCCAGGAGTTCCTCCTCCGGCTTCTGGTTCATGCCCACGAGCACCCGCGCCTGCTTGCCTTCGCCACCCTCGAATTGTTCCACCTCATCGGCCAGGCCGGTCCAACCCCGCATGTTCAGGTAGCCCACGCAGAAGTCGCCGCGGTGGCTGAGCTTCAGACTTTCCTTGAGGCCCTCAAGAAGCTTCTGCTCGATGTTGTCGTAGATGGTGGGCATTGCGGGGTTCAAAATAGGACGAGCTTTTCAGTCGTGATGCAAAGGCCGGAAACGCAACAGCCCCGGCACGTGCCGGGGCCGCTGTCCAAGTTGGAACTTGCCTGCATGAATCACATACTCTTGCACGCGCCCTCCACCCGGCAAGCGCATTCCGATTGCACATGGCAGACGTGCCCCTCGCAGCGTGCTGCCTCGAAGCGGTCCAGGGCGCAGCCGAAACGGGCCTGGTAGATGCGCTTGGTCTCCTCGAAGGCTTCCATCAGGTCCAGCTGGTCCTGCTTCCCGTATATGCCGAAGTAGGGGAAGTGGTCCACGAAATGGCCAAAGACCTTCTGGCAATCCTCGCGATACGCCTTGGTATCGAGGATGTGCTGGTGCCAAAAGCCGTCCATGAGGCGGGACGGAACGATGGACATGCCCGGATGGAGCTTGATGAGGGTGAGGTATCGGCGGTATTCCAGTTCGCCATCCTCGGTCATTTGCTTGGTCCATCGCTCGCCGTCGTCGCGTACTTGCAGCTTGTACTTGAGTCGTTCGAAGTCGAGGTCCATGATTTCTGGTAGGATGCCGGTGGCATCGGCGGTTTCAACTAGCGTGTTCATTGTTGCTGGTGTGTGGGCAAAGCCCGGTTTGAGGGGTTCTGTTCAGCGGCTTCGTTCAATCCCGCTCGATGCGCACTGTGGCAT
>DDRC01000124.1:0-14124 GCA_002342985.1 Flavobacteriales bacterium UBA2426
CGTGGCGGCCGCTGCGTGGCTATTCCCATACCTGCTGAAGCGCTATATCGAGGCACACAGTGAGGAGTGGATCGGTCGGAAGGTGAGCATTGGCCGAATCGTGCTCAACCCCTTCTCTGGGGTGTATGCGGTTGATCGGTTCACCTGCACCGAGCCCGGTACCGATACGGTATTCGTCCGGTTCGACCGGTTGAGCATGAAGGCAGATGTGATAGCAGGCCTCCGCACAGGCCGATGGGGGTTCAAGGAGGCGCGGCTCGAAGCTCCCTATGCGCGGATCGTGCAGCATGGAAACCGGTTCAACTTCAGCGACCTACTGGAGCTTGGCGGGGACGACTCCGTCGATGTGCGGTCAAGAGAGCCGTCCGAGGCCGCCTTCTCCGTGGTGGACATGCTGCTCAGCGACGGAGCAATCGCGTACCAGAGCGATGTGCTGCCAGCGCCGATTGCGGTGCAGGACCTCCGCGTGGCATGCACGGAAATCTCCTCCGGCCAGGCGACCATGGACTTCCTCGTCGGATTCTCCATTGCGGGCGGCGGCCGCGCTGATGGCGGGTTCACGATCAATACCCAAGCCGGGTCCTATGGCGTTGATGCGCGCCTGCGCGACTTCCGCCTCGCACAGCTCCGGCCTTACCTGGAGGAATTCATGCGGTGCGGCGGATTGACCGGTGAGCTGGACCTGGATGTGAGGGTTGATGACAACTACCTGAACACCACAGGATTCGCCCTCGGGGCCTCCATGGACCTGCGCGGCCTGGAACTGAGCGATCCGGATGGCCAGCGCCTGCTTCAGGTGGGACAGCTCCGGGCACGGCTGGATACCCTTATCGCAGCGGAGCGGCGGCTTGAGGTCGGGGAGGTGCTGCTGGACCGCACAGAGGCCTGGTTCACGATGCTCAACGACGGGAGCGACAACTGGACCCGGCTGCTCAAGCTCCGCACGGACTCCGTAGATGCGGGAGGGGCGGTTTCCGTATCGGCAAGCAACGTCTTCATGATGCTGGCCGACTACATCAGGTACCTGGGCCAGCAGTTCGTGGCCAGCGCCTATTCCGCCCGCAGCATCCGCATCACCGATTGTGCCGTGCACTTCGAGGACTATGCGCCCAGGCGACCGTTCCGGTATGCAATCACCGGGCTCAATCTGGCATCGGACCGCATCACCACGGAGCAGGATACCGGTCGGATTGCGGTATCGGCGAGCCTGAACGGATCCGGAGCGTTGACGGGCGCCGCTGCGTTCGACCCATCCGACCTGCGCAACGTGCGGCTCGATCTTGGTATCGACGAGCTGCTGCTCACGGGGTTCGATTCCTACGGGCGTTGGTATGCGGCTCATCCCGTGCAGGAGGGAGTACTGGCTTATCATACCTCCACCGCAATCCGCGATGGTCGGATCGACTCCCGGAACAGCATCCGGATAGAGGGATTGCGTTTCGGTAAGAAGATTGAGGACCACGCGCCCGACATCCACATCCTGCCGCTACGGCTGGCTGCCGGGCTGCTGAAGGATGTGAAAGGAGCGATTGCCTTCGATGTGCCGGTGAGCGGCGATTTGAATGACCCCGCTTTCAAGCCATGGCCCTTGGTTTGGCAGGTGGTGAAGAACCTGGTGGTGCGGGCGGTAACCGCGCCTGCTCGCCTGCTCGTTAGGGCATTCGATGGAATGGAGGAGAAGGAATTGGAGGGCCTGCGGCTCGAGCCAATGCAGGCCGCACCCGACGAGCGGGCCCTCAAATCCCTTCGGCAGTTGGCACGGGTACTCAAGGCCAAGCCCGATCTGCGCGTCGACCTGGTGCCCTTGGTGGATGCAAGGACGGAGGCCGAGGAGCTTGCCCTGCATGCGGCCAAGTGCCAATACCTATTTGGCAGCCAGGTGGTTACGCCTTCAGATAGCGCGCGCGCCGCCGCGTTGGCGAATGCGGACACGCTGTTCCTCCGATTCGTGGAGGAAGCCGTGCCGGCCACCGCAGGGAAGCCATTGCAGCAGCGGTGCGCCATCCTCATCGGCCCCGAGGCCCTAGGCGAGCGTCAGCGGCAACTGGAGCGGACCCGGCAGGAAGCCGTCATGCGCCACCTCGCCTCCCTCGGCGCCGACTCCACCCGCGTCGGAATCAGGACCGGTTCGCCCGAAGAGGTCGGTGGCCGTACCGGTCAACCAGGATACAGGTTCATCTTCGATGCGGCGGAGGTGCCGGAGGCATCGTTGCCATAGGGCACAGGGGGCGCTGCACGGCCCTTTCACGACTAGTCGGGCTGTCCGGCTTCTGGAGGGACTCCAAGGGGCGTTCGGGCATGTGGAGTTTGTCCCATGTCCCGGTCCGTGTTACCTTTGCGCTCCCTTTGAAGAAGGGATCTTCCCTGGTAGCTCAGCTGGTTAGAGCACATGACTGTTAATCATGGGGTCGCTGGTTCAAGTCCAGCCCGGGGAGCCCAGCAAGAGAGCCGCTAGCGCGGCTTTCTTCGTTTTGCATCGCACGGCGCCGCAAGCGCCGCCCACCCGGAACGCACCAACCCCCTCCAAATGCAGCTGATCACCGTAGGTACTGTCGCATTCGACCGCATCGAGACCCCGTTCGGCGTGGCCGAGAAGACTGTGGGCGGAGCGGCCACCTATATCTCCCTGGCCGCCTCGGTTTTCCTGGATAAGATGGGCCTGGTCAGCGTGGTGGGCGATGATTTCCCAGGGGAGGTGATGCAGCAGCTCAAGGACCGCGGAGTGGACCTGCAGGGTCTGGAGGTCCTGAAGGGAAAGGAGAGCTTCTTCTGGGCCGGGCGCTACCACTATGACATGAACACGCGCGATACGCTGGAGACGCGCCTGAACGTCCTGCTGGATCTGGACCCCACCCTTCCCGAGGCATACACCAAGGCCCCATACGTGATGCTGGGCAACCTGGACCCTGGCGTACAGGCCAAGGTACTCGACCAGATGGCGGATCGCCCGGCGCTGGTGGTGATGGACACCATGAATTTCTGGATGGACAGCGCCATGCCGAAGCTGAAGGAGGTGATCGGCCGTGTGGATATCCTGGCCATCAATGATGCCGAAGCCCGGCAGCTGAGCGGCGAGCACAGCCTGGTTAAGGCCGCCCAGCGGATACTGGCCATGGGCCCGAGGTACCTGGTGGTGAAGAAGGGCGAGCATGGCGCGCTGCTGTTCAGCGAGGACCGTGTCTTCTTCGCACCGGCGCTGCCGCTTGAGGACGTGGTGGACCCCACCGGAGCGGGCGACACCTTCGCCGGCGGATTCATCGGCTACCTGGCCCGCACCCAGGACCACAGCTTCGACAACCTGAAGCGTGCGATCATCGTGGGCAGCGCGCTGGCCAGCTTCACATGCGAGAAGTTCGGCATTGAGCGGCTCGTGGAGATCACCCGCGAGGACATCGACGCCCGCATCCAGCAGTTCGTGGACCTCGTGGACTTCGACATCGAGCTGGTGGAGGGCTGATCAAGGCATCCGCTTCGCCACCTCGTCCCAGTTCACCACGTTCCACCAGTTCGCGACGTACTCGTTCCGCTTGTTCTGGTACTTCAGGTAGTAGGCGTGCTCCCAAACATCCAGGGCCAGCAGGGGCCGGCCCTTCAGTTCGCTCAGGTCCATGAGGGGGTTGTCCTGGTTTGGCGTGGAGCCGATGGACAGTTTGCCTTCCTTCTCCACCAGCCAGGCCCAGCCGCTGCCGAAGCGCTTCATGGCGGCGTCGGTGAACAGCTCCTTGAACTTCTCGAACGAGCCGAATCCGGCGCTGAGCGCATCGAGGACCTTACCGGCCGGACCGCCGGGCGCCCCCGGCCCCATCACCTGCCAGAAGAGGCTATGGTTCCACGCGCCCCCGCCATTGTTCCGCGCCTTGGCGCTGAGCTTGGAGATGCCGGCGAAGAAGGCCGCCTCATCAGCAGCTGTGATGCCTTCTGCTGCGATGGCCTCGTTCACATTCTTCACATAGGCGGCGTGATGCTTGGAGTAGTGGATCTCCATCGTCTGCGCATCGATGTAAGGCTCCAGCGCAGCATAGGGATAGGGAAGGGGGGTCTGTGAGAAGGAAAGCGGAGCTGCAACCGGCGCGGCCGCCCCGCTACCCGCTCCGTGTGAAGCAGCGCAGGAGCTGGCCTGCAGCAAGGCGGGGCCCGCCACGAATGCACCAGCGGTTGCCTGAAAGGAGCGCAGGAGGAATTGCTTGCGGTTCATGGATCGGTCGGTTTGACGGGCGTAAAGTACCGCCGAACCCAGCCCGATTCCGCAGCAATGGCCTCAGCCGAAGGCAATGAGCAGCTGGCCCTTTTCCACAGGCCTGCCCTTCTCGGCAGCAACCGCCTTCACAACCCCGTCCCCTGGGGCCTTGATCACGTTCTCCATCTTCATGGCTTCCAGCACCAGCACCGGATCATTCTTCTTCACAGTGTCGCCCGGCTTAACCAGCACATTGAGCACGAGGCCGGGCATGGGGGCTTTCAGGTCGCCGGCCTTGCGCGCTGCCTTATCCAGCCCAAGGGTCTGCATCAACCGATCCTGTTCTTCCTCGAGCCTCACGGTACACGTTCGGCTGCCGATCCTGAGCCGAACGGTGCGGTTCTCGCGGTCCTCCTTCAGCACCAGCACGCGGTGACTGCGCCCGTCGATCACCACGCTGAACTGCGCCGGCCCGATGCGCACCACATCGGCGCCTGACGCACCCTGCAACGTCCAGGGTGAGTGGGGCGTGGAGCGTTCCAGCACAACTTCGTCAGCGGCGCCGGTGATGCAGGCGAAGAGCTTGGCCATGGCGGAGGCCGGCGAAGATAGCAGGCCCGAAGGTCCTCTATTCACCGAAGAGGGCGGCATCGCCCTTCTCATACGCTTCGTCCACTGCCAGCAGGCTCCCGGGCTGCTCGCGTGCGGCAACGGCTAGCCGGTCGCACAGCTCGTTCTGAGGATGGCCGTTGTGGCCGCGTATCCAATGGAAGCGGACCTTGTGCCTGCGGTACGCCTTCAGGAAGCGCTGCCACAGGTCGGGGTTCTTCTTCTTCGCAAAGCCCTTGCGCTCCCAGTCGAACACCCAGCCTTTCTCCACGGCGTCCACCACGTACTTGCTATCGCTCACCACCACTACCTCCGTGCCTGGATGCTTCAGCGCCTCCAGGCCCACGATCACCGCCAGCAGCTCCATGCGGTTGTTGGTGGTCATGCGGTAGCCGCCCCACAGTTCCTTGCGGTGCCGGCCGCTCTCCAGCACCACGCCATAGCCGCCCGGACCGGGATTGCCGCTGGCCGCGCCGTCAGAGTAAAGGGTCACGCTCATGCCCGGGGGAACAGGTAGGTTATGTTCCCGGCAAAGAGCTTCACCGCGATCGCCAGCAGGATGATGCCGAAGGCTTTCTTGATGACGATGAGCCCCACCCGCCCCAGCAGCCGCTCGATGCGGTTGGTGAGCAGCAGCACCAGCACCACGGGAACCATGTTGAGGATGATGGCCACCAGGATGTTGGGGCGGTCGAACTCGGCGCGCAGGGACAGCACCGTGGTGATGGTGCCGGCCCCGGCGATCACCGGGAAGGCCAGGGGCACGACGCTGAAGACCATCTGGTCCTCCTCGGCGGGCGTGAGCCCAGGGGCGCTCAGGTCCTCCTTGAAGAGGCGCACGCCCAGGATCATCTCCAATGCGATGAAGAAGAGCACCAGCGACCCCGCCACGGCGAAGCTCCGCACATCGATGCCCACCACCTTGAGGATCGTCTCGCCCAGGTAAAGGAAGGTGATCATGATGGCCATGCTCACCAGCGTGGCCCTGGCCGGGTAGATCTTACCGGCTTTCTGGCGCACCTGAAGGATGAGCGGAATCCCGCCCACGATGTCGATCACCGCGAAAAGGATCAGGAAGGCTTTGCCGATCTGGGCGAGGTCGAACATGGTTCAGGGGGCGATCAGGGACTCCAGCACGCGCGGATAGTGCTCATGCTCCAGCGCGTGGATCCGTTCGGCCAGCGACGCGGGCGTGTCCTCCTGAAGCACTGGGCACCGCGCCTGGAAGAGGACGCGCCCTTCGTCATAGCGCTCATTCACCAAGTGGATGGTGATGCCGCTCTCGCGCTCTTTGGCGGCGATCACCGCCTCGTGCACATGGTGCCCGTACATTCCTTTGCCACCGAACCGGGGCAGCAATGCCGGATGGATGTTCACGATGCGACCGGGGAAGGCATGTACCACCTCCGCCGGGATGAGCCGCATGAATCCGGCCAGCACCACCAAATCGATGCGCTGCCCTTGCAGCTCGCGCAGAACGGTTCCATCGCGGAGCTGCTGGCCGCTGAAGAGGTAGGAGGGCACGCCGAAACCCCAGGCTCGCTGCAGCACCCCGGCCTTGGGCTGGTCGCTGCCCACGAGCGCCACCAAGGCGGCTGGATGGCCGGCGAAGCGCTCCATGAGCCGTTGGGCATTCGACCCTGAGCCGGAGGCCAGGATGGCGATGCGTACCATGCCGCGAAGGTGCGACCTTCGGCGCAAGCCGGATGCCATGTGCTGTGCAGGCCATCAAGGAGCGGCCCCAAGCCCTGAAGACCGCCGTCGTGCGGCACCATGCGGATGCTGGGGCATTCCGGCTGATAACCAAGGGTTTCCGTCCAGGTCGCTCGGGCGGTCAAGCGCACGCGAATCCCCTCCGATCAGGCGTTCGCGGTGCATAAGTAGGCCGGCAGGCGCCGGGGCTTGCGCATGTGAAAATGTCTTTCCTTTGGGGCCTCATCACAAAAACGAACGGACATGTCGGACATCAAGTCAAGGGTCATCGCGATCATCGTGGACAAGCTTGGCGTGGACCAGGGCGAAGTCACCATGGAAGCGAGCTTCACCAACGACCTTGGCGCTGACAGCCTCGATACCGTCGAGCTCATCATGGAGTTCGAGAAGGAGTTCAACATCGCCATCCCCGACGACCAGGCCGAAAAGATCCAGACCGTGGGTCAGGCTGTGGAGTACGTGGAGAAGAACGCGAAGTAATCCCTGCGCATGCAGCTCAGGCGTGTGGTCGTCACCGGTCTGGGCGCGCTCACTCCCCTCGGGAACACCCTCAAGGCATACTGGGAGGGCCTGGTGAGCGGCCGTAGCGGAGCCGCGCCCATCACCCGGTTCGACGCCAGCAAGTTCAAGACCCAGTTCGCCTGCGAGGTGAAGGGCTTCAATCCGGAGGACTTCCTTGACCGCAAGGAGGCCCGGAAGATGGACCCCTTCGCGCAATATGCGCTGGTGTGCTCGGACGAGGCCCTGAAGGACAGCGGCTTGCTGGAGAGCGGCGTGGACCGCGACATGGTGGGCGTGATCTGGGGCAGCGGGATCGGCGGGCTGAAGACCTTCCAGGATGAGTGCATCGGGTACGGCAAGGGCGATGGAACCCCGCGCTTCAACCCCTTCTTCATCCCCAAGATGATTGCCGATAGCGCGGCAGGGCTCATCAGCATGCGACACACGCTGCGGGGCCCCAGCTATGTGACCGTGAGCGCCTGCGCCTCGAGCAACAACTCGATGATCGATGCCTACAATTACATCCGCCTCGGCACCTGCGTGGCCGCGGTGACCGGTGGCAGCGAGGCGGCGATCTACGAGGCCGGTGTGGGGGGCTTCAATGCCTTGCACGCCATGAGCACGCGCAATGACGACCCGGCCACCGCATCGCGGCCCTACGATAAGGACCGTGACGGATTCGTGCTGGGAGAGGGCGGAGCCGCCATCGTGCTCGAGGACCTGGAGCACGCCTTGGCCCGCGGCGCACGCATCTATTGCGAGGTGGTGGGCGGCGGCATGAGCAGCGATGCCTATCACATCACCGCCCCGCACCCCGAGGGCCTCGGCGCAGAGCTGTGCATGAAGCATGCGCTGCGCGATGCCGGAATGCAGCCGGAGGAGATCGACTACATCAACACGCACGGCACCAGCACGCCCATCGGGGACCCGCAGGAGGTGAAGGCCATCCAGCGCCTATTCGGGGAGCACAGCTACAAGCTGAACATCAGCGCCACCAAGAGCATGACCGGCCATCTGCTGGGCGGGGCAGGCGCCATCGAGGGCGTGGCCGCCATCATGGCCGTCCACAGCGACATCGTGCCGCCCACCATCAACCACTTCACGGACGATCCCGAGATCGACCCGCAGCTGAACTTCACCTTCAACCAGGCGCAGCGGCGCACGGTGAATGCAGCGCTGAGCAACACCTTCGGCTTCGGCGGGCACAACACCTCGGTGATCTTCCGCAAGTACCGGTAGGTCCCCTTGATCAAGAGCCTTTTCAGCCGAGCGCGCAACCCCGAGGAGCGTCGGGTGAGGGCTTGGTGCCGCCAGACGCTGGGCCTGACGCCAGGGGACCTGCCTCTCTACCGGCAGGCGCTGCGCCATGTGAGCGCCGTTTCCGAGGAGCGCCCGGACCTGCCCGACAACGAACGCCTGGAGTTCCTCGGCGATGCCGTGCTCGATGCCATCATCGGCAACCTGCTCTTCACGACCTATCCGGACCGGGGCGAGGGCTTCCTCACACGTATGCGCAGCAAGCTGGTGAGCCGCGCCCAGCTCAACCTGCTCGCCAAGCGCATCGGCATCGAGCGGGTGATCGAGACCACGGTGGTGCGCGCCCACGAGTCCTCGGTGCCAGGGAATGCGCTTGAGGCACTGATCGGAGCCCTGTTCCTCGACAAGGGGTTCGAGCGCACACGCAAGGTGGTGGTGCGCCTGATCAAGGATCACTTCGACCTGAAGGAGATCGAGAAGGAGGACCGCGATGGCAAGAGCCGGTTGCTCGAGTGGGGCCAGAAGCGCCGCCGGAAGGTGGAGTTCGTGGTGCGTGAGGAGGGCGGCGGCCGTGGGAAGCACTATGTCGCCGAGGTACGCATCAATGGCGAGGTGAAGGGCACGGGGCGCGGCGCCAGCAAGAAGAGCGCTGAGCAGGATGCTGCGCAGAGCGCTTTCCGAGGCATGCGCTCCCGGCGACCGGCGGGTGCCGGAGCCGAGGCCCACCCGGGTGCGCACGGGGCTTCGCGCCGCCCGGCCCGCTGAGCCAGCGCCCCGGCCGAGGGATACCTTTGGCCTGCCCCGCGAACGGGCGCTCCGCATGCCCAAGCACAGGCTCGATGATGCCGCTGCGCTGCCGGATGCCGTGGTTTTCGGCATCAGCTGCCATGTGCCGGATTACCGTCTCTGCTGGTCGCTGAACCGTGCCTTAGGCCTCGAACTCGAGCGCCGCCGCTCCGACATCGTGGAGCACGCCCGGGGCAAGGAGCTGCACTACACGGTGTTCGATCAGCGGGACGAGGAGTCCGAGGTGCGCTGGTCGCTTGTGAGCAACACCTGCGGCAAGCGCCGGCTCATCCCCTCGCAGCGGTCTGCCGATTTCTTCCTGGTGGTCGATCCGGAAGTCGCCGAAGCCCAGGACGGACTCCTCGGGCGCATCCGCGGCGCCGAGTTCGTGCTTACCGCATTCGCCCTGCCGATGAATGAACTGCGGATGGGGCACAAGTTGTTGCTTTGAAGCCCCAATGACAGAGCCCAAGACCAAGATCGTGGCCACCATCGGCCCCGCCAGCAGCTCCCGCGAGGTGCTGCGAGAGATGATGCTGAACGGCATGGACGTGTGCCGGCTCAACTTCAGCCATGGATCCTACGACTTCTACGCCGAGCTGATCGCCAACATCCGCTCGCTCAACGATGAGCTGGGCATGACCACCGCCATCCTGGCCGATCTGCAGGGCCCCAAGCTCCGCGTGGGCGCCATGGAGAGCGGCCCGATCGAGCTGAAGGACGGCGCGCTGCTCACCATCACCACCGATCCAGTTGCGGGCCGGCCGGGGCTGGTGAGCACGGTGTACAAGCAGTTCCCGCAGGATGTGAAGAAGGGCGAGCTGGTGCTGCTCGACGACGGCAAGCTCCGCCTTGAGGTGGTGGGCACCGATGGCCGTACGGAAGTCACCACGCGCGTGATCCATGGCGGGATGCTCAGCGCGAACAAGGGCATCAATCTGCCCAACACGCGCGTAAGCCTCCCCTGCCTCACCGAGAAGGATCGCGCCGACCTGGATTTCGCGCTTGATCATGAGGTGGATTGGATCGGCCTGAGCTTCGTGCGGAGCGCTCGGGACATCATCGAGCTCAAGGGTATCATCCAGCAGCGGGAGAAGCATGCGCGCGTGATTGCCAAGATCGAGAAGCCCGAGGCGCTCCGGGAAATCGACGAGATCATCCGGGAGGCCGATGCCCTGATGGTGGCGCGCGGCGACCTGGGCGTGGAGATACCCATGGAGAAGGTGCCGCTGGTGCAGAAGGATATCATCAAGCGGTGCCTGGCCCAGCACAGGCCCGTCATTGTGGCCACGCAGATGATGGAGAGCATGATCACCTCCATCACCCCCACGCGTGCCGAGGTCAATGACGTGGCCAACGCCGTGCTCGACCACGCCGATGCCGTCATGCTGAGCGCCGAGACGAGCGTGGGCAAGTTCCCGGTGGAGGTGGTGCGGGCGATGAACCGCATCCTCATGGAGATGGAGAGCAGCGACTCCATGTTCAATGTGGAGCAGCCCGACCTGCAGGACAACGACCGCATGGTCACGGACACCATCTGCATGGCCGCGGTGCGCATGGCGGCCGCCATCGACATCAAGGCGATAGTGACCATGACGCACAGCGGCTACACGGCCTTCAAGATCAGCAGCATGCGGCCCAAGGCGCACATCTTCGCCTTCACCAGCAACCGCCGCATCCTCAACATGCTCAACCTGGTCTGGGGCGTGCGCGCCCACTACTACGACAAGACGGTGAGCACGGACCATACCATCGCCGACATCAAGCACATCCTTCGCAGCAAGCGGTTCGTGCAGAAGGGCGAGCTCGTGGTGAACGTGGCCAGCATGCCCATCGCCGATCAGGGCATGGCCAACATGCTCAAGCTGAGCCCGGCCTAGAGCGGCTTCATTCAATGATCAGAAGCTGCCCATAGGCCGATGTGCCCGTGCTGACCCGCACCACATAAGCCCCCGGAGCGAGCTGCTCAACAGACAGGCGGTCTTCCGGCCCCTGCAACAGGAACTCACCCGCTATCCTACCCCTCGTGTCGCTGATACGGCATTCGGCCGGACCGTTATGCGGCAGCATGATGAACGCCTCGCCCCTCGCCGGATTCGGCCTGACTCCGAACGAATCCTTCCTGGTCTCCGCCATCTGCGTGAAGTCATCGAGGCGCACCGCCCAGGTGTCTGACAAGCCTGCGTTCTGCTCCACATCACCGTTGGAGGAGGTGGTATAGCCCGCGAACAAGGTCCCGCCCAAAGGGTCGCTCGAGACCGCGAATGCGCGTTCGACCTGCGTTCCCCCGAAGCACCGCTCCCACAAGAGGCCGCCGCCCGCATCGACCAGCACCAGCCAACAATCCTCCGAGCCGTGCTGACCAGTCACATTCCCATTCAGGGAGTATGTGCTTCCGGCCAGCAGGTAGCGGCCTCCGGACAGGCCGGCAATCGCATTGAACCGGTCGTTCTGGCTACCGCCGAGCATGCGCTGCCACATCACGCCCCCAGAATTGCTCAGCCGCAGCACCCATGCATCATAGGCCCCATGGCCGCCGAACACATCCCCGTCACCCGAGCGGGACTCGCCCACCAGGACCGCTCCGCCATCGGGCGTGGCGAAGGCCCCGTACGCCATGTCTTCCAAGGAGCCACCCAGCGCCCGGCACCACAGCAGCTCGCCTGTGGGCCCCAATCGGCAGGCACAGGCGTCCTTCAGGCCGTGAGCGCCGACCACGTCGCCATCCTGCGAATCGGATTCACCCACCACCAGCATGCCTCCATCGGGCATGGCGCATAGCGCCCATGCGACATCGGTGAGCGAGCCGCCTACCGCGGCCCGCCAGAGCAGTTGGCCATCGGCCGATAGGCGCGCCACCCACATGTCGCTGGTGGTGCCGTCGCCATGAAGCCCGCTCACATCACCATCAACAGAGCGCGTGCTGCCGGCCACGAGCACATCGCCATTGGCCGCCATGGAAACGGCATTCGCCACGTCGCTTCCCGAGCCGCCTAGCGCGCGGAGCCAAACGATGGATCCTAGGGAATCGAGCCTGGCGACCAGGAAATCGGCCATGCCATGGTGCCCGGACACATCCCCATCATTCGACTGCGTTTCCCCGGCGATCACGCAACCGCCATCGGGCATCGCCATGATGGCGCAGCCGCGATCGTTGCCGGAGCCCCCGATGAGTCGTTGCCAGACCACCGCCCCGTCATCGCTCAGACCGAGCACCCATGCGTCCTGCAGGCCATGACCGCCCAGCGCCAACCCATCGTTCGAGTTGGAGGTGCCCGCCAGCGCGAAGCCGCCGGGGACCACGCATGCACCGCGGGCCTGGTCCGAGAGGCTGCCGCCGAACGTGCGGCTCCATTGGATGCCGAACATGGGTTGAGCCGAGACCTGAAGGGCCAGGCCGATGGACAGGATTGCTGCGCCGGGCTTCATGCGATGGAGCGCTTGGGCGGATTGAAGGTAGTAAACGCCGGGTTCGCCCATTGCGCAGAACGCCCGTCGCCACCCACCGTCGCATCGCCGACATCAAGCACCTCCTCCGCAGCAACCGGTTCGTGCAGAAGGGCGAGCTCGTGGTGAACGTGGCCAGTATGCCCATCGCTGAGCAGGGCATGGCCAACATGCTGAAGCTGAGCCCGGCCCAGCGTGACGTCAACCAAGGATCGTGGATAGCCGTGCTTCCGCAGGAAGGAGGAAATGCGCGTGATCGGATACCTTGCGGTTTACGAACATATCGCCGTCACGCATCGCCCACCCTCATTGAACGCAGATCCTTCGGCGCGATCGCGGCGGCCCTTACGCTGACGCATGAACGAGCACGATTGGGACCGGGTGGCAGACCGCTTTGAGCAGGAGATCTTCAATGTGCCGGCCAACGATCGCCGCGGCGTCATCCGGGAGGCCTTGGAGGAACTGGCCGGTCCGGACCGCATCGCTGCCGACCTGGGTTGCGGGGTGGGGCGGACGCTGCCGTTGCTATCCACCCTGTTCGGCCGGGTCTATGCGGTGGATATATCCACCAGGTGCCTGGACATCGCACGCGATGCGCATCCGGAGCTCGGGAACATCAGGTATGTGCAGGCCGACCTGAGCGCAACACGCAAGGGCTTCCCTCAGGCCCATGTGGTGCTCTGCATCAATACCTGGCTCAATGGCGACCTGCGCACGCGGATGGGCATCATCAGCAACACGTGCAAGAGCGTGAGGCGCGGCGGTCACTTCGTGCTGGTGGTCCCGGCGCTGGGGTCGGCGTTGCTCGCTGCGTTCAGGCAGGTACAGTGGGAAATGCGGCTCGGCACGGAGCCCGGTGAGCTGGAACAGCAAGCCGCCAGGCGCGGAGGCGCACTGGAGCTCGGCCTGGTGGAGATCGACAAGGTGGCCACCAAGCACTACCTGAAGGAGGAGATCGAGGTCCTGCTGGATGAACAGGGCATGCGCATTGAACGGATGCAGAAGCTCGAGTATCCGTGGACCACCGAGTTCGCGGCGCCGCCGCGATGGATGCGTGAGCCCTATCCGTGGGATTGGTTCGTGGTGGCGCGCCGTGTGCGGTGACCGGGCGGCTGCTGGCTCAGCGGGGCAATCGACGCCCCAGCACCAGGTCCATGTAGAAACCCGGCCTCTTCAGGCGCTCGCGCAGGTCCAGGTCGGTGAACATGCTGCTGATGGTATCGGCCAGCGCCGGGTTGCGATTCGCGCGGTCCACCACGAAGTCGAACAGCCAGGGCTTGTCCGCCAGCTGCTGGAGCCGGGTGCTGATGGCGAGCTCCTTTCCCAGCCGTCGCCAAACGCGTTCATCATGCTCCTTCAGCCGTCCCGCGGAAGCATCGCCGGAGCGAATCGCCTTGGCGGCCACCTCTGCGGCATGCACACCGCTGATCATGGCATGGCTGATGCCCTCGCCCGTGAACGGGTCGATGAGGTGGCCGGCATCGCCCACCAGGAGGTATCCGTCGCCGCTAAGGGCAAGGCGCTTGCTGGCCAAAGGAAGCCCCATGCCCTGGATGGCGCCTTCGATCTGCGCAGCGACGAAGCGATGTCGCAGCTGCGGATGCTCGGTGAGCAGCTTCCTGAGCATGGCCTTC
>DDRC01000124.1:14278-14573 GCA_002342985.1 Flavobacteriales bacterium UBA2426
TTCAGGTCCGCCTTGCGGCGCGCTGCCACATCGCTTCGCAGACCTAGCCCCACGTTGGCGCGGCCACCGGGGAGCGGGAACACCCACAGGTAGCCCGGCAGCAGGTCCTTGAGGAAAATGAGCTCGATGAATCCTTGCGGGTCGAGCCCGGTCACTCCCGAGCAGTAGGCCCTTACGCCTGCCGCATGGTGGCGCGGGTCCATGGGAAGCTTGGCCACATGCCTGGCGAAGGCGGAGTTCGCGCCCGCTGCGTCGATGATCAGCTCGGCCTCCACCAGCCGTCCGCGCGAGGTGA
>DDRC01000124.1:14682-30484 GCA_002342985.1 Flavobacteriales bacterium UBA2426
CCACCAGCCGTCCGCGCGAGGTGATGACCCGCCATCCGGTCGGCGTCCGCTCGAATCCGGTGGCGGCTTCGCCCTCCGCTATCGATACCCCGGCGGAGCCCTTCGCCCGCCGGAAGAGGAGATCGTCGAACCGCAGCCTGGGAAGGATGGCGCCAGGGGCCTCGCCAAGGCCGGTGGTCCGGGAGAACGGCACGCGGAGCGACCGGCCGCTCGGAGCTACGAAGACCACTCCCCAGCTGGGCATGGCGAGCGCATCGCGCTTCACCTGCTCGGCCAGTCCCATATCGAGCCGCTCGAGGCTCCGCATCACCTTGCCACTGAGGGCGTCGCCGCAAACCTTGTCGCGCGGGAACACGGCTTTGTCAAGCAGCAGGGCCGGCACTCCGAGGGCCGAAAGCCGGAGGGCGGCGGACGCTCCGCCCGGCCCCCCGCCGATGATGAGGATGCCCGTTCGCACAGTCTCAGCGCTGTGCGAGCCGGTGGTGGGTTGCTCGCTCATGCGGCTTCAGGAAGTCCATTGGCGCTGTCAGCCGCGCAGGGAATCGGCGCTGAACCGGTCCAGGAAGCGGACATCGTTCTCCCAGTACAGGCGGAGATCCGGAACCCGGTAGATGAGCTGCGCGATGCGCTCCACGCCCATGCCCAGCGCGAAGCCGCTGTACCTGTCCGGGTCGATGCCGCAGTTGGCCAGCACGGCGGGGTCCACCATGCCGCAGCCCATGATCTCCACCCAGCCACTGTGCTTGCACACGCCGCATCCGTTGCCGCCGCAAAGGGTGCAGCTCATGTCCACCTCGGCGCTCGGTTCTGTGAAGGGGAAGTAGCTCGGACGCAGCCGGATGGCGACTTCTGGACCGAACATGCTCTTGGCGAAGTAGTCCAAGGTCCCCTTCAGCTCGGCGAAGCTGACGCCCTCGTCCACGTAGAGCGCCTCCACCTGGTGGAACATGCAGTGCGCGCGGGCGCTGATGGCCTCGTTGCGATAGACCCGCCCAGGGGAGATGGTGCGGATGGGCGGTTTGCTGCCCTCCATCACGCGCACCTGAACGCTGCTCGTATGCGTCCGCAGCGCCCGTCCGCCCGGCCCGTCCACGAAAAAGGTGTCCTGCATGTCGCGCGCCGGATGGTCGGGCGGGAAATTGAGCGCACTGAAATTGTGGTGGTCATCCTCCACTTCGGGGCCCTGGCTCACGGTGAAGCCGATGCGCGCGAATGCATCCACGATGCGCTGGCGGATGATCGTAATGGGGTGCAGGGCGCCTGTCGGCCCGGTGAGGGCCGGGGCGGAGGTGTCGAATGCAGCGCGCTCTTCGGCCGTATGCGCACCGAGCCCCGCTTTCAGCTCCTCCAACCGTGCTTGCGCCCGTTGCTTGAGCTGGTTCATGCGCTGACCCAGCACGCGCTTCTCCTCTGCCGCAACCTGCTTGAACGACTCGAACAGTTCGGTTATGGCGCCGTTGCGGCCCAGCATGGCCACACGGAACCGTTCCAGCTCATCGGCGGTGCGGGCTTCGGCCTTGGCCAGTTCGGCTTCCAGCTGGTTGATGCGTTCGGCGAGGCTCATTCGAGTATGCGCATGAACATCCGTATATCCTGAAGCGGCCGGTCGCGGGCATCGCAGGCCGTCTTGGCGATGGCATCCACCGTTTCCAACCCCTCCACCACTTCACCGAAGACGGTATAGGCACCGTCCAGGTGGGGCGCCCCGCCCTGGGTGGCGTAGATACGCCTCTCCTCCTCGCTGTAGGGAATGGCCTCCGCGCCCTTTCGTGCGTTGAGGCGCTCCAGTTCAGGGCCCTGCCACGCCTTCCCCTGTACGATGTAGAACTGGCTGCCGCTGCTGCGCCGATCGGGATTCACATCATCCGCCAGCCGGGCCGCTGCCAATGCCCCCTGGCGGTGAATCAGCCCAGGAACGATCTCCGCTGGCAGCGTGTATCCAGGACCGCCTTGGCCGAGCGCCGCGCCAGGTGCAGCACGCCTGCTATCGGGGTCGCCCCCCTGCACCATGAAGCCCGGGATGACCCGGTGGAACAAGAGGCTGTCGTAGGCCCCGGCCCTTGCCAGGCGCAGGAAATTGTCGCGGTGGGTGGGCGTTTCGTTGAACAGGGCCACGACGATGGGGCCCAAGTCCGTGCGTATCTCTACGAGCGGGCGGGTGGGCGCCGCCGTGGGCTGCGCGTGCGTCATGGATTGCAGGGCCAGGGCGGCGAACAGGGCCACAGCCCACCCTCGCTTTTGCCGTGCGTGACGGCCCTCGCTTACATTTGACATCCGCAACGCCTTGGACAGAAGGCCCAAAAGTACCCCAATGACCTCATCCCTTCTCCGTAGCGCTCTTGCCAGCGCCATGGTGCTGGTCGTGGCCGCGCTCTTGCTCCCGGCCTGCAACAAGGACAAGCCCACCAAGGCCATCATCACCGTGAAGAAGGAGGATGGCACCGTGGTGCCCGATGCCTTGGTGAAGCTCTATGCGGACCCCGCGTATCCGTTGGGTGACCCCAACCGGCTCAACAAGGAGAGGAACACCGATGGCAGCGGCCGCGCGGAGTTCGACTATTCGGAATTCTACAAGAAGGGCCAGAGCGGATTCGCGGTGCTCGACATCCTCTGCACCTACGACACGCTCGTGGGCGAAGGCATCATCAAGATCGAGGAGGAGAAGGACAACGAGGAGACGGTGATCATCCTTCCCGCTGAGTAGCCGCGCGCCTCACGCCGCTTCGAAATAGGCCAGTACGGCCTCCTTCATCAGCCGCTCCTGCTCCTCGGGGCCCAGCGGCGGCAGTTCCCTCACACGTTCGAAGTGCGGCCACCCATCGGCATCGCGGCCCAGTTCGCGGTAGTACCCGTAGGGCATCAGCACCACGCAGATCGCGATGTGCATGAGGTTCACCTTCTCGTCCTTCTTGAACTCACGCGCTCCCTGGCCGAGTTCCTGCACGCCGATGAGGAAGAGGAGGGCATTCAGGTCCATCGTCCCCGCGTCGAAGCGTTTGGAGAGCGAAGCCACCAAGTCACGCCATCGTTTCTCGAATGCAAGGTCCATGGAGGAGGGGGGTCGGGGCGCGAAGTTCGTCCTCCGCGATTTCATCACCTTCACGGCCCATGAATGGATTGGACCTGGGCATTCTCCTCCTCTTGGCGTTTGCGGCTTGGAGGGGCTTCAGGCGTGGCTTCATCGTGGAATTGGCCTCGCTGCTGGCCCTGGTGGCAGGCCTCTGGGCGGCGGCACGGTACAGCGCAGAGGTCGCTTCGGCGGTCGGCATAGGAGCCGATGAAACGGCGCTCGGCTTCCTGGTCACCTTCGCTGCGGTGCTGGTGGGGGTGCATCTGCTCGCCCGCCTGATCACCTCGGCTGTCGACCTCGTGGAGTTGGGCCTGCCCAACCGCATCTCGGGAGCGCTGTTCGCCACGGTGCGCTCGGCATTCACCCTTAGTGTGCTGCTGAACCTGGTGCTGGGTTATTCCGATGGCGCCATGCCTCCCGCCGCGGTGCGCGAAGGCTCTGCGCTCCATTCTCCCTTGCAAGCCTTTGCCCCTGTGCTGGTGCCGGCCGTCGGCCAGGCCAAGTGGGTGCAGTGGGCGGTGGAGCGGATCCGCGAGGAAGCGGGCGGGGTGCCATCCGACCCCGTGCCCTGAGCGCTCATTCAGCGGCTGCGGCGCGGCTTGGGCGCGGGTCGTGCGGCCTGTCCCCGAAGCAGCGCCTCCATGAGCGGTGCGAGCCATGCCTCTGCCATCCACGCCACGCCCAGCAGCAGGAACGGCATGGCCGGATTCTTGAACCGGGCGTCGGTGGTGGAGATGCCGCCAAGGAACAGCACAGCGAGCGCGATAGCCGTTACCGCCAACAAGCCTGCCGGGGGGCGGCGGATGATCCACAGCCAGCAGCCCAGGCCGAGCGCCAGGGCCACCAGGCCAGAGTAGATGGCGGAGACCGCCTGCAGCAAGGCCGATCCGCTGCCGTCTCCGAAGAAGGTCTGGATATGGCCCCTTCCGGGCGCGAGCAGGATGAATGCCGATTCGCGCGCCTGCACCCGGAGCCACGCCCAAGGATGTGCCGCGAAGGTGATCCGCAGGTCGCCGCGCAGGGCCGTGAAGTAGCCCGTGACGGCCGTGGCGTCCTCCCAATCGGTGCTGGATGCCCGGGCATCCAGCGTGCTGCGGTAGGCGGTGGCCTGCGGGTCATGGGCGGCGTCGAGCACCTGCGGCACGTGGAAATAGGCCGCAGCCACCGGCCCGCTGTCGGAAAGGATGAATCGACCGGTCTCCCGCTGATTGCGGACCATCCAGGGCAGCACCAGGAGGATGGCGGTGCCCATGAAGACGGCCATGGCGGACACAGGCCTTCGCCACAAGAGCAGCCCTGCCGCGGCGGCACAGGCCGCGAGCGGTAGCCCTGTGGGGCGGAACCAGGCGGCCAGCGCGAAGAGCGCCCCCGCGACCGCCGCGTGGCGAAGGGACGGTGTGCCGGCCAGGACCACCACTCCTGCAAGGAGCGCTGCGGTGAAACAGGCCTCGGTGAGCACGCTGCCCGCCAGCAGGATATCCACGGGCTCCACCGCCATGAGCCCGGCTGCCGCCAGCGCGGCCCGGTTCGGGAACCGGAGGAGACCGGCCAAGCGATGGACGAGCAGCACCTTGGAAGCGGAGACCAGCACCTGCACACCGAGGACCGCCGGGATGGAGCCACCCAGCAGGTGGATGAGCGCCGGGTAGCCCGGCATGCGGGTGGTATCGGGGATATGGCGCGGGTGGAAGAGCGAGTATGCGCCGTGGCCGAGGCTCTCCGCGAGCGCGAGGTAGTAGCCGGGGTCGAACCGGAGCTGCCAGCCCAGCTGCGCGTGGTGCAGCACGAAAGCGGCGCGCAGCACCAGCGCCACCCCGAACAGGAGCCAGAGCGCTCGGCCGGTTCCCGTATTGGTGATGGGTGCCATCAGGCCTCGGCGGCGCGGGCGGAATCAGCGGCAAGGCCGCCTGTCGCGCACCGCACGAAGGTCGGGCATGTCACCCCTGAACCGCCGCGATTCCCGGCAGCACCTTGCCCTCCAGGTACTCGAGCATGGCGCCGCCGCCGGTGCTCACGTAGCTGATCCTCTCGGCGAGGCCGAATTGGTTCACCGCGGCCACGCTGTCACCGCCGCCCACGAGCGAGAATGCGCCCTTGCCGGTGGCTTCGGCGACCGCTTGTGCGATGGCCACGGTGCCTTGCTGGAAGGGCTTCATCTCGAACACGCCCATGGGGCCGTTCCACAGCAGTGTCCTGCTGCGCAGGATGGCGGCGCGGAAGGCGTCCACGCTCTTGGGGCCGATGTCCAGGGCCATCCAGCCGTCTGGCACGGCGTCGGCGGCGCACTGGTCGGTATTGGCCGTCTCGGCGAAGGCGTCGGCCACCACGGCGTCGGTGGGGATGTGCAGTTTCACGCCCTTGGCATCGGCCTCCTTGATGATGCCGCGCGCGGTCTCGAGCAGGTCGTCCTCCACCAGGCTGGCGCCGGTCTGGCCGCCCATGGCCTTCACGAAGGTGTTCGCCATGCCGCCGCCGATGATGAGCTCGTCGCACTTGCCGATGAGGTTCTGCAGCACCTCGATCTTGCTGCTCACCTTGCTGCCGCCCACGATGGCGGTCATGGGGCGTTGGGGGTTGCCAAGCACCTTGCCCACGCTGTCGATCTCGGCCTGCATGAGGTAGCCGAAGAGCTTGGCCGTGGGGAAGAACCTGGCCACGATGGTGGTGCTGGCATGGGCGCGGTGTGCCGTTCCGAAGGCATCGTTCACGTACACGTCACCGAGCTCGCTCAGCGCCTTGCTGAAGGCCTCGTCGCCGCCCTCCTCCTCGGGGTGGAAACGCAGGTTCTCCAGCACCAGCACCTCGCCAGGCTTGAGCGCCTTGGCCTTGGCCTTGGCATCGGGGCCCACGCAATCGGTGGCGAAGAGAACGGCCTTGCCGAGCAGCCCGCTGAGGTGATCGGCCACGGGCTTCAGGCTCATGGCCGGGTTCACCTTGCCCTTGGGGCGGCCCAGGTGGCTCATGAGGATGGCGCTTCCGCCGTCGTTGAGGATCTTGTTCACGGTGGGCACGATGGCGCGGGCGCGGGTGTCGTCCGTCACGGTGCCATTGGCATCCTGGGGAACATTGAGGTCAACGCGCACCAGCGCCCTCTTGCCTGCGAAAGAGTAGGAGTCCATCGTCAACATGGCCGCGAAAGTATCCCGCAGGTCCCGTTCACCGAGCGGCGCTCCGGCCTTCCAGTCCGACACGAGGCATCCGGCGCGCGCCTAGCTTTGCTCCGTGCTCTTCTCACAGGTCATCGGCCATGCGGCGCTGAAGGCGAAGCTGATCGGCAACATCCGCGAAGGCCGAGTGCCCCATGCCCAGCTCTTCGTGGGCCCGCGGGGCAGCGGCAACCTGCCCATGGCCATCGCTTATGCGCAATACCTGCTCTGCGAGGCGCGCGGTGCGGCCGATGCCTGCGGACTATGCCAGGCCTGCCTGCAGACGGCCAAGCTGGAGCACCCGGACCTGCACCTGGCCTTCCCCATCTTCTTCACGGAGAAAGTGAAGGCCTGCGAGCCCTTCGTGGCGGACTGGCGCACGGCGGTGCTGACGGAGCCCTACCTCGACATCGAGCGCTGGCGCGAAGGGCTCGAGAGCGAGAACAAGCAGCTGCGCATGGGGGTGGACATCGCCCAGGAGATCCAGCGCAAGCTGAGCCTGAAGAGCTTCCGCGGCGGCCACAAGGTCATGCTCATCTGGATGCCGGAGCTCATGGATCCCCCTGCGGCGAACAAGCTGCTGAAGGTGCTGGAGGAGCCTGAGCCCAACACCGTCTTCCTGCTCGTCGCCTCGGACCCGGAGCAGCTGCTGGCCACCATCCTCAGCCGGGCACAGCTCGTGAAGGTGCCGACCCTGCCCCCTGATGAGCTGGCAGAAGCCCTGCGCGAGCGGTTCCCGGAGCTCGGGGCGGAGGAGGCGAAGGCCATCGCAGCCCGCAGCGAGGGGGACCTGCTGGAGGCCATGGAGATGGCCGGCAAGGGCGAAGAGGAGCACTTCGTCTTCTTCCGCGACTGGCTGCGGGCGTGTTACAAGCGGGAGGTGCCAGTGGCTGTCGACCTGGGCGAGGGCTTCGCCAAGTTCGGCCGCGAATGGCAGAAGGCCCTGATGCGCTACGGCCTGTTCATCATGCGCCAATGCACGCTGCAATGGATGCAGGCGCCGGCCCTGGTGCGCGTGGCGGGCCAGGAGCTGGAGTTCGTGAACAACTTCAGCCGGCTGCTCAACGAGCGCAACGCCGAAGGCATCCGCCGCGAACTGGAGGCCGCCCACACCCACATTGAGCGCAACGCCAACCCCAAGGTGATGTTCATGGACATGAGCTACCGGATGATGGGGTTGCTGAGGGGGTGAGGGCTTGGCATGTTGAAGGTTGCCGGTTGAATCTGCGGTTGGGGGTTGCTCAACCCTGAACCAGCAGGGGATAGATGTGCAATGGCGGCAGCATGCAGCACTGCACCGTGCGGCCCGGTTTACACCGTGGGTGGCAAACCTCTACGGGCGCTAGTGCTTCTCAACCGAAGGTCATGGCTGCACGATGAGCCGCTCAGCTGGTAGCAGGCGCTGGCCCTCTTGAAGCAACTCGGCCACGTATGCGCCGGCGGGCAGCCCACTCGTATCCATGAGCACTTGGCCATTGCCACGGCTGATAGAAGCGCGCCAAGCCTCGCGCCCCATCATGTCCCGCACGATCAATTGCGCCTCCCCGCTCAAGTCGGGCAGATCGCAGGTGAAGACCACCCAGGCGTTGGCGGGGTTGGGCTTGATGCTAAGCCGCAGGCCTGGCTTGGCGCGCTCGCCCTCCACCACCCCCAACCCGATCTCCCCGCCATGCAACCGCGTTACCATGCGCTGTAGCGTGTCATTGGTGGTGCCATCGCTGTAGCCGTGGTAGGCGCCCCAGATGTAGTAATCGCCGCTGGGCGCGCGGGCGATGCCGCTGATTACACCATACGTGATGGTCATCAGGCCAAGCTGGTAGTCATAGTTCCCGCACCCGGCGCCTTCCAGGTAGTGTGTGACCACCGCGCCTGTGGTGTCGATGATGCATAGGCCACCGCGGATGTGTCCATCTACCGATGAGAAATCGCCGGCCAGGGCGAGCAGGCCGTTGCCAAGGTCAAGCACATCCAGTACGCCAGCGCTGTTCGAGAGGTGGGCCGTGTCGATCTCGAATGCCAGATCATTATTGAACGCCGGGTCCAAGCTGCCATCGGGCATTAACCTCACCAGCTGAATGGTGTCGTTCCCGTTCTCCAGCCGGAACTCGCCAGCGATGTATGCCCGCCCATCGGGCAGGGGCAGCATGTCGTAGATGTAGCCCCACGGTATCGGCGCATTGAAGCTGTTGTCCAGGCTGCCATCGGCGTGCACCCGGATCACCTTGCTCACCGGCTGCCCTTCGTACTGCGTGCCCCATTGGTGCACCAGGAACTTGCCGCCCAGGCCTCCGGCCGTGCCCGCCGGGTACTCCTTGATCCCGAACACCGCCCCGTTGCCCGTGCGGTGCGTGCGCGTGGTGTCCAAACGGCCCTCGGCCGTGATCCACGCCAGGTTGTAGCCCACCCCCTGGTAGTAGCCGTGCGCAGGGTCGATGATGTCGTAGTACCCCCCCAGCAGCACGCTTCCATCGGAGTACACGTGATAGTCGCCGCCCTGCAACGCACTGATCTGCTGCCACTGCCCAATGAAGTTGAAGTCCGTATCGATACTCCCGTTCATCAGGAAGCGACGAAGCCCCTGACCGTTTCCGCTGTAATACTTGTTGCTCCAGGCCGTGAGCTTGCCGCCCATGGGCAAGAAACCCTGATTGAAGGACGGGTCGCGCAGACCATTGGGCAGCAATCGCGCACCAGCACGCTGGTTGGGCAGATCGGAGAACTGCAGTTGGCCGCTGATGATCACCTTGCCATCAGCAAGCGGCAGAACCGAATAGACGTTCTGGGAGGGCAGGCCCGCGCGAAAGGTGGTATCCACGCTGAGCGGCAATTGCGCGGCAGCGCTGCCGGCGGCCACCAGGGCCGCCAGCAGCGCCGTCCGTGATGTGCGCAGGGCGTTCATCGCGCGATCAGGCGTTCGCTGCGCATGCGGCCGTTGCCATCCGTGAGGCGCACCGTGTAAAGCCCTTCACCCCAGGGCCGCGTATCGAGCACCACCTGGGCTTTGCTGCCGCCCAAGGCGCGCTCATGCACCCGGCGGCCCAAGGCGTCGAGCACCTCCAGGCGGCCAGACCCAGCGCCGAGCAGGTCGTAGTCGATGGCAACCCACGCATCGGCCGGGTTGGGCGCAAGCGACAAGCCCAGGACCGGCTGTTGGCGCTCAGCCTCCACCACCCCCAGCCCGATCTCCCCGCCATGCAACCGGGTCACCATGCGCTGCAGCGTATCGTTGGTGGTGCCATCGCTGTAGCCGTGGTAGGCGCCCCAGATGTAGTAATCGCCGCTGGGCGCGCGGGTGATGCCCGAGAGTGCGCCATAGGTGACCGTTTGCATGCCCATCTGATAGTCGTAGTTGCCGCACATGGCGCCATCGGCATAGAAGGGAACCACTTGCCCGGTGGTATCGATGATGCAAAGACCACCGCGCGCGTAGCCTTCGACGGTGTTGAAGTCGCCAGCTAGCGCGAGAAGACCGGAGCCCAGCTCACAGACGTCTATCACGCTCGGATGGGTTGCCAAGTGCGCCGTGTCAATTTCAAAAGCTAGCCAGTTGTTGAACGAGGGGTCCAGGCTTCCATCCGGCAGCAGCCGCACCAACTGGACCCTATCGGTGCCATTCTCCAGATGGTACTCGCCCGCGATATACGCCCGCCCATCGGGCAGGGGCAGCATGTCGTAGATGTAGCCCCACGGTATCGGCGCATTGAAGCTGTTGTCCAGGCTGCCATCGGCGTGCACCCGGATCACCTTGCTCACCGGCTGCCCTTCGTACTGCGTGCCCCATTGGTGCACCAGGAACTTGCCGCCCAGGCCTCCGGCCGTGCCCGCCGGGTACTCCTTGATCCGCCAAACCACGCCGTTGCCCGTGCGGTGCGTGCGCGTGGTGTCCAAGCGGCCATTGTTGTAGAACCAAATCAGGTTGTACGCGCCTTGGTAGCCAAGATGCGGGGCATTGATGGTGTGATAGCCGCCCAACAGCACCCGCCCATCGGGGTAAACATGGTAGTCGCCGCCTTGAAGAGAACTGAAGTAGGGGTCGAAGTTCATGTGCTGGAAGCTGTTGTCCAGCGTTCCGTTCGGCAGCAGGCGCCTTACGGTCTGGCTGCCGGCCACATAGTAGCGATCCTGCCATGGGGTGAGCTTGGCGCCTCCGTAGGTGAATGGGAAGCTCAAATCTCGGCTGCCGTCCGGATTGATGCGGGCAAGAGGCCACACATTGGTCTCGCCCGGAAACCTCATGTTGCCCGATATGAGCAATTGCCCATTCGGCATCGTGAGCAGGGAATAGACATTCTGGGCGGGCAGGTCCATTCGGAACGTGGTATCCAGGCTCAGCGGCGCCTGCGCCGCTGCGCTGCTGGCGGCCATGGTGGCCGCCAGCAGCACCATCCGTGCTTTGCGCAGTGCGTTCATCGCGCGATCAGGCGTTCGCTGCGCATGCGGCCGTTGCCATCCGTGAGCCGCACCGTGTAAAGCCCTTCGCCCCAGGGCCGTGTATCGAGCACCACCTGGGCTTTGCTGCCGCCCAAGGCGCGCTCATGCACCCGGCGGCCCAAGGCGTCGAGCACCTCCAGGCGGCCAGACCCAGCGCCGAGCAGGTCGTAGTCGATGGCAACCCACGCATCGGCCGGGTTGGGCGCAAGCGACAAGCCCAGGACCGGCTGTTGGCGCTCAGCCTCCACCACCCCCAGCCCGATCTCCCCGCCATGCAACCGTGTTACCATGCGCTGCAGCGTATCGTTGGTGGTGCCATCGTTGTAGCCATGGTAGGCGCCCCAGATGTAGTAATGGCCACTGGGCGCGCGCGTGATGCCGCTGATGACACCATACGTGATGGTCATCAAGCCAAGCTGGTAGTCATAATTCCCGCACCCGGCGCCTTCCAAGTAGTGTGTGACCACCGCGCCTGTGGTGTCAATGATGCACAGGCCCCCGCGGATGTGTCCATCTACCGATGAGAAATCGCCGGCCAGGGCGAGCAGGCCGTTGCCAAGATCAAGCACATCCAGGACGCCGGCGCTGTTCGAGAGGTGGGCCGTGTCGATCTCGAATGCCAGATCATTATTGAACGTCGGGTCCAAGCTGCCATCTGGCATCAAGCGCACCAGCTGAATGGTGTCGTTCCCGTTCTCCAGGCGGAACTCGCCTGCGATATACGCGCGCCCATCGGGCAGGGGCAGCATGTCGTAGATGTAGCCCTGAGGTATCGGCGCATTGAAGCTGTTGTCCAAACTCCCATCGGCATGCACGCGGATCACCTTGCTCACCGCCTGCCCTTCGTACTGCGTGCCCCATTGGTGGATGAGGAACTTACCGCCCAAGCCCCCGGATGTGCCTGCTGGATACTCCTTGATCCCGAACACCGCCCCGTTGCCCGTGCGGTGCGTGCGCGTGGTGTCCAAGCGGCCATTGTTAAAGAACCAGACCAGGTTGTACCCGCCTTGGTAGCCGAGGTGCGGGGCATTGATGGTGTGATAGCCGCCCAGCAGCACCCGCCCATCGGGGAACACATGGTAGTCGCCACCCTGTGCCGAATTGAAGTAGGGGTCGAAGTTCATGTGCTGGAAGGACGGGTCGATTTGCCCGTTGGGAAGCAATCGGCGCACCGTCTGGCTGCCCTGCACGTAGAAGCGGTCGTTCCAAGCAGTGAGCCTTGATCCCCCTTCCAAATAAGGGAACGACTGGTCGTTTTGCCCATTTGCTGATACCCGCGCGAGGTAGCGTGGGTTGGTTTCGCCAGGAAACTCCATTCTACCGGACAACAACATTTGCCCATTCGCCAAGAACGTTATGGAGTTGACGTTTCGAGCGGGAAGGTCCATCCTGAACAGTGTGTCAACGCTCAATGGAGCCTGAGCGCCGCTGCTTGCAGCCGCAAAAAGTGCGGCTGCAAGCATGGTGTTGCGCCTCATGGTTGCACGATGAGCCGTTCAGCAGGCAGCAGGCGGCTTGTTCCCTGGACCACTTCCACCGTGTATGCGCCGGCGGGCAGACCGCGTGTATCCATGAGCACTTGGCCATTGCCGCGACCGAGGGAGGCACGCCAGGCCTCGCGCCCCATCACGTCCCGAACAATCAGCTGCGCCTCCCCGCTCAAGTCGGGCAACTCGCAGGTGAAGACCACCCAGGCGTTGGCGGGGTTGGGCTTGATCCCAAGGCGCGCCTGTTCCTTGACAGCAGCAGCGGGGCGACGCACTCGGGATTTCGGCTCTTGTCCGGCATCGCCGGTGTAGGGGCTGCGGCAGATGCCGTGGTGGTAGCACAGCAGGTGGCTGGCCCATTGCGTGGGGCGGTCGTGCTCCACATCAATGAACGCCTGGAGTTGCGCCACTTCGGCGGCGGTAAGTTGCGCTGGGGTGCGGCCATCGGTGTGCACAGCCTCCAAGAAATCGATGTAGGTCAGCATGCGCGCGCGCTCGTCCACCTGCTTGCCTTTGAGCTCGTGTTCGCCGGGCAGCGCGGTGATCAGGGCGCGGGCCTGGGTGTACTGGTGGCGGCCCAGCAGCAGCAGGGCCTCGTCGTAACGCGCCTCCACCGTGCGCAGCAATTGCAGTGCGGCCAGCTCCTCGGCCTGGTCGGTGCCGTTCTCCTCATCGTCGGCAGCCAGCAGCTCGGCCAGCGCGTAGGCGGCCTCGCTCATGCGCAGGTGCTCCTGCCCCATCTGCATCTCCAGGGTGGCGCGGTAGGTCTTCACGGCCCAGCTGGCCTCGATGGCCTCCAGCAACGCCTCGGGCAGGGGCTGGGTGCATTCGGTCTCCAGCCACTTCAGGAAGCCTTCCTTCTGGGTGGCCTCGGGGTTGGCGATGCAGATCTCGGCGCGCATGGCGTCGGGGAAGCCCTCCTTCTGCATGGCTTCCTTCAGCACGTCAACGCTCAGGTAGGGGCTCTTGCTCAGCAGGTAGGCGCGCAGGTCCCAATAGTCCTGCGGCCAGGCCGCAGCGATCTCGTCGAGCACCACATCGGTGCTGCCGCCATCGATCAGGTTGGCGTAGAGGAAGCGCAGGCCCGCGTAGGCTTGCCGCGCCTGCTCCACTTCGCCTTGCAGGGCCAATTGGTCGCTGGCGCCGCTAATGATGATGGGGCAGCCGTAGAGCACTTGCGGACCGCTGAGCGTGGGGGCTGCCATGCCCGCGATGCTGGTGGGCGCATAGTGGCCAGCGGCCACATGCCAATAGGTGATCAGCGATTGCGTGCCCACCCGCAGGTCCACCGGGTCGTTGCTGCCCAATTGGGGCTGCGGGTGATTGTCCAGGTAGTTGAGGGCGGGTATGTTCTGCCAGCCTTGATTCAAGCGTATCGTATGGTACTGCGCTTCACTTGCGGGTGCGTCTTGTGCAACCCTGCTCCAGATGTTATCCCCGTTGGCGTTGTTGGTGTTGCAGAGGAATTGCAGGCCGATGGCGGCGGGTGCCGCTTGGTTGGCGCTAACGCCCTCGCCCACATAGGCGCGGTCCATGCCGCTCACGGTATTGCTGCGGATGCTCTCGCTGGCGGTGGTGGTGTAGCCGATCACGATGCCCTCGGTGGGCGCGGCGGGCTCGCTGGCCTCGGTGAGCGCATTGTCCATTACACGCAAGCCGTTGCAATGCGTGAAGAAGATGCCGCGGTGATGCTGCGCCCATAAAGCCTCGTCGGCAGCATCCAGCGTCACCGCCCGCTCGCCCACGTTGAAGGTGCAATGGCGCACCATGGGGTTGCGCAGGCCCTCGCCATACACGCCGCACACGTTGCTGGTGAACTGGGCGCGATGCACGCTGAGGCGCGGCAGCCCCATGCTGGCCGTGGCATGCACGCCATGGTCGAGGCCGGTGAAGGTGCAGGGCACGCGTTGCGCCAGGGTGCAATTCCACGTGTTGTTCGGGCAGGCGTCCATGACCCATACCGTGCTATTGTGCGCACGTATGCCGTAGCCCAACTCGCTGCTGTACTGCGGGTATTGCCCGCTGTGCTCGAAGGTGCAGGCCCGGAAGCTCACGCGCACGCCGTTGAGGTCGGCCAGGGCAATAGGGTTGTTATTGCCGTGGATGTTGTCGAAGTCCTCGGTCCACTCGAAACGGGCGTGGGCGAAGGTGCTGCGGTTGTTGAGGGCCACCAGGCCATTGCTGGAAAGGCTGGTGTAGGGATCGAACTTCACACCTGTGCGGCAGTTGCGGATCACGCCGGGCGGCTCAGTCGCAGTGCCCTCGAAACGGATCACGCCGCCTGCCTTGGTAGGGTCACCGGGCTTGCCGAGGTACACGCCGGTCTCGGCGTTCTCGATGATGCCGCCGTTCTTGATGACGACGAGGCCTTGGTGGGCGAGGTTGGTGACCCCGGGCCACCACCATGATTGCAGTCCATCCTGTTGACCCTGATTCGCGTTGCCCCATACCTCGATGCCCCGGAATGGCGCATTGAAGTAGCCCGCCTCCGCATTGTAACTGGCGTTGGTGATGGTGCCGCCATCGATTAGCAAGACGCCACCGGGCTCCACCACGATCTTGGCCTCGCCGACAAGCTCGGTGCGGCAGGTGATCTTCAGCATCTGCTTGTTCCGCACGTGGACGTTCTGATAGAGCTTCAACGGAAAGTCCCAGGCCCAAACAGCGCCGTCGTTGAATTGGGTTGGCCAGCTGAGAATGGCGTCGGCGTTGTAGCCTTCTGCGGCTTTGCTCACTTGAGTGACCGATAGCGTGCGGTGCATCCGGCCCATCTGCAGGTTGCTCGAATGAAAGCCGACGCTCGGCGCCATGACATTGTTGGTACAGATATCGAATTCGTTTGCGGTTGCATCGCAACCATTGAAGCCGCCCATGGGACAATAGTTGATGAAGGGAAGCCCCGAAGCGCATTGCGACGCAACATTCTGAACGGTGCACCACGGTGCTTGCTGGTAACAGGAGAACACGTCTGGCATGAAATCGAACTGTCCACTATTGAGCGGCGCGGACCAGTCATACACGTGCGTAAGATCCATGGCATGCATGAATTCATGCGCCCATTGCTGGGCGACAGCACCCCATTGCCAATCCGTAGGTCCCCAGAAATTCGGGTTCTCTGAGCCATGCACCACAACCCAGGCGGGATTGTCCCAAAAGAAACTACCTGGTGTCGGATTGCAAGCAGTGCCCGAACTCGAGCCGCAGGACCAGGGGCCCACAACGTGCCAGAGCACGGTGTTCTTCAGGTCGGGTCGATCGGCCAGTGCAGCATTGGAGCACGCCTCCATGACTTGCGAGTCAGTGCATCCAATATTGTTAGCGCTCCACCACCATGTGCTGTTCCGGAACACAATATCAGCGAGCTTCAATTGAATGCGGGTGTCCTGCAGGTAATAATCCAGGTCGGGTATGCCGGGATCAGACGGTGGGGCTACGGACTCGAAGTAATTCTCAGAGATGTAGTCGATCATCATGGCCATCCGTTGACGATTCAGCGGTGTGTCCAACCAATTGTAGTCCCCTTCATCGCGCAACCATATGTGCAGGCTGATAGATATCTGCTTGGTCGCGGTTGGTCGATGGTGATACCCTGCTACATCGTTTGACCCGTAGCCAGCTCCGGAGTATCCTGGAGGAAATGGCACATGCCAGACTTGTGTGCTCCATCC
>DDRC01000009.1 GCA_002342985.1 Flavobacteriales bacterium UBA2426
TCCACGCCCAGGTCGAGGCTGCTGGTGCATACCACGGCCTTCAGCCGCCCTTCGTCCAGCGCCTTCTCCACCCACTCGCGAACCTCGCGGTCCAGGCTGCCATGGTGCAGGGCGATGGTGCCGGCCAGCTCCGGCGCGAGGTCCAGCAGGTGGTGGTACCAGATCTCGCTCTGCGCGCGGGTGTTGGTGAAGATCAGCGTGCTGGTGCTCTGCTCGATGATGGGCAGCAGGTGGTGCGCCAGCTTCAGACCCAGGTGCCCCGCCCACGGGTAGCGCGCCACCTCTTCGGGGATGATGCTGCGCACCTCGATGGGTTTCTTGATCGAACTGCGAACAAGCACCGGCGTTAGTCGACCCGGAGGGTCGACGGTGCTAGTGCGCTGAGCGAGATCGGAACCTTGAGCCGTGCCTTGCAGCACCGTCATCGCATCCTCAAGATTCCCGATCGTCGCGCTGATGCCCCAGATACCCAGCTGCGGCCGCAGGGCCTTCAGGCGGCTCAGGGCCAGCTCAACCTGCACGCCGCGCTTGCTGCCCAGCAGCTCGTGCCACTCATCGGCGATGAACCAGTCTAGGTGCTTGAAAAGCTCGGCGTAGCCCTTGGTGGCCAGCAGCACATGCAGGCTCTCGGGCGTGGTGACGAGCAATTGAGGCAGGGCCTTCTTCTGCGCGGCGCGCTCCTTGGTGCTGGTGTCGCCGGTGCGCGCACCCACCTTCCAGTCCAGGCCCACGCCATCGCACATCCGGTGGGCGCTCTCGGCGATCTCGCCGGCCAGCGCGCGCAGGGGCGTGATCCAGATGGCCTTCAGGCCTTGCGCCTTGGAAGGTTGCAGCAACGCGTGGTTCACCACACCGCCCCACACGGCGTAGGTCTTACCCGTACCGGTGGGCGCGTTCAGCAGGCCGCTGCGCCCTTGGGTCATGTGTGCCCACACCTCCTGCTGGAAGGGTTGCGCGGTCCAGCCTTGTGCGGCGAACCACGCATCGAGCTGCGCCGAGCCAGCCATTTTCTGATCATCTGATCGTCCGATCATCTGATCATCGCTTTCAGGTCGTCCAATGTGTTCGCCTCGTCCGCCTTCTTGTCCCTCCGCCAGCGCGCGATCCGCGGGAACCGCACGGCCACGCCGCTCTTGTGACGCGTGCTCGCGCTGATGCCTTCGAACGCGACCTCGAACACCAGCTCGGCCTTCACCTGCCGCACCGGACCGAAGCGCTCCAGCGTGTTCTTCTTCACAAAGGCGTCCACCTCCTTCATCTCCGCATCGGTGAGGCCGCTGTAGGCCTTGGCGAAGGTGACCAGCTCACCGTTGTGCCAGAGCCCGAAGGTGTGGTCGGTGTACAGATCGGCGCGGCGGCCGTGGCCCTGCATGCTGAAGGTGAGCACGGCGTCGACGCTCAGCGGGTCCACCTTCCATTTCCACCAATCGCCGCGGCGGCGACCTACTTCGTAGGTGCTACTGAGCCGCTTCAGCATCAGGCCCTCGATGCTGGCGGTGTGCGCATGCTCGCGGTGCGCCACGATCTCCTCCCACGAAGCGAAGGGCAGCGTGGCCGAGAGGGTAAGCATCGGCTGGCCCGCATTGGACACGATGTCCTCCAACAGCGCGCGCCGTTCGCTCAGCGGCCGCTGGCGGATGTCCTCGCCCGCATGCTCCATCAGGTCATAGGCCATGAAGATCACCGGCACATCGGCGAGCAGCTTCTTGCCCACGCTCTTGCGGCCGATGCGTTTCTGCAGCTCGGCGAAGGGGAGGGGCGCCCCGTCCTTCCATGCGAGGAGCTCGCCATCGAGCACGGTGCCATGGGGCAGGGCCTTGCTCAGGGCCGCGAGCTCGGGGTACTTGTCGGTGACGAGCTCCTCCCCGCGGCTCCATACATAGTGCTGGCCACCGCGCACGATGAGCTGCCCGCGGATGCCGTCCCACTTATGTTCCGCTTGCCAGTCAAGCGGATCGCCCAGGGGCAGCAGGTCCTCGAGCCCGGCACCTGCGGCCGTTCCCTCGGGACCCTCGATGCCGTAGGCCAGGTAGAAGGGGTAGGGGCGACTGTGGTCGTCACCATCGTTCGCGCCGAGCACCAAGTCGTGGAAAGTGGTGGTATGCGGACTCCAGTCGCCCATGAGCCGATGCGCCAGCACATCCTCGCCCACGCCGGTGGCTTTGCTCAGGCCCTTCACCATCACCTTCTGGCTCACCCCGATCCGGAAGCCTCCGGTGATGATCTTGTTGAAGACGAAGAGCTCCATGCCCTCAAGTCCAGCCCACGCGGCCTTCACGCGCGCGGCCTTCTCCTGCTCGGACAAGTCCTTCAGTTCTTCCACGTACCGCACCCATTCCGCCAGGGGCTTCACCATGCGCTCTTCCAGCTTCGCGATGTGCGTCACGGTCTCCGCGAAGTCGCCCACCACGTGGTAGCTGGCCTCGAAGAGCCAGTCCGGGATGCCGCTGACCTCCGCGGCCCATTGGCGCAGTTGCGTGCTCGTCACCGGGCGTTTCGGGCGCCGCCCGCTCAGCAACGCGATCACCCAGAGCTTGTCGGCATCGTC